>DATLYA010000071.1:0-13606 GCA_035575235.1 Candidatus Methylomirabilota bacterium
GTGGGACAGGTGCGTCGACGCTTGATTGACCTCTGCCGCCCGCGAATTTCTCGCGATAAGCCCTACACCATTAGTGAGCAGGAATTTGCTAACGCCGCGTGATACCACTGCTTCTCTCATTTCGCAAACCGGAAACTACAGTACATGTAGAAACCTGCTCCTATATACATATAAAGCCTCATGGAGAGAGGCTTGCCGGCTGCTCCCGACTTAGTGCCGATCCGAATAACTCTCACTCCCGTAGCGTTGCCGCATTTTGCAAATCCCCCGCTCGGCTCCGCCTTCGCCGCCCCCTTTGCCAAAGGGGGCCGACAGACGTGGAACGGCTGGCGGGGGGATTTCAGTGTCTGGACGCTTGCTGAGGGGATTATTCGGATAGGCTCTTATTTTCCTACGGCTCCTTTCTTTGCCAGGTTTTGCCCCTCTCCTGTATATCTTGCGTCCGCCTGCAGGACCTGGCGGACGGTCAAGGGATCTTCGACCACTTTCCCAGAGTTGGGAACACCATCAGCACTACCCCTACGGCCTGATCTCATAAAACGCCTGCGCCAGATGTTCGATCGGCAGGCGGCGCACCCGCGTGAATCCCGCTCCTTCTGCAAGCTCGCGTACTTTGCTCGGCCCGATCGCCGTGCCGATGCCTTCGCCTCCGTGCGCTAATGACACTGTCAGGCAATGCAGAGTGCTCATCGAGTACATCATCGCCCCCATCGGATTTAAGTTCTCGGCTAATGTGTCTCCGGATTTTGGCTCCACCATGAAGTAAGCGCCGTCATCAGCCAAGGCGCGACGAATAGCACGTAATGCGCCGCGCGGGTCCACCATATCATGAATGGCGTCAAAGGAGGTAATCAGGTCGAACTTGGGTTCAGCCGGCAACTCCGTAGCCGATACGCGGCGAAACTCTACCCGGTCCGCCACACCTTTTCGTTGCGCATCAGCGCGCGCACGTTCCAGGGATTCTTCACTGACGTCAAAACCGTAAAACCGCGAGCGGGGAAACGCCTGGGCCATGAGAATACTCGGATAGCCGCTGCCGCACCCGACATCCGCCGCGCGACCGCCCTCTTGCAACTTCGCGACGACATCCGGCATGGCGGGCAGCCAGCGTTTCACCAGATGATACTGATACTGAGTACGGTTGCTGCGATCAATGCCGGCGATCAACTCGGGGCCATACTCGGAGAACGGCACCCCGCCGCCTTTGATAAACGCTTCGGCGACGCGCGGCGCCACGTTCACCATGGCCGGCGTGTTTTGGAAAAACCCGGCCAAAAAGCTCGGACTATTCTCGTCCGCCAGCACGGCGGCGTGTTCCTCAGGAAAGGTAAAGCGTTCGTTTGCTGCATCATACTCGACAATCCCAGCGGCGGCCATCGCTGAAAGCCATTCACGCACATACCGCTCCTGCAGGCCGGCCCTCGTAGCGACTTCGCTCACCGACAGGGGACCAGCGCCTGCCATGGCCTTGAACAAACCGACTTTATCGCCAATATAAATCATGCCCGAGAGCGCCGCGCCGGATACGTAGCCCAGCATTTGATTGACGAATTGTTCGCGTTTTGCTTTATCCACAGTCAATCCTCCTTTATTCCTCTCTAGCCCGTGCCACAGGAGCCTACGAAAAGCAACGGCGCCGCAAATTTCTCTCTCCCAAGCAAAATCGCCTATAATGGAAGACACTGGATAGGGGTATGAATATCGTACAAGAACTCACCGTTAAGGGAACGCAAGCCGCGCCGCTGTACGACTATGACATCATCGTGCTTGGATCGGGTCCGGCGGGTGAGAAAGCCGCGATCCAGGCTGCAAAGCTCAATAAACGGGTGGCGGTCATCGAGGACGGCGCGCAGTTGGGCGGCGCCTGTGCGCACACGGCGACGCTGCCCAGCAAAACCTTGCGTGAGGCTGTCCTCTTTATCACGAGCCTGGAGCAACGCACGTTCCCCGGCATTCAATGCGCGGTCAAAAAACATCGCATGGGCGTGCAGGATCTGCTGCGCTACAAAACCGCCGTCGTGCAGCATCAAGCTGACGCGGTCCGGCGGCGATTCGATAAAAACGATATTGATGTTTTTTATGGACACGCGCGCTTTCTCGATCCCCACTATATCCTCATCGAAGGCAGTGACGGCTCCCGACGCACCATCACGGCGGCAGTGATCGTCATCGCAGTAGGCTCCCGCCCGCTGCGACCTTCGACTATTCCGTTTGATAATGAGTATGTGTTCGATACCGACTCGATCCTTTACCTCGACCGTATTCCGCGCACGCTGGCGGTGATCGGCGCCGGCGTCGTAGGCGTCGAATACGCCTCAATCTTCGCCGCCCTCGGAGTGAAAGTGACGCTGCTCGACACGCGCGCCAATATCCTGGACTTCCTGGACGAAGAATTAAAGCAACGGCTGCTGTACCGCATGCTCAACGCCGGCGTGGTCATGCACTTCGGCGAAGAAGTCACAAAGGTCACGATCCCAGAGCCAGGCCGTGTTGAATCTCACTGCGCCAGCGGCAAGGTGGTTACGGCGGAACGCGTGCTCTACGCGGCTGGACGGCAAGGCAACACGGATAATCTCGGCCTCGACGCGGTCGGGTTGGAAACCACTGCGCGCGGTCAGCTCAGCGTCAACGAACACTACCAGACCGCCGTTCCCCATATCTATGCCGTCGGCGATGTGATTGGCTTCCCAGCCCTTGCCGCCACCGCCATGCATCAAGGCCGCCTGGCGGCGGCGCACGCGTTTCACGACAAAGACCATTACGGCAACGGAAAAATTCCTGACTCGCCGGTTGGGCCTCGCCCATTTGGCATCTACACCATTCCGGAAGTGTCCATGGTCGGCGCGACGGAAGAAGAACTCACCCAGGATAAAGTGCCGTATGAAATCGGCCACGCGTTTTACCGCGAGACGGCGCGCGCGCACCTTATGGGCGAGACCGAAGGCATGCTTAAACTCATCTTCCACCGCGAAACGCTGCAGCTCCTGGGCGTGCACATCATCGGCGAGCGCGCGTCTGAACTGATTCACGTCGGTCAATCGGTTATTGCCTACGGCGGCACGATCGAATATTTTATTGACAATGTCATCAACTATCCGACCCTCTCCGAAGCCTACAAAATCGCGGCGTTAAACGGGTACAATCGGTTGTAGGAGGCGCGCCCGGCTGGCGCCGCGCCCTTTTATCGTCACGGTTTCAATACGACTTTGATACAGTTGTCCTGCTTGTGCTTGCACCTCTCGTAGCCTAGCGCGTCTTCAAGCCGCCGGCGATGCGTGATCACGACCGATGGATCAATGTCGCCCTTTTGAAGACGCTCAAGTAAGGGACGCATGTATCTCTGTATATGCGTTTGCCTTGATTTGATCGTCAAACCCTTATTCATCACCGCGCCCAAGGAACGGCGAACGCGCTGTAGAACATGAGGTTGAGAGGCGTGGAGTTTTCCTCACCAGCAAGTTTCCCATTGACAGCCGCCGCAACCTCTAGCACAGTGAGCCCGCTATCTTAGGAGGGAGGAGTTCCCTATGGCGCGATATACTGCTCCAGAACCATTTACGATCAATGTTCCTGATTCCGTTCTTGCCGACCTGCGTGAACGGCTCAGCCGCGTCCGCTGGCCGGGTGAAATCCCTGATACTGGCTGGGACTACGGCGCGAATCTGGCCTACATGAAGGAACTCGTGGAGTACTGGCGCACGCAGTACGATTGGCGCGCGCAGGAACGGCAACTCAACCGTTGGAAGCATTTCCGCACAACGATTGATGGACAGGGCATTCACTTCATTCATGAACGCGGCAAAGGTCCCAACCCCTTTCCGCTCATTATCACGCATGGATGGCCAGGATCGGTGTATGAGTTCATGGACATCATCGGTCCGTTGACTGACCCTGCTGCGCATGGCGGTGACCCTGCGGACGCGTTCGATGTCATTGCTCCCTCGCTTCCTGGTTACGGCTTCTCTGATCCGACGAAAGAACGCAAGGTGAATATCATTCGCATCGCCGAGTGGTTCGCCGTTTTAATGACCGAAGTGCTGGGGTATACACGTTACGGCGCACAAGGCGGCGACTGGGGCGCCATGGTGACGTCTCGGCTTGGCTTTGCCTATCCGCAACACGTGGCTGGCATTCATCTCAACATGGTTGGTGTCGCGCCGCATCCCGCCAATCGCCAGAATTTGTCCGCCGCCGAACAGGCCTGGCTTAAGGAAATGGAACAGTGGCGGAGTGAGGAGACAGGATATCAAGGCATCCAGGGCACGAAACCACAAACCTTGGGCTACGGACTGAACGATTCACCGGTGGGACTTTGCGCGTGGATTGTGGAAAAGTTTCGCACCTGGAGTGATTGCGGCGGTGACTTGTCGCGCTCCTACAGCAAAGATCAACTGCTGACCAATGTCATGATCTACTGGATCACGCAGACCATTAACTCTTCCACGCGGCTGTATTATGAAGAACGTCATCACCCCTGGCGGCTTGGGAGAGATGAAAAAATCACCGTGCCGACTGGCGTGGCGTCGTTCCCCGCGGAACTGGCGCGCCCGCCGCGTGAATGGGCTGAACGGGCATATAACGTCACCCACTGGACCAAGATGCCGTCGGGCGGCCACTTCGCCGCGATGGAGAAGCCGCAATTGCTAGTTGACGATATGCGGAAGTTTTTCCGTACGGTGCGGTAAGAGCGAATGTACCCTGCCAGCGTATGAGGACGCACGGGCGTGCGCCCTGCCTCCAGCAGCGCAGTCTTTACACTATCTCACTCATTTCTCGCGTCACGACACGAACCAGCGTAGCTCCTCCTCATCGCCACATATCGGCTCGGCGATATGCTCGGGAACGGGCATCCGCTGCGGGCTCTCGTACAAGAGCTCACCACCCACAAGCAGTGTAGCGAGGTGCAGCTCGCCCCCTTGCGTCCTGTGGCAATCGAGCAATATTTGCGGCAACGGTTTAGCAGTGAAACAAGAGAGGTCGCTCCTTCCTCACTGTCCCTGCGCGAATTGACTCACGCGATTCACCAACGAACCGAAGGCAACCCACTCTTTATGGTGAATGCAGTTGAGTATTTGCTTGCGCAAGGGGCGATTCTCCAAGCAGATGGACAGTGGGATTTTCACCGCGCCACGGCCCACCTGCAGAACAGCGTGCCGCCCAGCACCCAACAGTTGATCGAGCGACAAATCGCTCAGCTTCGTCCTGGAGACCAACGAGTCTTAGAAGTCGCCAGTGTAGTGGGTGTAGAATTCTCAGCCGCAGCCGTGGCGGCCAGGTTATCTGATGTGATTCAAGACCCAGGAGTGCACTGTCGCTGCTATCTCGCCGAGCTCTTATGGCTGCAGGGGTATGCAGACCAGGCCCAGCGATGCTGTCGCCAGGCGCTGCACTTGGCGAGTCAGTTGGCGCACGCGCATAGCCAGGCTGTTGCCTTATCCTCGGTCGCTATTCTGCATCACTGGCTTGGGGAGCTGCAGGCCGTCCGAGAGTTAGCGGAGGCGCTCGTAATGCTCACCCAGAAACAGGGTTTCCCACAGTGGCACGCAGTAGGAATTCCCCAGCATTCAGGCAGAGGAAGGCTTCCTCAAAGCCATTGCTATAAACCTCCAGCTTCTGTCTGCTGAGGCGTAATGACAAACGCAAACGGCTCCTTGTACCACCCGATCCACTTAAAGATCCGTGCGAGAAAATATTTACGGAAAAAGAGGGGAAAGATCTCCGTTTGCACGCCCGGTCCTTCACGCCACACCGCAGAGCCTCCCAAAGTCGCGGAGCCGATCTGCAGCGTAACCTCAGGAGTCTTGCGCAGATTCTTAATCCATTGCGCGTCCGCGCCACGCGCGGAGGTGACGTAGATTTTTTCTTGATCCGTGACGAACCATATCTTCACCGTATGCGGCTTGCCGGTTTTCCGTCCCTTTACGGTTAAGCGCACCAGGGATTCACGATTCAGCGCCTGCAAATTCAACATGGAAGTATTCTTCACCATCGCACCATGCCCCTAGCCGATTCCACCATAGAAGGCAATCCACTCTGAGGCTCAGCGCGCACCTTGACCCCTCTAGCGCACCGGGTCATGATAGCTGGTGGCTATCGTTACGCCGACAGCAGAGGCTCCATGGCATCGTGTTCCGAGACCAGCTTTTGAATTTACTCGTGACCGGCAGCGTTGTACTCATATTATGTACGAGGAATTTTACGGTTTCCGCGATAACCCGTTCCGGTTGACTCCTGATCCCGATTATCTCTTTCTCAGCACCAACCACCAGGAAGCGCTAGGTCATTTGCTCTTTGGGGTCAGAGAAGGCAGCGGCATCGTCGTTATTACCGGAGAAATCGGCGCGGGAAAAACTACCTTGCTGCGCACCCTGGTCCGCAATCTCGATAGCAGCACGATTGTCGCCTACATCTTTAATCCCGCGCTCTCTGCGATAGAACTGCTCCAGACGATCAATGCTGATCTTGGTCTTCCTTCTACTTCAACCAGTAAGAAAGAGCTGATTGAGGACTTGAACCGCTTCTTACTGGAGCAACAAACCGCGGGACGCCGTGTCGTCGTCATTGTAGATGAGGCCCAGGATCTCGAACCGGCAGTGCTTGAACAGTTGCGTTTACTCACAAACCTGGAGACTGAACGCGACAAGCTGCTGCAAATTATTTTAGTGGGACAGCCGGAATTGCACGACATCCTTGCCCGACCAGACCTTGTCCCACTCCACCAGCGTGTCACGCTGCGCTGGCACTTGGGACCGCTTAACGAAGAGGAAACGGCAGAGTACGTGCGTCACCGTATCCGTGTCGCAGCGGATGGAAAAGAGCCAGTTCACTTCACGGCTAAAGCATTGGCCTCCGTGTATCGCATCGCTCGAGGAATTCCACGCCTGATCAACGTCCTTTGCCACCGCGCCTTACTGATTGGTTACACCCAGGAAGAGCGGCGGATTGACTCCCCAACCATCCTGCAGGCGGCAAAAGAACTCGGGCGCACAGAACCAGCCAGTGTGCGCGTCGTCTCCAGGATGCTTACTTCTCCCCTCTTAGTCGGCATGGTGATTTTCCTTGGGACAGCCATGCTTGTCTTTGCCTCGACTCATGGCTGGCTCCCCGCGCAATCGCCGCTCAAACAGGAGGCTGCCCACGCAGGACGAACGGCCGCAGGCAACACGGACCTGGCGTCCCAGGTTGTCGCGGCAACGTTAGACACTACTTCACTGAACTCATCGGTATCTGCAAGCGGGTCACCGCAGGAAGCAAAAGAAGCAGCAGTTGCGCTGCCTGTGACCTCTTCGCCTTCTGTATCGAGCGGAGCTCAATCAGCGCCATTAGCGCCATCGGCCTCGCCGCCGCAAACGACCGCGGTGAGCACGACGGCTTTGGCTGTCCCTGCGCAAGAGCCTGGAGCCGAACAGACGTTCTTGCAGCTGTTGCAGCACATGACGATTGTGGACAGCGCGGTGCGAGCCACCAACGGGCTTCTTCAGGCATGGGGCGCGGAACCATTACACCCTGAAGAATGGCGCGACGGCGTGATAGACCTTGGAGCGATTGCGCGCACGCGCCGTTTAGAATATTTGCCGCTGAACGGTTCCTTTTCTTTACTCTCGCTTCTGGATCTTCCAGCTATTCTAGAAATCACCACACCTGCGCAGCATGAACCGCGCTTTGCACTGCTTACCAGTGTGAGAGATGGCCGCTGTCGGCTTCTGCTGGACCATGAGCGGGAAGTACCGCTCCAGACGCTCACTGAGCATTGGTTTGGCAAGGCCTATCTTTTCTGGAGAGACTTCGAGCATATCGGCGCGCCGCTAGCGGTAGGCAGTGTAGGACAACAAGTCCGGCGGCTTTACCTGCTGCTCTCCCAAGCGCCGGGTATGAATACACGCCTCACTTCCATTCCTCGTTCAGATGCCTATAGCCGGCAAATAGAAGAAGTCGTTGCACAATTTCAGAAGAGTAAGCGCTTAACGCCTGATGGCGTGGTCGGGCCGCAAACCATGATTACCCTCTATAATGCCGTTCCCAGATACCCCCGACCAAGCCTCAGTATGGTGCGCTCCCCCTCTCGGACGGATCAGCTAGACGGCTCGCAGGCGGCTGTGCAAGCACCACGAGATCCTCAAGGACATTGACGAAGGAAAATCCATGAGCACGATTCTTGACGCTCTCAGAAAGCTCGAAGAGGAACGCCGGTTGCGCACTGCCGACGTTCGCTCACGGTTGCTCTGGTCTTCAGCTCATTATACGAGACCGCTGAAGGCGCAGCAGTCTCAACGGAGACTCAATAAAAGGCTGCCTGGCGTGCTCAGTATTGCGCTCACGGGTTTCGCGGCTGGCGCTGGATTCATGCTTTTGCGTTCGGACTCGCCTTCGCGAGCGCCTGAGCAAATCACCCCAGCCTCTTTTTCTTTTCAGGCTAGTGATGGAGAGCAGAGGACAACGATTCCCTCCCCTCCTCCACGGGCGCAGGCATCCGCCAAACCTGTATCCTCACCGCCTCCCTCCCAGGCCAACGTCAAAGAGATCGCTCCATCTCCTGCAGCAGCCTTAATGTCTCAGCCTACGGTAACATCTGAAGGGGCCGCAACGGGCGCTAACCTCACGGTGGGAATTCTCCCCCCTCCAGCTCTTTCTCCTGGCGAGGAAAAAGACCCTACGATTGCAAGCGCGTCTACTGTGCAACGCTCACCCTTTGTTGCCCCTCTGCCGCCTCCGCGAGAAGCCGCCGTTAAACCTCGCCCACCAACGCTTGCAACGCCAACCGCTTCTCCACCTGAGGTTGCTGCCGCCCGCGACCTGCCTCATCGGCGGCCTCCACAATCGCAACCCCCTGCCACAAACGCCGCGCAAGAGCCAAGAGAAGCGCCACTGTCCACGCCTTCAGGCACGAGTTTGAGTTTTCTCCAATGGTCCAGCGATCCAGAGAGACGCATCGCCTTTCTGCGCGTGAACGGCGGACCGCTCACGATGGCGCATGAGGGCGACACCGTCGGTGGATACACCGTGGTGGAGATTCGTCAGAACGCTGTTGAACTGCAATCAGGCGAGACGCGCATAACTCTGCGCGCACAGTAGAGAATCGCAGTCCTGAGACCCTTCTTTTTGAGATTTTTGGGGGAGAGAGGTCAGGCGGAAGCGCCAGAGGTTGCGCCCGCGGCTGATAGTTCTCTCTCTGCCTGACGTCTTACGCTTGCGCTTTTTTCGCTTGCGCCTGCCGCTCTTTCGCGCGGAGTTTCAGCCTCTTTTGTCGCCGTTTACGGCGGCGGCGAATCTCTTTATCCCGCTCTCGGTGCATCTCTTCGTTCACCTCCCTCCTGCTTCCGGTTTGAAACAAGTTCTTATAGCGTTCCTCACAGTCGCTGTAACGAGGGGTCGTCTTCCAGCGTGAGCCACTAGATGTTGTGGAGTACGCATTTTTCTGCTACAGGGCCTAGTAGCTAAACACGATCCGGTCTGACTGCCAGAAGCAACTCTGTAGTTGTCGGGGGAGGTGTGGAACTGTTCACTATCAAGGGGCTCAAAGCCGGACCGACTTTCCTATTTCACGATCAGGCTCCTTTCCAAGATTTGGTGCAGGCGGTGGAGGATGAGCTGGCGCGCGCGAAGGGCTTCTTCCGCGATTCGCCGGTTGTCCTGCATTTCGGCAACCGCTTACTCAGCAAAGAAGAGTGGTGGCAACTGAAAGAACTCTTGCTCGGCGAGGGGTTGTTATTGCGGTACGCGGTGGCCACTTCTCAAGCCAGCCGTGATCTACTTTATAAAGACGGGTTGCCGGTGCGCGATAGTTTACCCGCGCTCACGGCAGAGCAAAAAGCGCCGCCGCCGTCTCCTGGCAAAGGGACGAACACCTTGTACTTGCGGCGTGGGTTGCGCGGCGGCCAGAAGGAAGTGTTTGAAGGCGATGTGGTGGTGATGGGGGATGTCAATCAGGGAGCGGAGATTTTGGCGGGAGGGGATGTAGTGGTTGTCGGTACGCTGCGCGGCGTCGTGCACGCGGGCTATCCCGATAACAGAGAAGCGGTGGTGGTCGCGCTCAATCTGATCCCCTTACAGCTTCGCATCGGCCCATTAATCGCGCGTGGGGATGACAATCAAAATCATCGACGCGTCCCACGCCCAGAGATTGCGCGGGTCAAGGATGAACACATTATGATTGAACCCTATCAAGGAAAGCCATAGGAGGCGCGGAGCTATGAGCGGGCGAGCAATTGTTGTCACCTCGGGGAAGGGCGGCGTCGGCAAGACCACGGCGACGGCGAATATCGGCCTCGGCCTGGCGAAACACGACCGTAAGGTGGTTATGATTGACGGCGACATCGGTCTGCGCAACCTCGACCTCATCATGGGCCTGGAAAACCGCATTGTCTATCACTTGCTCGATGTCGTACGCGGCCGCTGTCAAGTGAAACAGGCGCTGATTAAAGATAAACGGTTCCCTAATTTGTCGCTCTTGCCGGCCTCACAAGTTGATCAGAAAGAAGACATCAATCCGGAGCAGATGCGGGACCTCACTGCACAGCTCAAGGAAGAATTTGACTTTGTCTTAATCGACTGCCCGGCTGGGATCGAGCAAGGCTTCCGCAACGCCATTGCCGGCGCGGATGAAGCCATCCTGATCACGACTCCGGAGGTCTCGCCCGTGCGAGACGCGGATCGCGTGATTGGCTTGGTCCAGCAAAAGTTGGGAGACCCCAAACTCATCATCAACCGCATGAACACCGAGATGGTCAAAAAAGAGCAAATGCTTAACCAAAACGATGTCCTTGAAATTCTGGCGGTGCCGCTGCTCGGCATCGTGCCGGAAGACGACGAAGTGGTAGTCGCCGGCAATTGCGGGTCGCCAGTCGTATTAAATGAGCGCTCGCGGTCGGGGCAGGCATACAGGCGGATCGTACGGCGGATTCTGGGCGAGGACGTGCCGATTCCCGAACTCAACGGACATGGCGGATTCATCCACCGGCTCGGCAAACTTTTCTTTGGGAGATAAACTCATGGCCTGGAATCTCGTGCGACAATTGTTCGGGGCAAAGGGCAGTAAAGGTGAAGCCAAGAATCGGCTGCAAGTCGTGTTGGTGTACGACCGTCTCGGCCTCTCTGGCGAGCAGATGGAAGCCTTGCGTAAAGATATTATGGAGACGATCAGCCGCCATATTGCCATCGATCCTGACGGCGTGAAAATCGATTTCCTGCATGAGCAGTCTCCAGCGCAAGTTCGCATTGACGCGCCGGTGCGGCGTCGCGCCGGCGCTGAAGCGTCCAAACAACAGCCCTCTGCGGGATAAGACCAGACGGTTCAGCCTTCCAGCTCCACATTCGCCTCTTACTGGGCTCAGAGGGAGACGCCCCGCTGGGGCGCGTTCTTGCGCCTTCTTGACCTTCACGCCCACGCCGCCTTGCGCCCTCCGGGCAAACTGATACGTTGCCCGCACCAGAACCCTCGCAGCGCGAGGCAACAGGAGGAAGTCGTATGGCCGCGTATCACAATATTCTTGTTGACAAACAAGACGGCATTGTCACCCTGACGCTCAACCGCCCGGAAAGCCTTAACGCCATGACGGCGGACATGGGCGACGAGATCTCACAGTTTGTGCAGGAACTCAAACAGGATCACGCCGCCCGCGTGTTGATTGTGACCGGCGCGGGACGCGCGTTTTCTGCGGGCGGGGCCAAAGGCAACCTGCAAAGCCGCACGACCGGCGGCGCCAGCCGCAATACTGAACCGCCCAAAGCATTCTACCAACGTTTCCTCAGCCTGCGACAACTTGAAATCCCCACCATCGCCGCGATCAACGGGCACGCCGTCGGCGCGGGCTTTTGCATTGCGTTAGCCTGCGATATGCGCGTGGCGGCGGCGGAAGCGAAGATGGGGCTCAACTTCGTGCGGCTGGGCATCCATCCCGGCATGGCGGGCACCTACACGACTCCGCGCATCGTCGGCCTGGCGAAGGCGTGCGAAGTGATCTTCACCGGCAAGCTCTACACTGGCGAAGAAGCGTTTGCCCTGGGCTTAGTCAATCGAGTCGTGCCGACAGAAAAAGTGCTGGACGAAGCCAGGTTGCTGGCGCGTGACATCGCC
Organism: Candidatus Methylomirabilota bacterium; assembly: GCA_035575235.1. GTDB lineage: Bacteria > Desulfobacterota > Binatia > Bin18 > Bin18 > SYOC01. The sequence continues at coordinate 12,074 of DATLYA010000071.1, forward strand.
GCGAACGCGCCGATCGCCGTCCGCCTCGCCAAGAAAGCGCTCTACAAAGGTGACGCTGATCTCCTTGACGCCGCCATCGAAGTCGAATCCGAGCATCAGGCGTACACCTGGACGACCGCAGACGCCAAAGAAGGCATCTCAGCGATGACGGAAAAACGGACGCCGAAGTTTCAGGGGAAGTAGCGACCCCTTGCTGACGGGTTCCCTCTCTCCGTGCGGGCGAGGGACAGGGGAAGGGAAAATCGAGGCACACAAGGGTGAGCGGTTGCGGTTAGCGTCCGAGCGGTATGGTCAAACCAACGCGAAAGACATCATCAGGAGGTTCGCCGCGCCAGATGAGACTAATCTCTGTCATCTGAACCGAGAGCGGTTGCCATGACCGTTGCAGTGCGGCAAGCATGTTCACTTTTGCTGTATGTCCGCGCGCCTGCCCGACGCTGAGATGCGGCGTGAAGCCTCCTGGATAACGCCAGACATCACTGCATTCCGGGACTACGCGCTGCAACGCCGCTTGCAGTTGCACGATTGCGTTTTTCGGTTCCGGAGCGAGCCAGAGCGTATAGGACTCCCGCCCATGAAAGAAAAAGTCAAAGCGCGATAACGTGATGGTGAACGGCGCACGGTCCGCGCAGACTGCCGCAAACTGCTCCGCCCGCGCGGCAAATTCTTCCCGCGGGCGGAACGGATACAGGAGGGTGACATGCGGCATCCACCGGTGGTAATGGCGGTCGTGCCGCGAGCGGAGCTCCTGGATCGGCGCCCACGCCTCAAGGGGAGGAATCAACACGACGGCAGTCGCGTAGGTGTTCTCGCTGCGGACCATGCGTCACCTCACTCCTCACCTGAGGAGACAAGTCTTACCGGCACGCCTCCAGAGCCAGGGCAACCAGCTCATTGGAAAATTGGAAGAACCCAGCGTAATCCTTCTGCCCAGTGTTCAAGAATGAAACCGATAATTCCCGGTCGAGGTCCGCGAGACAGATTTGCCCGCCTTTCCCTGGATGACCAAAGGTTCGTAATGTCGCGCCAGGAGCGATGTGGCCGAGCATCCACCCCAGTCCATAAATAATGGGAATACGCAATGAGCGATCAAGGTCGCCTTTCTTGTTTGTCGGCGTAATGGACCGCTCTAATGTCTCGGATTTTAAGTAGCGTTTCCCCTCCCAGACCGCCCCTGCCGCCACCATAGCGTAAAACTTCGCCATATCCCTGGCGTCGGCAATGCCGCCGCCGGCAGGCAACACCAGGCGATGCACTTCCGGACGATTGAAGATATTTTCCCACTCCGGAAACGGCAACGATTCTTTGTCTACTTTTTCTAAAAAATTCAGCGACCGCTGAAATGCAAAATACTCTGCATCCGGCGTAAAATTCATCAGCTGCGCCATCTGGCGCAGCGATTCCTCATCGGCAGGCGCTTCATACACGCACGCGACACGCGGCTCTTCCGCTTCCGGCAGGCCAACAAAGACGCTCTTCAGCCCCAGCGGCGCAAATACTTCCTCGTGCAAGAAGTGCCCGCAATCTCGTCCG
>DATLYA010000072.1:0-16154 GCA_035575235.1 Candidatus Methylomirabilota bacterium
ACGTTCTTCTTGGGAAAAATCTGCAATAAAAATTTCGCGCCATCTTTGCTGACGAAGCGGCTTTTCAGTTGCGCGGGGATATCCGCCAGCGTAATCGGGCCAGGAGGATCGACATTATTGCGCAACAGGGACCACTTCTCTTGAAAGTCGCGGAACAAGGCGTCCTGAAAGTGCGCGAGTTTCTCACGCGCCTCGGATTCAGGCATATTCCGTATTTGGTCCATGACAGCAAGTAAGTGGCGTCGTACTTCGCCGAGCTCTTGCTCTGTCGGCTTACGCGCAGGGTCCCACTCTGTGTTGTCTTCATGGATTTTGAGTTTCAGTTTATCAAGGGTCCGGGAGAGATCAGCCACATCCACAGCGCCGGGAGCAGCTAAAGAAGGAGGGAGATGACTCAACAACGGTTGCAATGAACGTACGAGATTAATACGCTCAGACTGTCCCGAGGGAATCAATGACGCAACACTTTCGACCGTTTCGACCGACGAGAGCGCCTTAAACGCCTGCGCCTTGCGCATGGCCTCTTCAGGCGTCGGCGCCGTAGCCAACGCATCCCGGGACGAGCGCTCGGAATTCGCAATGATACGCTTCTCCCACTCAACGGACTCTGTTCCATGGGCCTGCAGATTCAGTAAATTGTAGTCAAAAGATATGGTCGGCAACGCCGCAAGTCCGCCAGCCGTGCACAGTCCAGCTACGACAAACAACGGCCAGCGCGCTCGCTCCATGACAGTTCCCCACGCGGTGAAGATATTTGTCAACACTGTCCGTCCGTTGCGCTCCACCGTCCAAGGTCGATAGGATTCAACCAGCGACACCAAAGCGGGCAGAACTGTAATAATGGCCAGAAAAGAGAGCAACATGCCGCCAGCCGCAATCAGTCCGAGTTCTTGGACGCCGCGAAAGTCAGCCAGCATCACCGCCGCAAACGCCAGCGCGGTCGTAAAAGCGCCCGCCGCAATCCCAGGCACGGCATGCTCGAAGACGGTGTACAAGGCCCCGGCTGTGCTTGCGCCCTGACTGCGTTCCTCTTCGTATCGGGCAATGAAATGTACGCCAAAGTCATCCGCCAGCCCCAACAGCATAGGCGCGATAAACACCGTGATAATGGTGAGATGTCCGACGACGAGAGTGACAAACCCCATAGTCCAGGCCAGGCCGATCGACAGAGCAGTGACAATAAAGAGCGGATGCCGAATCTTCCTGAAGAAGAACACATAGAGCAGCGTCACGCCCACCAGCGACACGATGGTCGCCACGCCGGCATCAGCCTGGGTGCTCACAGACTCATCACTGTTCAACGCCTGAGTGCCCGTCACCCCGGCTTTTAGTCCAGGAAACTCACGCCGCAGGTCCTTTATCGCCTGGCGGATCGCGGCGATCGATTCTTCACGGTCGCTAAAGCCGCCGTTCTCGGATTTTTTGGGCTCGACCATGAGAAACACAAAGCGGCGATTCTCGGACACGAGAAATCCATCATCCGCCAGTTCTTCCGCATCGCCAAAGAACTTTGACCACGGCGACCGATACCCATACTCGGCGCTCCCTAGTGCGCGCTCCAATTCTTGTAGCAGTGAAGCAAGAAAACCGACTTTAACCGGTTTGGCTTCACTACTCTTCTCTTCTTGGGGCGAAGAATCAAGTCCTAGAAAACCAGAGACGATGTGGGACACCATACCGGAACTGACTTGCCGATTAATGGCGCGAAAGAGGGTATTTAAGCCCGGAGCAGCCGTCAGATCGTGAATTAGATCACCGTACTCCTCGACATTCTCGCGTAAGGCGCGCAAGTCCTCGGGCGATAAATAGAGGAGCTTCTTGCCTTCAAGCGACGAGGTGTCGATGTGGTAAAATACTTCAGCGACGTGCTGCGTATCGCGAGACAGCAGGGCTCCAAGGCGGGTGACAAACTCTTTCCCCTGTTGCACATCCCGGGGCTCCACCACCACCACCACTTGATCAATCCCCATGAACTCTTTTGAGTATTCGTCATCGAGCTGGACATACCGTTTCTCGGACGAAATCAAATCGTTGCGGCCGGTGACGAACTCCATGCGCCACATGGCGTAGAACGCAGCGACTGCTGCGAGCAGCGCGCATCCAATCAGGACAGGCCACGGGTGTGAAATCAGGAGGTGAACAAGCCAGCGAAGGAGCTGGTGTTCACGCCTTGTGAAAGCCTGGGACGCTTTCTCGGTAAAGGACCGCTTCACATCAGTCATCAGCGCCCCACGTCCGTTGTCAATGGAGAAAACTTTTCGCGCATGAATTAGCTTTCCGTTAATTTATCGCGCATGCGTTTCAGCAGCCCCTGGTACGATTCTTTCGCAATCACTTGCTGCATCTGCGTGCGGACATTTGTCACCAAGCTAACGCCGTCAAGAAGAACGTCATTCAGCGTCCAACGACCTCCGGCTTGATGCAGTTTATATTCAATGGTGACCTGCCCTTCCTTGGGGTGGCTGACCATGGTCTCCACCACCGCATCCGCTCCCGTCACCCGTTCACTGACAAAGTCGATCTGCAGGTCGCCGAAGAACTCTGCCGACTTAGGGTACGCCACTTTTTTCAACAGCTCCTGTAACAGCTGCACAAAGTTCTTTTGCTCCGCCGCGTTCAATTTCTCCCACTGCGGCCCCAGCACTTGTTTCGAGAGCTCTGGAATGGGCAGCGTGCCTTCGACCACTTTCTGCGCATTGGCGCTGGCTGTGCGGTCAGTAGTTTTGTAGGAACGCACGGCGTCAAGCAGATGTTTGACCGTGTTCGTTGGAGTTTCCGCCCACACAGGAGAGACAGTAATGCCGACGAAAGCCAAGCAAATCAGGCTTTTTCGTTTCACGGTTGCAACCTCATTACTAGTGAAAAGCTAACGGCTGTTCCACGACGCTCACAGCGATCCTCTGCAGCCGCGCCATGAGGGTGGCTGCATCAGGCGCGGCTTCTCTTTTTTATCGCGACCACTCAGAGCCGAGGAAATACTCGCGGCTACAGTACCTTGCACGCATCGCCTCAGTATCGCTTTTGACTTGCGGATCCATGCCGCTCAACCAGTACACCGGAAAAGAAGCCAAGACCCCGACAACGCACACCACCCCTTTGAAAGGGAGATAGGCAATTGTGCGCACGGTAGCAAGCGCTCCACCATTCGCTGGATTTGGAGGCGCCGCTCTCGACGGTTCCTCAGCGCTCACTAGCGTCGCTCCTACCACCGCCCACAGCATCCCAGCGAGAATCCATTTGTGCGCCATGCCGTTTTATCCTTCCTCCGAGGAAACGCCGCCTATATGCATTGCTTAGTATTTCAACTCTGACACCTCTTCTCCTACTACGAAGCTTAGTTTCGCCAGGGCAACATTGTAATCCTTCACCGCCTCGTAGTAGTCGTTCGTTGCGCGGGTGTAATTTCCTAAACCCAAAAAGACGTCTTGCGGCTCGCCAATGCCAATCTCAAAATTAGCCGTCGCAAGCGTGACCAAGGCGCGGCCGGCTTTACGCCCTTCAGCCGTAATGTTCATGCGCTCTTGGGCTTCTTTAACGCCCAGATACGCCTCTTTGACTTCGATGGGAAAACTGGCTTCAGCATTTTTTTCTTGCGAGCGCAGCTTTAACAGCTCTGCCCGATTGCGCGCCACCTTCGCCGCGGTCTCGCCAAAACTGATGCTCCAGCGTAACCCGAGCACGGGGCCAGCCGCGCCAAAATTAAAATTATCGTAGGCAAACGGATTAGTTTGTCGCGAGCGGCCCGGAGCATAGCCATACCGTACCGGGACCGCGAGAAAGAAGGTAGGAAAATAGTCGCTAGCGGCCATGGCCAGCTCGGCCTCTTTCGCCTGAATGCCAAGGCGCAGCCGACGCCACTCCGGACGATTGGCAAATAAACGCTGCACATAATAATCAAGATCTTTCAAATTCGCTTTTTGCGGAGTAATCATCGCATCAGCAGGTTCAAACTTTGTCGTTTGCGGCAAACCCATGGCGCGCAACAGCGCCGCGCGGGTGAGTTCGATGCCATTGCGGAGTTTCTCTTCTTCTTTCGCCACTCCGGCGTAGCCGATCTTCAAGTTAAGGAAATCGAGCTGCGTAATCTTGCCGTCTTTCAGACGATCTTCCGCGGTTTTTACCGCCTTCTCAAACCCTTCGCGCACGTCGTTCATCAACTCTTGAATCTGCCTGGTATATAACAATGTATAGTAGAATTCTTTAACCTCGCGGATCGCTTCGGCTTTTTTTTGGTCAACGTTGGCAATCTCCTGCTCGACGCCTTTTGCGGCAGCTTTGACGCCGTTGGGTAATTTTCCCCACGTAAACAGGGGATAGACAATTTGTCCTTCTAAGCGAGTAAATGGTCCTAGCTTATCAATGCCGCCAGTCTTGATCGGCCGCGGTCCAGCCAGGCTGCCTTTCGCATCATTCACGACGCCCAAAAAGTTGACAAACTCAGCCGTAGGTTGATATCCCGCCTCGGCCTGCGCCAGATCGCTCTTGCGGATCGCTACTTCCCATTGGACTTCTTGGACTGCAGGATGTTCTTCAAGTGCTCGCTTGATACAGTCGGACAATGTCAGTCGTAAAACGCCGCTAGTATCCTCATCACCGGATTCAGCGTTCACAGGGGCAGGTACACATACGAGCAGTCCGGCGAGTACGATCCACACTCGCAACCACATCCCAAAACGCCGCCATTGTGCACTCATAACCATGGCTCCTCCCTGCCACAGGCGCTTCTCCACGCAAGACCGCGTTGAGCGGGTCCACCCTAACCGAGCCTACCTGGTTGCGCAACGTGGGGTTTCACATTGCAGGCGAAGAAAAAGGGCGACGGCAACCATCGCCCTTTTTTCTTTCTCTTTCGTGAAGCTTTATGGGTTACGCCTGCGACGGCGCCGCTACAGTAGCGGTGCCAATGACCCATCGCTCACCATCATCATTTTCTAGCCAGATATCACATTCAACCGTGTGGTCTTGCTCATTTTTCTGCGTGACTGCGCCGCGCAAATGCACGTTCCGATCGGGAAGCACAGGGCTACGGAAGGTGGCGCCTATACGTTTCACCACGGCAGCGGGGTTCCAATCGCTGATCATGCGCGCAAGCAGGCCCATACTCATGACGCCAGGCGCGATCATGCCAGGTAGCCCTTCCGCCCGTGCTCCCTCATCATCGGTAAAGCGAGGAACGTACATATTCGCCGTCTTGGCGAACTGACGCACGGCGTCTTTGCTGAGAAATAAATCAATGCCCGGCAGCTCGTCACCCTCTTCAATGTCTTCAAAATACACTGTCTTCATCGTTGCATAATCCTATGGTCAATCACCGCTACTTTTTCACCTCTTTGATTGCGTACTTCATTGCGAATGACGATGAAGTACATCGACCCTGTACGGCCAGTCTTCTCGTAGATATCGTGAATCGTGCTCAGCATAGTGAGTTGATCCCCAGGTCGTACCGGCGCATACAATTCGAGGTCTCGACCTCCATCGAAGCCCACCTTGCCAAATCGCGGCAGATTCTCCGGCGTAAATTTCTTCGCCCGCAGCTTGGTTACGAACGTGGGAGGAGCAATCAATCCGCCATAGGGAGTTTTCGCCGCCGCGGCCTCATCCGTATAGAGCGGATTCGTTTCTCCCAGCGTTTTAGCGTACTCAATTATTTCCTCTTTCGTAATTGCAGGAAAAGAGGTTTCATCGAATACTTGTCCAATAATGGAGCGATCAAATTCCAGAGCCATAGCGTTACACCTCGGAGGCGGAGTGATTTTGCGGACGTTGCTGGCGAAAATCAACTGGCCGGTATCCTCCCTGCTTCAAAGCGTCCACGAGATCTTCCATGTTCCGAATGTCACGAGCGAATTCCGTCGCACATAACCCTACGAAACTCACTAAATGCGAATCGCTGCCGCCAAACGCATGGTAGCCATACCGGTCAATCAGCTCAGAAACGCGCTCATTCTCGCCTTTTTTACTGCCTCCATTCAACGCCTCAACGCCCACGACGCCTTCCAATGGAGGTTTCTTTTGATAGTGCTCAATGAGGCCAATCGTCGGGCGTCCCGGATGGCATGGCATGGCAATGCCGCCCATGCGCGCGACTTCAGTAATAACTTCCTGTGCAGGAAGACGCACGTTTTTGAAATCGAAGCGTTTCAGGATATCGTCGTTCACCCCGTACACGAGCATGTGACCGTAGTCCGTCTCGACTTCGGAGGCCTTGAGAATCAGAACGCCGTACTTATCCTCCAAATCGCGATAATCGCCGGCGGCGTTATACTGTCGGTGTTCGGTGAGCACGAGCCCTTCAAGCGGGCGCTCATCCCGCTTCCGCGCAAGCCATTTCAAGTACGCCTCGACCGGGGCGCGGCTATCATCCGACGCTTCAGAATGCAGATGGAGGTCTAAGATGCGTGCCATAGTACGTCCTAAATAGCTGGCGCACGGCTCAGCTTTTAGTATCAGGATTGTCTCATCGTGCCAGAAGCGGGCAGGGATGGCAACGTATGAAGTTTAGTCGAGGAGAGAAGTCACCAAAGCCGGAGAAGCGGGAACCCTCACCCTCTGGCAGAGGAATCGGGGGACCGGGGAATCGGAGAATCAGTGAGAGAAGGTCGAGCGTTTTTTCTTCTCCGATTTCCCCGTCTCCGTTTCTCCGATTCATTTTATTTCGCCGCAGGCCGAAACAACGGAATCGAAATCTCCGGCGTAGCATCCTCGAAGGTGACTTCGACCGGCATGCCAATTCTCACGTCTTCTGGCTTACAATCCACAATGTTCGTGAGCATCCGCACGCCTTCATCGAGTTCGACGTAGGCCATGACATACGGCAAATTGTCGCGGAACCCCGCGCTTTGATTCTGCCGTGTGACCGTGAACGTGTAGACTGTGCCTTTGCCGCTGCATCTTACCCATTCGAGATCTTGAGAAAGATCTTCAGGGCAAAATGAACGAGCATAATAAAACACCTTGCCGCAGCTTCGGCATTTCTGCACGTATAACTCGTGCCGGGCGCATGCCTCCCAAAATGGCTTGTTCTCTTCGTCGATCCGAGGAAGAGGCTTTTTGTATTTTTTCTCTTCAGCCATGGTTCACATCTCCTACGACGGAATTCGTGGTGCGTAAACGTGTTTCCCCGCCTCTTTTCATCACGCAACACGCGCTACGCACTACGCAATACGGGTTACACGCCCAGCACCAAAGTCGCGCCGCTGTGTCGGAGCCCTAACGTCCCGCCAGTGCCGTGGCACAGGGCGATGTTGCAGTCCTTCACCTGACGCTCGCCACATTCGCCGCGCAGTTGCTTGGTAGCCTCAATGACTAAAAAGATGCCGCGCATGCCGGGATGGTTGGACGATAAGCCGCCGCCATCGGTGTTGATGGGCAGTTCACCGCCAAGGCCAATGCGGCCATTTTGCACGAACGCGCCGCCCTCGCCTTTTTTGCAGAACCCAAGACTCTCCAACGTTACAAGCACGGTGATGGTGAAAGAATCGTAGATCATCGCCATATCGATGTCTTTATGCGCCACACCCGCGCGTGCGAGGGCTTTCGGACCTGATTGTTGGGCCGCCGCGTTCGTCAGGTCTCGTACGCCAGCGCTGGTGTGATAGCAGGCTTCCGCCGCGCCTAAGATATGCACGGGTTTCTTTTTCAGATCACGCGCGCGCTCAGCGGACGTCACCACCACCGCACCACCGCCATCGGAAATCATACAGCAATCGAGCAGGTGCAACGGCGAGGACACGATACGCGAGGCAAGGACATCTTCAACGGTAATGGGATCGCGAAATTTCGCGAACGGGTTGAGCGAGGCGTGCCGGCGCATAGTGACGGCAATTTCCGCCAGTTGCTCACTCGTTGTGCCGAATTCATGCATGTGCCGTTGGGCGACGAGCGCATAATCGCCAACTGTCGTGGGACCGTAACAATTTTCAAATTGCTCTGATGGATCTCCACCGCCAGCGCCTCCAGTACCAATAGCGAATCGGTCAGACGACCATTTGCTGCCGTAGAGAATCAACGCCACGTTACAGTAGCCAGCGGCAATAGCGGCGGCGGCGTGCGCAGTATGCGACACAAAAGAGGACCCGCCAATAGAATTCGAATCTAAGAAATCCGGATTGAGATTGAGGTGCTCGGCGAGAGAAACAATGCCCATGCCGCTGACGCCGGAGGTAAACAAACCATCCACATCTTTAATGGAAAGCCCGGCATCGTCCAACGCGCCGCGCGCGCTCTCCGCCATAATTTGGTATTGTGTCTTATGGGGGGCCCATCGCAGTGGATGTTCATAGACCCCCGCCACAGCAGCTTTTCCTTTAATGTTCATAAGTTTTCCCTCGAATACATACGCGGCTCACGCATCGTGTTCACGCATCACGTGTTGCGCAGTGCGTGGTGCGCATCTATTGCTTGCCTCACCTTTCTAGGAAATTCACAATCGCGTCGCACGCTTCCTGCGGTTTTTCGATCGGCAGCCAGTGTCCGGATTGCGGGATCACAACCAGCCTGGCGCCGGGAATACGCTCGCGCAGCAACTCGCTCTGCGCCACCGGCGTGCTCTGATCGTCTTGCCCGGCAAGAATTAACGTTGGTTTGCGAATTTCACCGAGCCTGGCGGTGAGGTCGATCTGCCGGCACGCCACAAGATCGAAATAGCGCACGCGCGGATCAGTCTGGATTTGCTCCATCCAGCCCTCCTGCACGATATTCATCGGCGTCGCCGGAGAGCAGGAATCTTTCGTAAAGGGCTGTCCGGCGCGGCCCTGCATGACCTGCTTCCAGATATTGACTCGTTCCTCTGGAATGTTGAACTTGGCGGCGGTGCACGTCAAAATCAGCCCCTCAACCATATCGGCATGACGCAACGCCAGGTCCATCGCAATCGCGCCGCCCATCGAATGCCCGATGAGATACGAGGGACGCAGTCCCAACTTTTTCCAGAAGTTGTAAATCAATTCACTATACGCCGTCACGCTCTTCAAGCTCTCCGTGCCGCTGGAGCGCCCGTGGCCGGGATAGTCAAGTGAGAGCGGACTGTGTTTCGCCGACAAGATGTCAAGCATTTTGTGGCCAAAATGGCCGTTGCTGCCTGCGCCATGCAGATAGAGGAGCACTTTCCCCTTGCTCGTATCTGGCGTCACATTGGGCAGCGTCGTGCGGCCGGTGTGGAAATAATTCACCGCATAGCCGTCTACGTCCACATATTTTGTTGGCATACTCCCCTCGGAGGAAAAAAGCTTCCCCTTGACTAATGGGCTGTCCGCCCTTTGTCAAGAGTTGAGGATCAAAAGAAGATCGGGCCATTGGGTCATTGAGCCATTGCAAGCTTTGGTGGGCAATGCCCACCCTAGATGGAACTTCGGCTGCGCCTTGGGCGCTAAGTGTTGGATGCTGGGTATGGAGGACTTTCGACTTTTGACTTTCCACTGTTGAAGCGTCAGTTCGCCTTTCAGACGATACCGTTCCGCTTCGTAGAATCATTCTCCGGTTTTGTCTACTCAATTTAGCGCTTTGACCAACGTCTCCTCCTTTTCCTCCAGCTGTCCTCCTTTTCCATACGCCTCAGCCAGCAGGGCAAACCAAGACGGCTGGAGATTAGGGGGTTGAGAGGTTGGGGGTCGGAAATTTTTGACTTTTGCCCTTTGACCTTTGCCTTTTGACTTACTTAACGGCGCGCCGCATTCAGTGCAGAAACGACTGCCCCTCTTTCCTCCAGCAAACTTTCAGGCACACAATAGGGCATGGCTCAGGAAGTCGAACTCAAACTCCTTATCAATCCAACTGATGTTCCGCGCTTACAGCGTCATCCGCTACTCCAAGCGCATACACGGCAAAAGCTGCCAACCCAACGGTTGCTCAGCGTCTACTACGACACGCCAGACCTCACATTGCATAAGCACAAAACCGCCGTGCGGCTCCGCCGTGTCGGCAAGCAGTGGATACAAACGGTGAAGACCGAAGGGCGCATCTCCGCTGGTCTCCACGAACGCTCAGAATGGGAATATGAGACTGCTGGAAACACCCTGGACTTTGAGCGCCTGGAAGACCCCGAGTTGCGCGAATTCTTCGCCAACAATACTCTCCGCCGCGCCCTGCGTCCGGTATTCACCACCGACTTCTCCCGCGCGCGTCGCATTTTGCAGTGGCCGAATGGCGATGTGGTTGAATTTGCGCTCGATCGCGGGGCGATTCAGGCGGAGGAGAGAACTTCAACAATCTGTGAGGTCGAATTAGAGCTGAAATCCGGCGCGCCTGAGCGGGTATTTGCTCTTGCCTCAGCGCTGCAAAAAACGATTCCCCTCCACCCCACAAACATCAGCAAGGCGGAGCGAGGCTATCAACTACTCGCTCATCACGATGCGGAGAAATGACTACAGCAACTGAAAGCACCCACTAAGAAGCGCTCAGAGAGGTTCAATGTTTCTATTTGTGATCTGCGTTGGTATTGTACTTTTTATAAACATCGTCCATGCGGCTGAGCAACTCACCTTAGAGCAAGCGTTGGCGCTTGCTGAGCGGAACCACCCGCGGCTCCAAGAGGCGGCGGCGGCAATGGAAGGCGCCGGCGCAGGGATGATCACCGCACGCGCGTATCCAAATCCCTCGCTCGACTTCACTCTTGGTGACCAAACCGCGCGTGTGTCGGGCGCCATCCCTGGTTTCTATCAGTACTACGTGTTCTCGCAGCCGTTGGAGCTTCCTTCCCTGCGACAACCACGCCTTGAGGCGGCTGAACAGGGGCGGGTGAGCAGCGAATTCGCTCTGGCCGAGACCCGACTTGCCGTGCAAACGGCGGTCCGGCACGCCTTCTTTGAATCGCTACGCTGGGAGGGAACGATTACCCTCGCGCGCGAGACGCTCCGTTTAATTGAGGAGCTGCGACATCGCATTCAGGTGCGCGTGGATGTGGGCGAGGCAGGCCGTCTTGAACTCATCCGAGCCGACGCAGAAGTGGCAACGGCGCGCACCTTTGCGAATACGGCGCAGCTGCAGTTAGTCGCAGCGATTTCGGCGTTACGCGCCGCTATCGGCGGGACGATCGGAACTGATATCAACCCGGAAGGCGCGTTGGAGTCACCCCCTGTGCTGCCGCCGCTTGCCGTTGTCCGTCAGAAAGTGCTCGATACGCATCCTGCCTTAAGGCAAGCACGGGCGGAGGTGCGCCGGGCCGAAGCGGCGCTCAAGACTGAAATCGCCCTACGCACGCCGCAACCCTCGGTCCGTTTTGAGTGGGAAAGGCTGCCAGAGACGACGCTGTATAGATTTGGCCTCGCGTTTCCCCTGCCCTTATGGAATCGCCGTGAAGGCCCTATCGGTGAAGCACAGGCCGCGCTGCGACGAGCCAGGGCGGCCCTCGACCGGCAGACCATTGAGGTGAGTGCAGCGCTGGAAAGCGCCTACGGGCGGTATGAGGTTGCAGGCCAGCAGGTCACAGCGTTTGAAACCGGTATGCTACAAGAGGCGGAGGAGGCGGTGCGGGCGGCAGAAGCCGCCTATCAGCTGGGCGAGCGCGGTATTATCGACGTCCTCGACGCACAACGGGTATTTCGCTCGGTCCGCTTAGGATTTCTCAACGCCCAGTTTGATCGGCAGGCGGCGCTGACGGACTTGCGACGCTTGCACGTTCTTGATGTAAACTCTATGCCTACTCCCTGAAGAAAAATCTGTGGAGAGGTAGGATGCACATGTGGCGCTACGGTCTTCTTGTCGTTAGCATCGTCGTCTTTACGGGTTGCCAGGTCATCGGCTCACGGGAGACTGAAGCTGAGGCTCAGTCCGCAGCTCCCCCGCGCAATCCATTGGAAATCACGGCGGGAGCGCTCTTACTTGAACAAATCAAGGTGGGCGAGCTTGGTTGGGCTGAGGTCAGTGAGAGTTTTCGTGTTCCTGCCCGCGTGGAAGTGGATGATACGCGCATGGCCCGGATTGGCGCGCCGATCGCTGGCCGCGTCATAGAAGTATTTGTGTATGAAGGGCAGACCGTCAAGCGAGGGCAAGTGCTGGCAAAGCTCTATAGCGCCGACCTCGCCGAAGTCCAGTTAGAATTCCTGAAAGCTCATTCTCAGCGGCAACTCGCCGAACGAGCGGTTGCCCGTGCGCAGCAGCTCTTCAAGGCGGCTGTCATCGGTTCTGCTGATCTGGAGCGTCGCGAGGCCGAATTTGCGCAAACCGCCGCGGAAGTCGCCGCCGCCCGGCGCCAGTTGGAAGTGCTAGGCATGCCGGAAGGGAGTATCCAGGAATTGGAAAAGACGCATGTGCTCAACCCTACAACGCAGATCGTCGCCAGCATGAGCGGGACGATTTTGGAACGTAAGATTACTATTGGCCAGGTTGTGCAGCCCGCCGAAACTGTCGTTGTCGTTGCGGATCTCTCTCATGTCTGGCTGGTCGCTGACGTGCCGGAGCAGTCCGCAGGCTCTCTCCAACGTGGTCACGCAGCACAAGCCGAAATTCCCGCGCTTCCTGGTGTGCCGATCTCGGGCGAATTGTCATTTGTGAGCCCAACTGTAAACCCGGAAACTCGCACGGTACGAGTGCGCATGGATCTTCTTAATCCACAAGGCAGGTTCAAACCTGCTATGCTTGCAACGATGACGTTACAAGGCAAAGCAGTCCGCCAACCCGTTGTCCCGTCCTCTGCGGTGGTGCGGGAAGAAAATCAAGACCACGTCTTCGTGCAACTGGATCAGGACACCTTCGTTTTACGTCCAGTAGAGCTTGGGTTTGAGTTTCATCATCAACGCGTTCTTCTGAGTGGTCTACAGCCTGGCGAGAAGATTGTGGTGGACGGCGCTTTCCATCTTAATAACGAGCGCAAACGTGAAGTGGTGCAAGGAGTCTAAGGGAGTCTAAAGGGGCGGAGCTCTGAAATGTGCAAATGTGTCTTCTTTTGCAAACGCGACACACCATACACACTCCACAGCAAGTCCCGCGTTGCGCAGAGAGCCGCGCGCAACGCCCATGAATTTTCACGGCAGCCAGTTGGGATATCCGGCAGGGACATTTAGCTCGCGGCAGTGGCGGGATAGTGCTCCTCCGCAGGTTCGTTGACCGCGTATCTCTTTTCTTCCTCTCGTCCCAGGGTCGGATGCGCGCCTTCAAAAAAGCGGTAAAGCACCGGTACGACGACGAGTGTCAGGAGCGTCGAACTCACGAGCCCGCCAATTACTACAATCGCCAACGGACGCTGGACCTCCGATCCCGGACCTGTGGCGAAGAGAAACGGCGTCAAGCCCAACGCCGCCACGGTGGCGGTCATCATCACGGGGCGAAAGCGCAGCATCGCGCCTTCAAAAATAGCTTTGCGCTGCTCGATACCCGTGTTGCGCAGGTTGCGGATGTATGACACCAGCACGACGCCATTCAACACGGCGATCCCCCATAGCGCAATGAAACCGACCGACGCAGGGACAGAGAGATACTCGCCGCTGAAAAACAACGCCACGATGCCGCCGATCGAAGCGAAAGGCAGCACCAGGATAATCAGGGCCGCGAACCGCAACGACTGAAAGAGCAGAAACAGCAGAAAGAAAATGGCGCCAATAGTAATCGGGACGATGATCATCAAGTGCTGGCGTGCGCGCTGCATATTCTGGAATTGCCCCCCCCACTCATAGTAGTACCCTGCGGGCAGCTGGACTTGTTGAGTCACTTTTTGTTGCAGTTCCGCCACGAATCCGCCCAAGTCGCGGTCTCGCACATTGATGCCAACCACGATGCGGCGCTTGGCCAGCTCACGCTTGATTTGCGACGCGCCTTCACGCACCTCTATACGCGCCAGGCTTCCCAGCGGCGCTTGTTCACCGTCATGATTAATCAGCTGAATATTCCGAATATGTTCGATATTATTCCGCAGATATTCGGGGTAGCGCACCACGGCCTGAAAGCGTCGCTCACCCTCGTAAATCTCAGTAGCTGCCTTGCCGGCGATGGCGGCTTCAATGACGTCATGCACATCGGACGCATTCAAGCCGTGACGCGCAATGGCCTGACGATCGATGGTGATGTTCAGATTTTGCTGACCGGTGACGCGGTCAACCTTGATATCGCTCGTGCCCCGGATGGCTCTCGCGACCCGCACGACTGCGTTCGCCTTCTGGCGCAATAACTCAAGATCGTCGCCGAAAATCTTCACCGCCACGTCAGCGCGCACCCCTGTCACCATTTCATCGACACGGTCAGAGATGGGTTGCGCCATCACCAGATTGACGCCCGGAAGTTTGGCGATCTTTTCGCGTATCTCGTCCGCGATTTCGTCCTGCGTACGTCCTTTGCGCTCGTCCTCCGACTTGAGTTGCGCCATCATGTCAGTCTCGTTGTAGCCGGCGGGATCAACCGGCGATTCGCCGCGTCCCAGGCGCGACACCACATGTTTGATGCCTGGCACGGTCATCACGAGCCGCTGCGCCTGCATCTCCATTTTGATGGATTCATCGAGAGAGATGTTTGGCACCCGATCCGCATTCGGCGAGATCGTGCCTTCCTTCATCTCGGGAATAAACGAGGCGCCGAGAAAGGGAAACAGCAAGAGGGACGCTACAAACAATCCCAACGCAGTCGCGATCGTCTTTTTTTCATTGCGCGTGGCCCACGTCAGGATGAGGGCATATGGCTGCTTCAGCAGCCGCACTAAAAGCGTGTCATGCTCACTGCCGCCCCGCAAAAGATAGAACGAGAGCACCGGCGAAAGAGTCAGCGAGATCACCAGCGAGATTCCGAGTGCGATCGCGATGGTATAGGCAAGCGGGGCGAACATTTTGCCTTCCATCCCTTCGAGCGTCATCAGCGGCAGAAAGACCAGGATGATCACACAGATGCCGAAGATCACCGGCGTGCCGACTTCCATGACAGCATCGTACACGACGCGCCTGCGATCCGCTCCGCGACTGTGTCCAAGCTTGGAGAAGACATTTTCCACCACGACGACAGAGCCGTCGATCATCAGTCCGATAGCGATCGCCAGACCGCCAAGCGACATCAGATTGGCCGACATGCCATACAGGTTCATCACCAGGAATGTCAACGCCGGCGTGAGAACCAAGGTGGCAATGACAATCAGGCTCGATCGTAAATCGCCCAAGAACAGGAAGAGAATAACAACAACCAAGACAATGCCTTCGAGGAGCACTTTGCTCACCGTATGAAGCGCTGCATCCACCAGCTCTGAGCGGTCGTAGTACGGGACAATCTGTAGACCATCGGGGAGCATTCCCTTGGCGTTGATCTCAGCCACGCGCTGCTTGACGCTGCTGACAATCTCTTTGGCGTTGCCGCCGGCAATCATCATGACAATGCCGCCGACCGCCTCGGTGTAGCCGCCCTTGATCATCGCGCCATAGCGAACCTCCTCGCCGATCTGCACTTCGGCGACATCGCGGATGTATACTGGAGTGCCGTTGACTTCTTTCAGCACGATGGCGCGAATGTCATCCAGATTCTTGATGAGGCCAACGCCGCGCACTAAATAAATCTCGGGACCGCGCGGCAGAATGCCGCCGCTCGAATTGGCGTTATTGCGCGCCAGGGCTTCGTGCACATCGTGAATAGTGACGCCGTAATACCGCATACGAAACGGGTCAACAATGACTTGATACTGCTTGACATAGCCGCCCGTCGAGTTGATCTCAGCAACTCCGGGGATGGAGCGCAACAACGGACGCGCCACCCAATCCTGCACAGTGCGCCGCTCAACCAGCTCTTCTTTGGTTAAGGCGCGCTCGCCATCATCGGGGCGTTCGAGCGTGTATTGGTAGACTTCGCTCAGCGCCGTAGAAACCGGTCCCAGGACGGGATTGATGTCTTCCGGCAGCCGGCTGCGAACATCGTCCAAACGCTCGGACACGAGCTGTCGTGCAAAATAGACAGGAGTCTCATCTGTGAACACCAGGGTCACGATCGAGAGTCCCGGTTCATTCTGCGAGCGCATCTCCGTCAAGCCCGGCAGCCCCGTCATCCCGATCTCAACGGGAATGGTTACCAGGCGCTCCACTTCATCAGGCGATCGGCCTGGCACTTCAGTGGCCACCTGCACCTGCACATTCGTGACGTCCGGAAAGGCGTCAACCGAAAGCTTACGAGTCGCATCAATACCGAAGGCCAACGCAATGAGGGCTAAGACAACGATCACAATGCGCTGCTTAAGAGCGCCCTGGACAACGGAGTTG
>DATLYA010000073.1:0-5291 GCA_035575235.1 Candidatus Methylomirabilota bacterium
GTCGAAATTCGCGCCGGGACATGTCAAGGGTGCCACATGCGCATCCCGCCGCATATGGGCAACCAGATTTTAAGTAACGTCCAGCAAAATACGGGCGTCATTTTTCACTGTCCACACTGCGGGCGGATTTTAGTCTGGAAACTAGAGCAGGAAGCGCCGCCCAGCGCTTGACTGGTGAGAGGAGATTGAACGATCGCGCGCCGTTGTGACGCGAGGAAAGTCCGGACTCCTTGGAGCAGGGTGGCCGTTAACGACGGCCCGCTGCAAGGCGGGGAAAGTGCCACAGAAAAGAGACCGCTCGCTAGAGAGACAAAGCCTTGAGATAGAGAACAAAGACTCTCTATCTCTGCCTCCTTTCTCTCTCTGGCGAGTAAGGGTGAAAAGGTGAGGTAAGCGCTCACCAGCGCCCTCAGAGATGAGAGCGGCTGGGTAAACCCCACCCGGAGCAAGACCAAATAGGAGGGGCCCCTCTGGGGCGCGAGACGCTCCACTCTCACCCTCCGGGTTCGGTCGCTTGAGCGCATCGGTAACGGTGCGCCCAGAGGAATGATCGTTGCCTTCCGCTGTTAGCGTGAGGAACAGAATCCGGCTTATCGATCTCCTCTCACCAGTCTGCTTCATCTATCTTACTTATATCGCCATAGAATCGAGGAGGGTGTGCATGCCAAGCGATGGAAGCCAGTGGGGAAAGGAATATTCTTCCTTTCTGCGTCGGTGTGGTGGAAATCCGCTGCTTTTCTTATGGACGAGTAGAATGAGAAGCGTGATCATGGGTGGATGGTTGGCCATGGTCTGCCTGAGCCTGCAGACGGCATGGGCGGAAGAGGGACAAGAGTCTCTAGCCTCGGAGTCGGGCGAAACACGAACGCTCACGCTTGATGACGCCTACCGTTTAGCTATAGCCAATGAAGAGCAGATCAAAATCGCCGAGCGAGAGCTGGCGAAAGCTCAACTTTTGCCATGGCGCGCGGTAGCCTTATTGACGCCGCGCGCTGATGTAGCAGGGACATATACGCGGAATAAGGATGAAATTGCCTTTACTGGCAATCCCAGTGGAGGCGGCGGCGCCACAACAACGTTTCCGAGCGTGATCCGTCCCTTAGAAAGTTGGCAGGGAATTTTTTCCGTTACACAGCCGCTGATTCAACCTTCTTTCCTTCCCTCTTGGCAACTTGGAAAAGACTCCGTCCGGCAGAACGAGCAGCGTTATGGCTTCACTATTCGTGAAGTCCTGTTTGGCGTGGCTCGCGCCTACTATGATGTCTTGCGCGCTCAGGCGCAGGTTGGCGTGGCGCAAGATACGCTCAAACTGACGCAAGACGAACTGAAGCAAGCGCAAGCGCGCTTCCGCGTCGGTGAAGTGACGAAAACTGACGTGCTGCGCGCCGAAGTGGAAGTGGCGCGAGCGGAGCGCGCGTTGATCACCGCCGGTAATAATCAGGAGCTGACGTTGACTGTCCTGGCGCGAACGGTTGGCGTTCGTGGTCCAATTAAGGTTGTTGAGCCTGCGCCGCCGTTGTCGTCCGGTGAGCGGTACGAGCAATTACTTGACAAAGCGTATAAACAGCGGCAAGATCTGCGCGCGCAAGAAGCCGCGGTCGAGGTGGCGCGGCAACGGCGCAATTTGGTGCGCGCTCGCTACTTCCCGTCCGTGGGCGCCTTGTGGCAATTCCCCAAGCTCGACTCGCCCACTTTCGCCAACCGGGACGAGTTTTGGACCTTGACCTTAAATTTTCAGGTGCCGGTGTTTGATGGCGGAACCCGCGAGCTAGATTTGCTAGAGCAAGAAGAGAATCTTGCGCAATCGCGATTGCAATTTGACCTCCTGAAAAAGGATATCGGTGTGGAAGTGCGGCAAGCGCTGTTATCTGTGGAGACGCTCGCCGCGACCTTGGACACGCTGAAGAAGGAAGTGAATCTGGCGCAAGAGAATTACAATATCACCTCAAAACAATATCGGGTCGGCTTGGCGACAAGCCTGGACGTCAACACCGCCTTGAATGCGCTTAACCAGGTGCGTACGCAATTGACTGATCAAACATATGCGTACCAGGTAGGATTGCTTGGTCTAGACCGTGCAGTTGGCGTCTTTGCGCAAGACTATGTCGCTCAACGCTGAGCGCCGTTGACCAGCGTAATGAACTCTTCCCGCGTTGCCTGCTGCGTGCGAAACGCGCCGAGCATGGCGCTGGTGGTGACGATGGAGTTTTGTTTTTCTACGCCGCGCATGCGCATGCACAAGTGTTCGGCGCGAATAATAACGCCGACGCCCAGCGGGTCCAGGACGTCCATGATCGTGTTTGCGATCTGCGTCGTGAGCCGTTCTTGCACCTGTAGACGGCGTGAGAAAACCTCGACGAGGCGCGGAATCTTACTCAAGCCCACAATATGGTGACGAGGGAGGTACGCCACGTTGGCGCGGCCAAAGAACGGCAGGATATGGTGTTCACACATTGAGTAAAAATCAATGTCTTTAACGACAACCATTTCCTGATAATCTTCCTCAACGAATTTGGCCTGATTCAAAATCTCCCGCGGATCTTGTTGATAACCTTTGGTGAGATATTCCAGGGCGCGCGCAACGCGGTAGGGCGTTTTCACCAGTCCTTCCCGCTCCGGCTCCTCGCCAAGATGCTCAAGAATCTGACGAACATTTTGTTCTATGCCATTTAAATGAACGGGCTGCGGTTGCAGAATAGTGACTTTGCCGCGAACCTTGCTACGAGCAGCACGTTTGTTGTCCATGTGCGTGTCTCACTCCTTACCTGACTTTACATACGGAATACGCCAACGCGGTGATCAGGAATCGATGCATTCAAAGACATGGCGACGCCAAGGCCCAGTACGTCTCGAGTTTCGCGTGGATCAAGAATGCCATCATCCCACAAGCGGGCGGTGGAGTAGTAGGGGTTGCCTTCCTCTTCGTACTTTGCCAGTGTGGGGGCCATGAATGCTTTCTGTTCTTCCAACGTCATGGATTGGCCTTTCTCCTTCAATTGTTGTAGCTTTACTGTCAGCAGCACGCCGGCGGCTTGCTCCCCGCCCATCACTGAGATGCGTGAGTTGGGCCACATGAACAACAAGCGTGGAGAATACGCCCGGCCGCACATGCCGTAATTGCCCGCGCCATTTGAGGCGCCGATGATGACGGTAAATTTGGGGACCTGGGCATTTGCTACCGCGTGCACCATCTTCGCGCCGTCTTTGGCAATGCCGCCTTGTTCGTATTTCTTTCCTACCATGAAGCCAGTGATGTTCTGCAAAAAGACCAACGGAATTTTCCGTTGACAGCACATTTCGATGAAATGCGCGCCCTTCAGGGCGGACTCGGAAAAGAGCACGCCGTTATTGGCGACAATGCCAACGAGATAGCCATGAATGCGGGCAAAACCGGTCACGAGGGTCGGACCGTACCGGGCTTTGAATTCATGGAAACGGCTGCCGTCGACAAGGCGCGCCAGCACTTCGTGCACGTCATACGGAACGCGTGTATCACGCGGAATGACGCCGTACAGCTCCAGGGGGTCATAGACGGGGTCTTCCGGGGCCTCGCGATCGAGTGGAAATTTCTGCGCGCGCGGGAGATTCTCGAAAATCGAGCGAGCAATCTCCAGAGCGTGCTCGTCATTCTCCGCCAAATGGTCCGATACGCCTGAGATCCGCGTATGCACATCGCCGCCGCCGAGTTCCTCGGCGCTGACTTCCTCGCCGGTCGCCGCTTTGACGAGCGGCGGCCCGCCAAGAAAAATCGTGCCGCGTTCTCGGACGATGATGTTTTCATCCGCCATCGCCGGCACATAAGCGCCGCCAGCCGTACACGATCCCATAACGACCGCGATCTGGGGAATGCCTAATGCAGACATGCGAGCTTCATTGTAAAAAATACGGCCAAAATGATCCCGGTCAGGGAAAATATCTGCTTGATAAGGTAGATTTGCGCCGCCGGAATCGACCAGATAGACACAGGGCAAGTAGTTCTCTTGCGCGATCTCTTGCGCGCGCAGGTGTTTCTTGACAGTGATAGGATAGTAACTGCCGCCTTTGACCGTGGCGTCATTGGAAACAATGACTGCTTCGCGGCCCTGAATAACGCCAACGCCGGTGACTATTCCCGCTGAGGGCGGATCATCATACATGCCATAAGCAGCGAGGGGAGACAGCTCAAGAAACGGCGTATTCGGATCAATGAGGGCCTCGATGCGCTCGCGCGCGAGCAGCTTGCCGCGCGCTTTGTGGCGGACGCGGAATTCTTCCGGGCCGCCGAGTCGGGCTTTGGCAATTTCTTCTTTGAGTTTTTTGACCAGTGCGGCCATATGAGCGGCATTGGCCTGAAAGTCCGCGGAGGTGGTGCGAATTTTACTTTCGATGCGATCCATAAATAACAATAAGGTTTGGCGGCTGGGGACTAGGGGAGGAGTACCGTTAATTCCTAGCCCCTCACACCCAGCGCCTAATCAAAATGCCTGCCCATATCGTTCCCGATAAGCGATTCTACTCAGCCGCTTTCTCACCTTCTTCTTATTTTTCTCTTCGGCAGTGGGGTACCCGAACGGGATAACAGTGACAAGTTCTGCTTCCTCCGGGATGCCGAGAAGGGTTTTGAGCTGTGGCCGGTCCAGGCCGCCAACCCAGCACGAGCCTACGCCTTCCCCCCAAGCCGCTAACATCAAACATTCGGCTGCGCGTGCAGCGTCAATGTAGGGATTCTTCGCGCCTTCGATAACCAGGGCAATCGCCAGCGGGGCCTCCGCAATGTACGGTCCGGTAGAGGCGAGCACGCCGATTCGCTTTAACGTCTCGCGGTCCTGCACCACGATGAAGCGCCAGGGTTGACGATTCCGTTGCGAATGAGCCTGGCGTCCAGCGTGGAGAATCTTCTTCACTGCCTCCTCCGGGAGGGGGTCTGGGCGAAAATTTCGCACCGCCGGTCTGGATACGATACAGTCGAAAACGTCCATACTCTTAGTTCCGAGTGCTGAGCGCCGAGTTCTGAGTGGGGCAAGGAGTCTTTATCCTCGATACTGATGAGTCGGAACCCAACGCTTTCCTATGAAAACTGCGGAATAATTTCCTTACCATACCGTTCGATTTGCGACACTAATTCCTCCGGCGGCACGATGGGCCACAGAACAAATTTGCTGCACCCCACGTTGACATAAGAGTGAATTTTCTCGATGCACTCTTGCGCTGAGCCGATCGCACAGCGCGCAAGCAGGGCTTCCGCCGGAAGCTGGAACCCAGAGAGAAACTTCTGTACGACTTCTTGCGCACGAGAGCGATTCTCGTTGAGG
>DATLYA010000074.1:0-8940 GCA_035575235.1 Candidatus Methylomirabilota bacterium
ACTTTGGCTCCGGCAGCAAGGTATTCCAGCGCCAGCGGTTCAGCTATCGCGCCCAAATCTCCCCACCCGATCAGCTCAACTCGCGCCTTTGGGTAGATAAGAAGAACCCTCATGCGGCATCCTGCCTAGACTTCCGTCCTGTCCGAGAAGTGCTGCCCTCTTTAGCCGCCGTGAAGGAGGCAACGAGGGGGCCTGCCAGCGAGAGGAGGGGAACCCTCTACCTGCTCTCCTCCTCCGCCGGCGACAGTCTCGTTTGTATGAATTCGGCGGGAGTGAAGACTCTACGCCTGTTTTCTTAGGCCACTTGCCGGACGGGTTGCACGACAGAAGCGGCTGTGCAGGTGCAACACGGACAACAACTGCAGCAGGCGGTCACGTCTTCCGATTGCATCGCTCCTGGAGCATGTTGACGTTTTTGCATGCTCTGCGTCGCCTGTTCGAGAGCATTGATATCAGCAATCGTCAAATGCGCGGGGGGATTTCCTTGTCTTGTCCGCGCCCATTCCTGTAAGGCGAACAGATCCCCTTTGGTCAGCTTCTTATCGTTAGGAGTCAACATGTTGAGCTCGGCGGCGTTAAAACCGAGCTTTTCGATAGGCGTATTCAAAGGGAGGCGGCCACCTCCTTGTGCTCGTGCGACACCTGTGGCAAAACCAGCCGCCGCAAACCCAGCTGCGACAGCTCCAGCTGTCCTCATGAAACCACGGCGATCGACAGATTCCCCTTGACTAGCTGAATTCCCTTTCAGCTCTTTCCCCATATGCGCCTCCTTACCATGTGAGGTGAGATTTTTAGGAATTATACAACAGAGAAAGGAATTTTGTCAAATCCTTGCAAGCTCAGTCTGAAAGCTCCGTCGGCCGTCGCGGACAATTCTCACAGCTTGTTGTCCGCAGTCGTCGCGAACTGCCGCCGTTCCTGTATCTGCTCGATCAACTTTCCTTTCGCAAAACGATCGAGAAGACAGGGAGAAAAACCTTTCGCCACGGTATTGCCGTTCATTCCCTTCCCACTCCTAACGCATCCGCCACGCGATTGATGTAATTGAAAAACGAAGCGATCAGCGTGATCTGCACAATCGCCGTATCGTCGAAGCCGACGTTGCGCAGCGCGTCCATATCGTCGCGCCACACTGAGGGAGGGTTTTTGGTGAGCTTTTCAACATATACCAGCATGGCGCGGTCTTGCTCATTCAACTTCGCCGTCCGCCAGTCTTGCTTCAACGCCTCAGCTAACTCTCTGTCAAGACTGACCGTGCGCAGAAACTCTGCGTGCGATTCGATTCAATAGTAGCAGCGGTTGAGCGCCGACACCGTAGTGGCGATCATTTCATGTTGTCGGCGGGAGAGCGGCAGCGACGGCTCCATCAGCGAGCCAAACGCGGCAAAGGCGTGGAACATCGCTTGCGGGATCAACGAATGCGACAACATAACGTTGTCGTTTTTCACGGCCTCAGGCAACAGGCGCTCGCGTCGACGGGATGGATCATACTCTTTTGGATATAAGGCAGCGAGCTGCTGGAGCGCCTCACGCACCTGTGGATGGTCTGCGGGATGAGCAGTGTGAATCCATGTCATACCAGTGTCCCTCCTCTGCTTTTCAAGCAGGATTCCCGTTCGGGGCCCAGGTGTCAAGCGGAATCCCATCAATCGCGTAGAAGCCTAATCGCTCGCCGAGTCGGCGCAGCAACGCCAGCTGATGCGCAACCGGCTCTTCTCGCACAGCCCGCTCCAACAAATCCCGCAGATGGAGGTGACAGAGTTGCGCAAAGAGGGTCTGCGCTTTCCACAAATTGGGAGTGAGCTTGAGTCGTTCTGATAATTCAAGAAACCGCAGCACGGCAGGAATCTCCTCCTGCAACGGATTCTGCACCAGCGCCCCTAGTCGTTCTTCCACCGCAAGCCGCAGCATCTCCGCGGCCTTTTGCGTTTCCAGCGGAGCCTGCCACCGCCGGGCTTCCATCATGATGTCGATGAGCTCCTCGCCGTTTTTTCCGCTCTCCACCAACGACGTCGCCGCCCGCAAAAAGGCGCGGCTGGCCAGAAAGCCGGCCGCCAAGGCGAATCCCTGCGGCAGCGGCACGTCTAGTTCACGCAGATACTCCATGAGGCGGCGATTCTCCTGGTATAACTGCCGGTAGCTTTCTTCGAGGCGCGTCAGCACCGTCTCGGTCACGCCTGCAAGCACACGACGCCGGTCGTCCAGCAATAAGTCTTTGGCGGTGTAGTAGGTGTCGCCAAAGAACCGATCAAGCGCACGCACTACTTCCGAGAGGGAGTGACGAGCAAAGGTCTGCAACAATTCATCACGCACGTCCGCAAACCGGTCGCCGGCAAGCGATTCACTCACGACGCAATGCACGTCATGGCTCGTGAGTTTCAACACCGCGAAGGCGTATTCACTCGTCTCAGTGGTAAACCGTGAAGCGATCTGCATCATCCCTACCCCAAGCGCGGTGGTCCCGTACGTATCCGTCGCGTACTCAATCTGTTGCAAAGAGAAGGCCGGGGGGGTCATGCAGACCTGCCCATGCTCCAGGATGCCGCAGATAGCCGTGTTGGCGATGACGCGAGGAAAATCAACGCGGCGAGGTCTGACCTTGTCAATATAAACCTTTCCTCCGTCTTGCACCTCAGAGAGATTGCTTGGCGCACGGCGCAGCCGCTCTATGAGGCCGGGCTCAAGCGCAAGCCCCAACTCAGCCGCAAGTTCGGCGGCGCGCGCAGCGTACTGTAAAATTTGCACCCCTTCAAGTCCGGATATTTCGTCGAAGAACCAGCCGCAGCTGGTATACATCAACAGGCGATGGCGCTGCATTTCCAGCAGCTTGCAGACTTCTACTTTCTGGCTGGGCGACAGCCAACGCCGCGCCTGCTGGGCGTAAAAGTCTTCCACCCGCTCCGGCGCATGGTCAAGCAACACCTCGATGTAGGCGTTCCGCGCCGCCCAGGGGTCCGACAAGAGTCGTTCCCCGCGTCGTTCAAATAATGTGTCTACTTGGTCTCTCAGCCAGTCAAGCGCCGCACGCAACGGCGCCCGCCATTCTTGTGTCCACGAAGAGCGCCCTCCCATGCGACACCCGCAATGCGCCCGCCAGCGCTCGACGCCATGCGCACAACTCCATGAGGTGTTTTCTGCGATTTCGACCTCCCATTCCGGCGGATACTGCGCAAGAAACTCCCCATAGTTCGTAAACTGGGCCAGCTTGCGGCGCTGCAGTTCATGCGCCGCAAAGGCCAGGGCCATTTCGCCAAAGCGATGATGGTGGCCGTATGACTCGCCGTCCGTCGCTAAGTGCACGAGTTGCGGACGCGCCTGCTCTTCAGCAGGAAACGCCTTTAAAATTTGTTCGACCAGCCGATCGCCGCTGTTGAGCAACCCTTCGAACGCTACGCCGCGAGCGAGCCCACTATGATAAAAGAAGAGTGTGATGGCGGCGCCGCTTGGCAAACGACACAGATACGGGTGGGTCGTGTCGAGTTGTTCAGCCGTCACACTCCGCCACGCTGACTGCCCAGGAGGTCGGATCCGTTTTGCCTGATGCGGGGCTAAAATGGTAAACCGTATGCCTTGCGCGGCCAGCGCCTCCAGCGTCGGCGTATCAACCGCGGTTTCTGGCAGCCACAAGCCCTCGGGGGCGCGCCCAAATCGACGAACAAAGTCGCGGATGCCCCAGATCACCTGCGTTTCTTTGTCTCGTGCAGAACATAACGGCAGGATGGCGTGGCCATAGGCTTGAGCGAGCGCGTTGCCATGACCATGATGACGCGCCTGGCTCAGGCGATCGGCATTCACAATCTGTTCGAGCAACCCAGGTTCATGGCGCGCCAGCCACGAGCAGAGCGTCGGGCCAAAGTTAAAACTGATGTCAGCGTAGTTATTGACGATGGCGGTGATGCAGTCGCCATGTCCCAACAAGCGAGCGGCCGCATTTGGCCAGTAGCACTCGGCGGTGATCCGCGCATTCCAGTCGTGATACGGAGCCGCAGAGTCCTGCACTTCAACATCATCGGTCCACGGATTCTCACGCGGGGGTTGGTAAAAATGACCGTGAATGCAGACGTATCTCATGAATGAAGAATTAAGAATGAAAAATGAAAAATATTGAAGAACCGGTTTGGGAACTTTTCCTATCTATTTTATCCACCGTCATTGAATCTTCCCGCCTCTCACTGACAGTTTTCATCTTCTCAGGCTCTGTTGAACTCTTAATTTTTAATTCATAATTCCTCATTAACTCTTCGGTTCGGCTCGTTCCAGTACGATCAATCCCGAGGGATCGTGGAAGAAGCGACGCTCGTCAGCAGCTCCGCCATTCAGCACTGTCCCAGCAGGAATGACGTTGAAACGATCTACTAAAACGCGTTTGAGTTTGGCCCCAGCGCCGATTTCGGCATAGTCCATGACGACACAGTCTTCGATTTCTGCGCCCTCCTCAATCTGCACGCCACGACCCAGGACGGAGCGCACCACGCGGGCGCCGCCGATCCGGCTCCCTTCACCGATGAGCGCGTCACGCGCCTCACCAGCAACAAGACGCGCGGGCGGGCCATCGTACACGGCGCCAAAGATAGGCCATTCACTGTTATGCAAATCAAATTTGGGCGTAGGACCAAGCAGGTCCATGTGCGCTTCCCAATAGGCGCGCAACGTCCCTACATCACGCCAATAGCCATACTCCTCGTATGGTTTCACCCCCGGCACCTCATTCTTGAGAAAATCATAGGCGAACACGCGGCGACGAGGAAAGAGCTCAGGAATGATCGTGCGGCCGAAGTCGTGCTCCGTACTGCGCCGTGAGTCCTCGAGCAGGGTTTGCACTAACAACTCTGTATCAAACAGATAATTGCCCATGGAGGAGTACGCCCGTGTGGGATCGCTCGGCATCGGTTTGGGTTGGGCGGGTTTCTCCTCAAAACCGATGATCTGCTGCGCCTCGTCAACCTGAATCACGCCAAAACTGCTCGCCTCAGCCAGCGGCACAGGCAACGCCGCCACGCTGACTTCAGCACGGTTTTCCAGATGAAACGCCACCATCTGATTAATATCCATACGGTAAATGTGATCGGCGCCGAAGATCGCGACCAGATCTGGCCGGAAATCACGAATCACATTGAGATTTTGATAGATCGCATCCGACGTGCCCTGATACCAGTTCTCTCCCCAGCGTTGCTGAGGAGGCACGACGGTAATGAACGTATCCTTCAAGCCGCCGGCGATGCGCCAGAGCCAGGCTCCGCGCAGATGTTCTATGAGCGACTGGGATTTGTATTGCACTAACACGTACACAGCGTAGATGCCGGAATTGATGAAATTTGACAAGACAAAGTCAATAATCCGATGCTTCCCCGCAAAGGGCACCGCTGGTTTACTCCGAGCTTTGGTAAGGGGAAACAGCCGGTCGCCTCTGCCGCCGGCGAGAATCATTCCGAGGATGCGTAACCTCCGCATTCCCGTCTCCTCTAGGTGAACAACACCTGTTCAAGAGCAGGAAAGAGAAAATCCTGCTGTTCTTTCCCCGCCAGGAACATCCATTCGTCTTGTTCGAGCTGTCCGCGTCCGCGCACATATTTGGCGATCTGCAACAAGCGTTTGAAGTCGGCAAAATGCGCCGAAAACCGCTGATCGGCATAATCGCGCGCCGTTCCGGTCGTCACCAGAAACGGCCAGTCTGACGCTTGCATCAACAATAACTCGCGGCAGGCTTGCGTCAGGACGCGCCGGAGCGACTCCGGCGCCTCAGCCGCACAATGCTGAAAGAACTCCCAAAATTCAAACTCACTGTCATAGAGACGCTCCCACGCCCAGCCAGTTTCGTTATTGAGCCAGGTGCGATGATCACCGCCCTCTCCCCATGAGCCTTCAGGAAGCGTTAAGGTCGCGGGTTGAGGCTGTTGCTCAAGATACACGTCACACATTGTTGGCCGAACACCACAGCGCGCCAGTTCGGCGGGAAGCGCTCGTAGCCATTGCGGACCCTCATGCCACCAATGCCCCAAGAGTTCAGCATCATACAGAGCGCAGACAAGCGCCTGTTCCCGCTGACTTCCCTGACGCCGCAACAACTCTGCAACCAGTCCGGCGAAATGACGCGCATGCTCCCGGGCCCTGCTTGCGGCCTGCTCAGGAACGTACAGGAATTTGGCCGCAAGCTCCCCTTTATCGCTCACGCGCCAGAAGCGTAAGCCGCCCGGCTCATGCTTCTTATAAAAGTCCAAATACCAGGGGTCGCCAGGATAACCCCGCTCACGGCTCCATACTTGCCAGGCGGTTTCCAACTCGCGAAAGAATACACATGCTGACCCCGTCCCTCCGGGCGACACCACACGACGCACGCTATACGGAGACGCCTCAGGCCGTCGCGGCCACTCATTACGCCCGACTTCCCGCAAGCGATCAAGCTGAGGAAAATAATCCGTGTACGGCGGCAACGGCCGCCCCCCCAAAATGAGATGGCTATCGACAAAGAAAAACTCTAAGCCGTAGTCAGCCAGATATTCTTCCAAACCCCGGCGCAAGGCGCGGCGGTTCTGCCGGTTAGGGCCAACAGGAGGCAGCCAATAGTACCGCGGACGATAACCGCACTCTGGCAACCACACGCCACGCGGGTGGCGGCCAAAATGCCGCTCATGCGACAACACGGCAAGGCGGAATTGGAGGGCGACGCTCTCTTCTTTTCCGAGCAGCGGCAAGTACGCATGCGTCGCCGCGCTCGTAATCAGATGAATACGATCTTCATCGGCTAACCGGCGAAACGCGCCAAGTACATCACCATCGACTTCCTGCAAGTACTGCATCACCTCGCGATAAAAGCGAGCCCAGTATTCTGTCAATGCCACAAACTCTTCCTGTCCGCTGTGGCGAAAATGCTCTCCCGCTTCCGCGCAGGCGCGGAGTCGATAGCCCAGATAGGTGTGCAGTTCCGACTGAAACAGTGGACTCGCCAGTTGCTCACACAACACTGGCGAGAAACTCATGGTAAGACGCAACTCATCCCCGGATGCGGCGGAAGTTCGTAACACCCGGAGGAGCGGCAGGTAGCTTTCTACCACAGCCTCGCACAACCAATCGCTGCCATGCGGCCAACGCCCGTGACCAAGCACGAACGGTTGATGGGCATGCAACACCAAAGCAAGCGAGCCAACAGATGAGGATGCCATAGTGTTCATCTCTTCGCGCTAGTGTATCCCGTCCGACATTGCTGCGCCAATTTACTGTCTCACACTGCACTCAAAATACAAGTCAGATTCTATTTCCTCTGCTGCTCTCACAACCTTATCAAGAAACCCGTCGCGCGATAACAATGCCGATAAAGACGCATCCTCCACCGATCACTTGGAAACCATTGACCGTTTCACTTAAAATGAGCCATGCAAAAACGGTCGCCATAACCGGCTGCAACAACAACCCTACGGACGAGAACGCCGCCGGCAGGTGGGCTAGGGCGTAGGTGATCAAGCTTTGGCCTACTACTTGAGACATGAGGGCCAAACCAATCAACGGTCGCCATCCTTGCCAAGAGAGAGGCATTATTTGTTCCTCGCTCAGGAAGGCGACAGCGAACAGCATGCCAGCCATGATCGTTCCACTCCACGCCATAATGGTTCCGGTCGACAAGTCATCGCGCAGGCGCTTGACCGTTAAAATGTAACCCGCATAGAACATTGCCGTGATCAGCCCCAATGCATCGCCTAGGAGGTGTTGGAGACTTACGGAGAAGCTGGCGCCGACCATCAAGGTAGTTCCAACCAACGCAGCTCCCATCCCGAACAGGAGTGTTACTCCGACACGGTATCCGAAAAACAGCCAGCCGGCGAAAGCGACAAATATCGGAGCAAAATTGGCCAGCAGAGTAGCATTAGCCACGGACGTCAACCGGATCGACCAATGCCACACCGCCAGATCGCCGCTAAAAAACAGTCCCGCCAACGCTAGCTGAAACACCGCAGCGCGCTGAGGGAAACGCCACAGCGCCCCTTCCTGTTGCTTTTCCAGGAACACCCAAAGCCACAATGCAGGCAACGCCAACGCCAAGCGCCAAAAAGCGGTCGCCACGGGACCGACAAGACTGAGCCGCACAAAAATCGGCGCAAAGGCAATGCCAAAAGCGCCGCCAAACAAGGCCAAAAGAGCAAGCCCCGTTTGGCTCCGGTCGAGCGGCAAAGAAATAGCGTCGTCAACGATCTGCATGGTAAGAGAGAACCCCTTTTGACTCATACCACTGCCTGCCGCTTTGCGGAACACGCCACGTTGAGGATTGCCTCGTAGGGACGATCTCCTGTGGCCGCCTGGGGATCGGGCTTGAGCGGCCATTGCTTCCGGGCCACAAGGCAAGGGCTTTCTTTTCGGTGGAGACATGCATGAGCATAGGCGCTCCCCGGCGCGCGGCTCCTCCGCTTCCGCGTGACCTCGCCCAGGATCTGAAATTTTACCACCCCACGGGTGAACACCTCGTTAACGCATTTGTTGACGGCGTCAATGGCTACATTGTCTACACAGAACACCATCCCGCAATGGGCGGAGTTTGCCCATTGCGTTTCGTTTGCTCGGCGTGAAGCCGCAGCGCTGGATCCTGATCATGACGGTCTGATGTTGCTAAGCGTTAGTGGTTCGCAGTTTCTCTGCAACCGCTCGTTGGTACACCTCAATATACTGTTGCGCCGCCCGCTCCCAGGAGAAATCCTGCGCCATGGCGTTCCGTTGCAGTTGTCGCCACGCAGCTTTATCAGCAAATACGGCAACCGCTGTCCGCACCGCGCCAAGAAGCGCCTCGGAGGTTGGTTCTGCAAACACAAACCCAGTGCCCTGGCGAGTCACGGGATCAAACGGCGCGACCGTATCGCGCAATCCTCCGGTTGCGCGCACGATGGGAATCGCGCCGTACCGCATAGCGTACAGTTGCGTCAATCCACACGGCTCAAACCGTGAGGGCATAAGCAA
>DATLYA010000075.1:0-17996 GCA_035575235.1 Candidatus Methylomirabilota bacterium
TCCGCCACATACCTTGCTTGAGCTTGGCGTTCCCCAAGAAGAAATTGACCAGTTCGCTCCGAAAAAAGGCGCCGGCTGTCCCAATTGCGGCATGACCGGTTATCGCGGACGTGTGGCTTTATATGAAGTCATGCCGCTGCACGAGGAACTGCGTGAGTTAGTCCTGGCAGGGGCGAATTCGCTCGAGATCAAACGTGCAGCCATGCGTATAGGCGTCAAGACTCTGCGGCAGAGCGGTCTGACGAAAGTGGGAGAAGGCGTCACCACGATCGAAGAAGTGCTGCGGGTCACTATGGCGGACTGAGAATGCCTTTGCAGAAGACGGACGCGTAGAGAAAGATTTAAAGCTTAGTATGGACACCACCGATACTGCTCAAGAATGAGCTACTGAGGGACTGAGGGGATTTATGGCAATCTTTCGTTGGCAGGGTGTCGGACCGCGTGGAGAAACTGTCCAGGGCGAGATGGAGGCGTCTTCCGCCGAAGCAGTGATGGCGCGACTGCGCACGCAACGCATTCGTCCCCTTCCGGACCGTATACAGGAAAAAGGCAAAGGATTTAATAGAGAAATCAAACTTCCTTCGTTTGGCAGTGGCGTCAAACCCAAAGATGTCGTCATCTTTACCCGCCAGCTGGCCACTATGATTGACGCCGGGTTGCCTATCGTCCAGGCGCTGGAGATTCTTGGGCAACAAACGCCAAACCCGACCTTTGCTAAAGCTATCAAAAAAATTAAACAGGACGTTGAAGGCGGGGACACGTTTTCCACCGCCCTGAGCAAACATCCAAAAATCTTTGATAATCTTTACACCAACATGGTGTCGGCGGGAGAAATCGGCGGCATTCTGGATACGATTCTCAACCGTCTTTCCGCCTACATGGAAAAGGCGCTCAAGCTCAAAAGTAAGATCAAGGGCGCCATGATTTATCCGATCAGCATCGTCACGGTAGCGGTCGGCGTAACGGCAGTCTTGCTGATCTATGTGATCCCTGTGTTTGCCGACCTCTTTAGCAGCTTTGGCAAAGCGCTCCCCTTACCTACGCAGATCGCCATCAACTTGAGCTACGTCACCATCGCCTACCTCAAGCACATCATCGCCGCCATAATTGGCATAATCTTCGGCGTGCGGACGTTCTACCGTACGGAAAAAGGACGCCTTGCCATTGACGGCATGCTGCTGAAACTGCCGATTTTTGGCGATCTCATTCGCAAGGCTGCGGTGGCCCGATTCACTCGCACGTTGAGCACCTTGTTGTCCTCTGGAGTTCCTGTCCTCGACGCCCTTTACATCACCGGCAAGACGGCAGGGAATAAGGTCGTCGAGCAGGCCGTGCTTGCTTCCCGGCAAACGATTAGTCAGGGAAAAACTCTGGTCGAACCGCTCACCGAGAGCGGCGTCTTCCCGCCGATGGTGTGTCAGATGATTAACGTTGGAGAAACAACCGGCGCGCTGGACGCCATGCTCAGCAAGATCGCCGATTTTTATGATGACGAGGTAGATAATGCAGTCGCCAACCTCACCTCTCTGATGGAACCTTTAGTGATTGTCTTCTTGGGCGTCGTCATTGGCGGTCTCGTGATCGCCATGTACATGCCCATCTTTAAACTTGGCTCCGTGGTGAATGGGTAAGGGCGGTTCTATGCCAGGCAGCGATTTGCGGCGGCGTTTACAATGGTTTCTCTTGTTGCGCGTCGGCATGACCACATGCCTGCTGCTTGCTGCAGCCGCACTCTACTACAGTGGCGATAGGAATGATAGCGCCGTAAGCAAGCCGCTGTTTCTTGCGATCATTCTCACCAATGTCATTTCCATCACCTCTAGCGTCCTTTTGCCATGGTTACGCGGCCTAGCCTCGTTCGCCTATATCCAACTTGTTTTTGATGCGCTCCTTACTACCAGCGTGGTCCTCTTAACCGGAGGACTCTATAGTCCGTTTGTCTTCCTCTATCATCTCGCGATTCTCAATGCCTCCGTCCTGTTATTCCGCCATGGCGCGCTGACAGCCGCCACTCTCTCCGCGCTTTGCTACGGCGTTCTGGTTGATTTGTTATACCATAGTGTTCTGCCGCCATCAGGGCTTAGTCCCATTGTTTTTTATGTAGATCCTACTTCGCCAGGAATGCACTTCACCGTACAGGTGCTTGTCACTCTGTCATCCTTTTTCGCTATTGCAGTTCTAGGCAGCCATTTAACGCACCGGATGTCGAGCATCGAAACATTGCTGGCGGAACGCGGCGTCGCCATCGAGCGGCTCTCTTCTTTGTATCAGGGCGCCATGCAGAATCTGGAAAGCGGGATTTTGTTAACCACCGCCACGGGCCAGATAGAATATGCAAACGGTTTGCTCGGCGAACTCCTTGGCGTAGCTCCACACACCTGCATGGGTCGAACAGTCTCAGAGCTTTTTTCTTTGCCAGAGCAGCGTCTGACCGTAGTGGAGCCGCTGGAGCTCACCCTCACGAAGGAGAATGGTGAAGAGCGCGTGCTGCGGATATTGCATTCTCCCCTCCATGATGCAAACGGAAAACACGTCGGCGCTTTATACAGCGTTCAAGATATTTCGGAAGCACGCAAGCTTGAACGTAGATTACAAGAAGCCCAAGCCCTCTCGGACGCAATAACCCTCAACGAAACGCCAGAGAGCGCAACGTTCGGCGATCTCGTTGGTCGAAGCGAGCGCATGGCGGCTGTGTATCAACTCATCACCAAGGTGGCGGAAAGCACAACCACAGTGCTTATTACTGGTGAAAGCGGCACTGGAAAAGAACTTGTCGCCCGCGCTATTCACGCAAAGAGCCCGCGCGCCAATCAGCCTTTTGTTGCAGTCAATTGTGGAGCCATTCCAGAAACCCTGATCGAAAGTGAATTGTTTGGGCATGTAAAAGGCGCCTTTACCGGCGCGGTGAAAGATCGCGTAGGGCTTTTCGGCCAGGCGGACGGCGGCACCTTATTCCTTGACGAGGTGGGAGAACTACCGCTTGCTATGCAGGTGAAGCTGCTTCGAGTCTTGCAGGAACAAGAAGTCACACCGGTTGGCGCGAGCCAAGGAATACGAGTGGACGTGCGCGTGCTTGCAGCAACCAACAGAAATCTGGCCGAGGAAGTTGCCGCCGGACGATTCCGCGAAGATTTGTTCTATCGTCTTCATGTCATTTCCATCGCGCTTCCGCCTCTGCGCGAACGCCAGGATGATCTCCCACTCCTTATCCAACATTTTCTGACTCATTGTACTGCAGCGAGTGGGAAGGATATTCGCCACATCGCGCCAGAAGCTATGCGCGCACTTCTTGATTACTCATATCCAGGCAACATTCGCGAATTACAAAATATCATGCAGCACGCCATCACCATGGCGGAAGGCGACACGATTCGCAAACAAGACCTTCCCTATCCACTCGTTGACCGGCGCAAAGCAGGAACTACACAGTCTGACTTTTTCCGTAAAGGCGTCAGTCTTGACACTGAACTGGAGGAGTACGAGCAAAAGATTCTCCGCGCCGCTTTAGAGCGGGTCGGCGGAGTGCAAAAGAAGGCAGCGGATCTGCTGGGTATTAATTACCGCTCATTGCGTCATCGATTGCAGAAGTACCATATGACCTAAACATACTTCGGGAGATTGGCGCTCCGTGCAAAGGGTGCAGAGCAAAATTCCGGCTTGTGGGGAGCAGCTCACCACGGGGAGGGGCACGGCGCGCCGTGCCCCTACGAGAGGTAGACAATGACCAGAAAATGGCTATGCACCCCCGTGCAAAGGTGATCTTTATCTGTTGCGCTTCACCCCCTTCCTCTCCCTGCCAGGAGAAGAGAACGTAGCGCTGAATGGACGCGCTTACATGAGAACCACTGTAAGCCCCTCTTCCTCTAATTTCACGATTTTCTTTTTATTCCCGCCCTGCAACCAACAAAATCAGGAAGATAAAGTAAAATATTTTTGCCATCGCGCGACATCAAAAAATTTTACTCCTGACTCAGTGCCGCAAGTTGTCATTGGCGCCAATTTTTGTCTTGCTTTTCTCCGTGTCTTTTACTAGTTTCTCGTGTGTCCTATTCAAAAGCACCAAGTTTTCTTAGCGAATGAGGGGAAACAACTCTTCTGCGTGAGGTGGCATGCAGCTTGCTCATGTATAAAGAGCGACAGAGCAAGTAAAGACACAACAACAAACAGCCGATATTCCCAGCGGGCAGAAAGGAGGCAGTCACCGGCAGCAGATAGAAAGCTAGAAGAGACAAGGGCTAGAAGGACAGAGTAGACAACATTTTATTAACATAGAAAGGAAGCATCACTCATGACACTGAAGCATCAAAAAGGTTTCACCCTGATCGAACTCCTCGTCGTTGTCGCCATCATCGGCATCCTGGCCGCCATCGCGATTCCGCAGTTCTCCGCCTATCGTGAGCAGGCATTCTGTGCGCGGGTTGAATCAGATGTTAAGAACTCGGTCACAGCTCTTGAAGCACGGTTCGCAGAAACCGAGTCTTATGATGGCGCAACTCTTGTTAAAAGCGATGGGGTAGATGTTCAGACCACCTATGCAGGTACTACTGCAGGAACTGTCACTGGCACCCATCCCAACTGTTCTAGAGGAACCTACACCTTCGATAGTACAACGGGTCTGTATAGCTGGTAATCGTTTCCCTCTGTATGAAACAGGCGTCTTAAAAAGACGCCTGTTTTTTTCACCTCAGTTTCGACTCCATTATCCGCCCTTTATTTCTCCCCTCCAGTCGCGCTTAACGAAAAACTTGCACTCGAGAAGCCAATAAGTCATCATCAAACCACTCAGCTCCATCACTCAAGATTCTTTGCCATTTGCGCGGCTCAGAATGACAGCCCTGAAAGGTTCAGGGATAGATTCGAAGATTCGTAGGGGGGCGAGAGGATTTCCTCTCTACGCCGAAAATAGATATCGGCCTTCTGGCTCCACTGTTCTATCAACATTTGTCATTCTAGACATTTTTTGGTTTTAATAGCCCACGCGGAGTTCTCTCCTTCCCCTTGCATCGGGTGTTTTCACGGTAAAAAGCTTTTCTTTTTACCACCTGTTCCATCAGGAGCAAAACGGTACATTCTTTGCTCATTTCTCAGCGACGGAATAATCCTCAAAAAGACGAGGCAAAGAGGGAGCTCACTTTATATGAAAAACGACAAAGGGTTTACCTTGATCGAGTTACTGGTAGTTGTTGCTATTATTGGCATTCTCGCGGCTATTGCCCTTCCACAATACTCACGCTACAGGAGCGAATCCTTTTGCGCTCGGGTTGTATCTGACGCCAGAAACGCTTTTCTCGCCATGGAACACTACTACGCTGTAAATCTCGCCTATGGATCTTTAGCAGATGCAAATTTTCAAGGGACTGAGAACGTGACAGTTACCGTCATGAGCACTGACCCTCTCATCATCTCGGCTAGCGATGATACCGGAACGTGTACACGCGGCACTTACACCTTGAGTGGAGCAGGTGGGGTTGGGACGTGGAGTTAGAGCACGCTTCTGTATCTTTAGAGAGGAAAGAATATGGAGAGCGTGGACGTGTCCGCCCGCAGAACCATCACATACCGCTGCACTCTCCAGAAAGGAGCAGGAGGTTTACTTATCCAACTCCTGCAACAATTCTACTAATATCTGGACGCCCTCGCGAAGACTCGCCAGGGCAATCCGCTCATTATCGCCATGGACAAGGCGGCCATCCTCTTCGGTGATCGGTATGCCTGAGAAACCGTAACTCACGATGCCCTTGTGACGAAAGTAGTGGGAATCGGTGAACCCACTGAGGACAGCAGGAACAACTGGCGCTTGCGGATCATGTCGTTCCGCCACCGCGCGAATGGCGCGAAAGAGCGCCGTGTCCGCTTCTGAGGCGATAGGGGGGAAATTCATCAGCACTGAAAATTTCACCTGCGCGTCATTGACGACCCGCTCCAGACGTTTCACAAATTGTTGCGGATCTTCTCCTGGCAAGAGACGGCAGTCAAGCTGGGCGCGAGCACGAGCGGGGATCACATTCGTTTTGTTGCTGCCTTCCAGTACAGTAGGAGAAATCGTATTGCGCACCAACGCATTGTAAGTGGGGTTCGCTAAAAACTCCTTGCGAAAATTGGCGTTTCGCAGCGCTTGTTCTAGCGAGCGGAACCGCGCCGCCTTCGCGGGCTCCTCGCGTGTGGCCAAGGCGGAAAAATAGGCCTGCACTGCCGGCGTTACTCTAATTTCCGTTTCGTAGCGAATAATTTTGTCGAGAGCGCGGATGAGACGTATCACCGCTGTGTCAGGCAACGGGCGTGAGCCATGTCCGGACGGCCCGTTCGCCTCTAGTTGAATCCAACAGGGCGCTTTCTCAGCGATGTCTACATCATAGGAGCGTTTTCCTTCATGTACCCGAACGCCGCCCCCTTCGGTCAGCAGAAACTCGGCGTCCGCTACGAGATCGAAGTGATTGTCAACAAACCAACCAGCCCCGTGTCGTCCGCCTGCTTCTTCGTCAGCCGTCCCAAGGAAAATGACATCGCGCTTGAGTGGGACGCCGGCACGCTTCAATAAGGCAAGAGCCAGAAACTGAACAATGGCAACCCCCTTACAATCAATCGCTCCCCGACCGTAGACATAGCCGTCTTTGATCACGCCGGCGAAGGGGTCCACCTCCCAATCTGCTTTATTCGCCGGTACGACATCGAGATGATGGAGAAAAATAAGCGCCTTTTTCTCTCCTGATCCCTTTAGTCGCGCATAGACAACGCCACGCCCCGGCTGCGGTGCTAATATTTGGGAGCTCAGCCCTTCCTGAGAGAGCATAGCTTGCCAAAACTGGGCGGCTGCCAGCTCGTTGCCAGGGGGATTTGTCGTATCGATCTGAATATACCGGCTCAACAGAGCGCCTGCTTCTTTTTCTACGGCGTCCCAATCAAATGCAGCTGACCATGCAGCCGGTGAGAAAATAAGGCAAAAGAAAAAAAAGCAGGAAGCACAGGCTTCCTGCTTTCGCTGTACGATCGTCTCTGTAAGAGCCATGCGCACAAGCCCCTCCTCGTCAGCGCCAGAGAGAGCAGTGAACGAGCTTATCCAGTTTGGTTCTGCGTCACGCCCACTTCTCTCTTTTGCTCAACGTTCCGCAAACAACTTCTCTATCTCGTCCCGTGCAATGACATACTGCTCTCCGCAGAACTCACATGTCACAGTAGCCTGCCCCTCCTCTTCCAAGAGTTGCTGTATCTCTTGTTGTCCCATCGCCACCAAAACGCCAAGCACCCGTTCTCGGGTACAGCGGCAAGAGAAACGCACAGGCCTCTCCCCTACAACAATAGAGCCAAACCCATCAAGCACGTGAGACAGAATCTCTTGCGGCGCAGCCCCTTCTCGCACCAACTGACTCACCGGCTTCGCTCGCGCCACATTAGCTTCCAGTTGCGAAATGATTTCCTCGCTGGCGCCGGGCATGAGCTGCACGATAAATCCGCCAGCCGCAGCGACTGACTCGTCAGGTTGAACAAACACCCCTAGACTTACTGCAGACGGCACTTGTTCCGAATTGAGGAGATAGTGCGCGACGTCCGCGCCGACCTCCCCAGAAACAAGTGGGGTAATGCTACGGTACGGTTCCTTTGACCAGGGTTGCGAGCGGATAACCGTGAGCGTTCCCGCGCCAACAGCGCTGCCAACGTCGAGTTTCCCCCCGCGAGTCGGCAAGTGCGCGCGAGGATGATAGACAAATCCTCGCGCCTCACCTTGGGCATTGGCGTCGACAAAAATCCCTCGCAGAGGGCCATTGCCAATTAATTGTAGAGAGAGGGTCTCTTCTTCTTTGAGCATACTGCCAAGCAGGAGCCCAGCCGTCAGAGTCCGCCCTAAGGCTGCGCTCGCCGTCGGCGCAGTCCGATGACGTTGTCGTGCTTCTTCAACCAGATTTGTCGTCACTGTAGCGAACGCACGAATGGTTTTTTCCGCCGCCGTCGCTTTCACTAAGTAGTCAGAAGAAAATGTCATTGCACTCCATTTATGCTGAAATTCGAGATGGACGCACGCTGCGTTTCTGCGCCGCTGGACGCTCCTGAGCGTCGCCGTCAGAAAGCGGAACGAACTCTACGATCTCTAATCCATACCCCGGAAGACTGACAAGCCGACGGGGATAATTCGTCAACAAGCGAATCTTTCGTACGCCGATATCCCGAAGGATTTGCGCGCCAATGCCATAATCGCGGAAGTCACGGATCTGTGATCCTGGACTCGTGCTTGGAGAATGTTGTCGCCGACTCGACCGGGCGCCAGGACGAAAGAGCTGCGCGCCTTGCCCACTCTGTCGCAGATAGAGAATAACACCTTTTCCCTCGGCAGCAATCCGCCGCATGGATTCCTGCAGTAACGCACTTGTGTTGCTATAGGTATACGAGAACACATCTCCTGGCGGATACTCCGCATGAGGGCGCACTAAAACGGGCTCGTCAGGAGACACCTCTCCTTTGACGAGGACCAGATGCTCTTCTTCATCTACATCGCTCGTGTAGACATGGGCGATAAAATCTCCGCCGTAGCGGGTTGGTAATCGCGCTTCAGCTTGATGATGGACAAGCGAATCGTTACGCAAACGATACTGAATGAGATCCGCAATAGTGGCGATTTTCACGCCAAAGTTTGCAGAAAATTCTTCCAGGTCAGGAAGCCGCGCCATCGTCCCATCGTCGCGCATGATCTCGCAAATGATTCCTGCCGGCTTCATGCCGGCTAAACGAGCAAGGTCAACCGAGCCCTCAGTTTGACCAGTCCGCACCAGCACCCCGCCTTTCCGGGCGCGCAAAGGAAAAACATGACCGGGCACAACAACATCTTCAGGTCGCACTCCATCTCGAATCGCCGTCAAAATCGTCGTCGTACGATCCTCGGCCGAGATGCCGCGTGATATACCATGACGGGCATCGATCGACATGGTAAAGGCGGTTCCTAACGGGGCCGTGTTCTTATTGACCATCATCGGCAAGCCGAGCGCGTCGATCATTTCCTCCGCCATCGGCAAGCAGATCAGACCGCGTCCATACTTCGCCATAAAATTAATGGCTTCTGGCGTCACCGCCTCGGCGGCCATACAGAGATCACCTTCATTTTCACGGTCTTCATCATCCATGAGAATAATCATGCGTCCCGCACGAATTTCTTCGATCGCTTCTTCGATGGGAACGACATAGGGGCTTTTACTCACTTTGGCGGGAGGAGAGACAGAAAACATAAGAATTGGCCTCGTTTTTGGCGATGTCTGACAAAGCGGCTCGGTTCACCTATACCCCCTCGCCCCATATTCTGTAAAGTAGAGCAAAAGAGAGGATGTAAGACGAAATCCTGAATTCCCTGCTGCATCGGGCAGGCAGGTCACGGCCATTGCCGGCCGGTGGTCTGCCTGCGCCGACAATGTTTCGCTTCTGCCGACCTACGTGATGCTCTTTTTTGGATTACTGCTTGACCACCAGCCACAGGACAGGTAAATAAGATGGTACTCGTGGTCTCAAGAGGGACTATGTTCTAACCCTCCGGAGAGATTTCAGGAGGGAAATCTTCAAGCAGGATATGGTGGAATCTAGATTGTACGTCCTGCTTTCTTTCTAAGGAGCGCATGAATGCCAAACGTCACCATTGAAGGCCCGATTGATTTACGGCAAATCGTCATCCGTCGACCTGAGATGTTTCTTCGCGACCCAGATGGAATCAAACGAGTCAGCGAATATTACATCAATACCGATTGCAGCAAACTGCTCCTTGAGGCTTTAGTCATCGAACCTGGCAAGAAGCAGCAATTTTTCTTCCAGGTGTGCAAAAAGCCGGATGGCGCCATCATTCGTCTGGAGCCGATTAGCGAAGCAGAAAAAACGCCAGGGGTGAAGCGCCTGATGGGACAAGTTGCGTTTGCTATCCGTTCTCTCTTTCCTGGCTCTCGGTATAGCAAAACAAATATTGCCGAATATTTGCCGGACAATGAAGGGGTCGTAAACTGCTCTCGCAGCAACAGCAAAAAGTTGCGCGCAGTCGCATAACTTTTTTTCGCTTCCTTTTGTCTGTTGCTCTGTAGAAGAGCGGCAGACAAAGGCGGCTCTTTCTTCTATAACCTGTTCGGGTCATCTTTTTTACGAGGCCGCCAACCTGTATCGACCTCGGGGACGTCGTGAGTCGCGCGATACTCATCCGCCGCGCTCTCTAGCCAGGAGAGTACTTTCTCCAGCGTTTCTTCTGCAGCGGTGGTGTACCAGTACACCCCGACAGCGCCGCAGAGCGCTCCACATATAAAGTGCCGAATTTTCTTCATGTCCATGTCAGCCACATCGGCAACTGAGTGGAAACATGAAGTCAAGTTTATAATGGCAACCAGCCGCGCACCCAGGCAGTGAAGGCGAGACCAATTTTTCCTGGCGTCGTAAGTGCAACACGAGAACCAAAAACCGGAAATTTTTTGGCTTCAAGTTTAGTCAACAGGCGGTGATAGATGAGCCGCATTGCCTCAGCTGCTACGAGCGAGCGCCGGTCCTTGGCCGCAAGCTGCTCCGCCGCCTTTGTATAAAACGCTTGCGCTCGCACGCCCTCAAAGGACATCAGGCGAATAAAGGCGGAATTATACCGCCTGGCGCAGAGGTCTTGTTCGGAGTAACCAAATTGATCCAGGTCTTCGCGCGGCAAATAAATACGGTCCCGCTGCGCGTCTTCGCCGACGTCACGCATAATATTCGTCAGCTGGAACGCAATTCCCAGATTCACGGCATAATCGCGCGCGCTAGGATTCTGGTAACCGAAGATTTCGATACATACTAACCCCACGAGGGAAGCGACGTGGTAACAATAATCGTACAATTCCTCGAACGTCTGATAGCGGTTTTTTTGCAAATCCATCTCAACGCCGTCGATGATGCCAGTTAAGTGCTCCTGGGAAATAGGAAACCGCCGCACGACATCCGAGAGGGCCATCGTGATAGGGTGACGCGAGACGCCGGCATAACAGTGCTGCAACTCTTCCCGCCACGTATTTAACAGCAGCGCGAGCCGTTCCTTACGGCTCAACGGGTGCGTGTGAGAAGAGGGCTGTTCAATGTGATCAGCAATGTCGTCCATGAAACGGCAAAATGCGTACAGCGCACAGAGCGCATTATATCGTTCCGCCGGCAACAGCCGAAAAGCATAATAAAAATTGGAGGAGCTCTTGCGCGCTACCTGATGGCAGTAAGTGTATGCGTCGGCTAAAGACACAGCAGCAGACTGCTCGGCAAGGGGAGAGAGTTCGTCGCCTTCGCATACAATCATCTCTTGCCTCACATCGCGTTTTCCTGCTTGGACCATGAAGATGTCTAGACGAAGACGGCGGCGCGCGGTTGTATCTGTCGTAGAACAGTAAGAGCTTGTTCACGCGCCCAACGATCCGCTTCTAGAAGGATATCAAGCCCGCTGATAGTCTGCGGGGTATGCACCTGCAGCACTTGCTCGTTCAGCGTCGCGATATCGGTAAAACGCAACCGTCCAGCCAGGAAGTTCTCCACCGCTACTTCATTGGCTGCGTTTAATACTGCAGGACATGTCCCCCCCTGCCGCAGCGCTTCGTATGCTAAATGCAAGCAGGGAAATTTTTCCATGTCCGGTTGAAAGAAGGTCAACTGTGCAGCTGTTGCCAGGTCAAGGGAGGGTAAATGAGCCAGCGGTAACCGCTCTGGATAGGCGAGAATGTACGAGATTGGGATCACCATGTCTGGAATGCCGAGTTGAGCCAACACTGATCCGTCTATGTACTCAACCATGGAGTGCACGATGCTCTGTGGATGGATAATGACGGAGACTTGCTCTGGCGGCAGGTCAAACAACCAGCGCGCTTCGATCACTTCCAGGCCTTTGTTCATCAACGTCGCAGAGTCGATGGTGATCTTGTTGCCCATTTTCCAGGTGGGATGCTTCAGCGCCTCCGTCACGCTGACATGGGCAAGCTCTCGTGCGGGACGATGCAAAAATGGTCCACCAGACGCAGTAAGAATAATACGCTTTACTTGCGTCCGTCGATGACCGTGCAGCGCCTGAAAGATTGCATTGTGTTCGCTGTCAACCGGAAGAATCTGCACGCCGCAGCGCTTCGCCTCACGCGTCATGAGTTCGCCAGCAATCACGAGAGCTTCCTTGTTCGCCAAAGCGATGGTTTTTCCAGCCTGAATGGCCGCGAGCGTGGGCGCAAGTCCCACCGCTCCTACTAACGCCGCCATCACCATCTCAACGTCAGGATGCGTTGCGACCGCATTAAGTCCTCGCTCTCCCCAGAGAATCTCTCCACGAAAGCCCGGCAATTGGGAGCGTAGATCCTTCGCATCCTCTGCCCTTGTTAAAGACACAACTTCTGGCTGAAAGCGGCTGACCTGTTCTTTCAGCCTGGCAAGATTTTTTCCTGCCGCGAGCGCGAC
The DNA here is from genome assembly GCA_035575235.1 of Candidatus Methylomirabilota bacterium. Taxonomy (GTDB): domain Bacteria; phylum Desulfobacterota; class Binatia; order Bin18; family Bin18; genus SYOC01. The sequence goes on from DATLYA010000075.1 coordinate 12,403, forward strand.
GATGCGGAACTGCTCAGGAAAGCGCTCTACAAGGGAGAGCGTGGACACCCCGATGGACCCCGTCGAGCCCAGCACAGCCAGCTTCTTCATAGCAGTCCTTCTTCCTGAGACAAAGACAGGTTCGCGTTCCAATGGCGACGCGTCACTGCAGCGCCTTCCCCCATAAACTGCATTCGTAGCGAACGCGTACGGGGACCGTCAAGCTCTGCGAAAATAATCCGCTGAAACTGCCCTAACACCAGCCTGCCATCCTCCACTTGTAACGCCAGCGACCCGCCAAGGAGGATAGCGCGCAAATGAGCGGCGGCGTTCGCCCGTTCACAATCGGAAAACCGCGGATCATTGTGCTTGTACTCGGAGCGTTCAGCAACGAGTTTCTGCAAGAACGTTTCAACGTCATTCCACAACGCATCCTGCACTTCGGTAAAAAAGACGGCGGTAGTCGTGTGCAGGGTTGACACTACGCCCATGCCGTTCCACACGCCAGACTCAGCAAGAAATCGCTTGACTTCATCAGTGACATCAAATAAGCGGACCTTCCGGCCAGTATCAATCTGTATAGTTTTTGCTTTTATCAACATGGCACTACTCCTTCCTCCACGCTCCACTCCACCGCGATCATTCAGGATTGTGTACATGAACAAGCGATTGCAGACGACAACGGAACTGTCCAAGCGCCATCAACGGGAAATAATTACGGTAGCCGTAATAACGGAGATAGAAATGGCGTGGGAAACCAGTTCCGGTAAACAGTTCCTCAGGCCACGCTCCCCCCATCTCTTGCTGCGACAGCAGGTATTGAATTCCCCGAAACACTGCCGGACTGATTTCATCTTCCCCCGCCAGTAAGCCAAGCACCGCCCACGCAGTCTGTGATGGAGTGCTCTCGCCTTTTCCCGCTTTCTTTTGATCCCAATAGGAGAGACAATCTTCGCCCCATCCGCCATCGGCATTCTGGCGATCTTTTAACCACGCGACTGCGCGGCGCACGTAGGGTTGTTGCAGGTCTTCACCAATGGCTCGCAATCCCATCAGCACCGACCAGGTGCCGTAGATATAGTTGACGCCCCAACGTCCCCACCATGAGCCGTCGGCTTCCTGCGTGTGACGAAGAAAGTGAAGCGCGCGGCGGGCGCGGCCAAATTCTACATCGTATCCATAAGCGCCCATCATTTCTAACAAGCGGCCGGTCAGATCCGCCGTGGGCGGATCAATCATCGCCTTCATGTCGCCAAACGGCATCTGATTCCACAGGTCGAGCGTATTATCGGTGTCGAAGGCGCCCCAGCCGCCGTTACGGCTCTGCATGCCGAGCGTCCAGTTCAGACCGCGGGCAATGGCCCGGTCTTTTTTCCTTTCCTCAAGTCCCTGCACCATCTTGAGGGTGAAGAGAATCACCGCCGAGTCATCAACGTCAGGATACCAATCATTGGCGAACTCGAAGGCCCAGCCCCCTGGCTCTAAGTGCGGATTCTTCACCTGCCAGTCGCCAGTCTTGAAGATTTGCTGGTCAATAATCCAGTTGGCCGCCTTGACAACCACAGGATGATTGTGAGGGAGCCCAGAGTCGATCAACGCCTTCACCGCCCAGACCGTATCCCACACTGGCGATACACACGGTTGAAACAGTAAATGCCCGCCGGTTTCCATAAGGAAATCTTCGATGGCCTGAATTCCTTTCACTATCACCGGGTGATCATGCGGATAGCCGAGGCTATGCAGCGCCATTACGGAATTCAGCATGGCGGGCTGGATACCGCCCCATCCACCGTTGACGTCTTGATGCTCGAGCACCCATCGCTCGGCCTTGCGCAGCGCGCGGCGGCGGAGCGGATGCATTGGGCTGTGCTCGAGCAACTTCAGAGCGTGATTGACGACAATAAAGAAATTCTCCCACGACAGCGCGCCAGAAGAACGAGGAAAGCGCAGGTCCGAGCGCTCAGGATCCTCTTTCCATAATTCCGCGACTCCGCGTTCGTCAAGGATAGCGACTCGCGGGCGATGAGCGAGAATGATACTCAAAGGCACGACGGTCCCTCGCGCCCAACTCGACATCTCGTAAATATTGAGGGGAAACCAATTTGGCAACAGAATGAGTTCCACCGGAACAGCTGGAGTTCCCCGCCATGGAAATTGTTCAAAGTAAGCGAGGAAAATGCGGGTGAACACTTGTGCGTGCGCCACACCGCCATGAGCAAGAATAAAATCTCGGGCTTTGCGCAACGCCGGATGTGACGCAGGATAACCAGTCAGTTTCAGGGCAAAATACGCTTCAATGGTGTTACTCAAATGACCAGGCCCCTTGTAAAACAACGGCCACGCGCCATCGTCCCCTTGCATGGCCAACAAATGCTCACAAATTCGTTTATGTTTCTGTTCATCCACCCGCCCCATGAAGTGATTAAAAAAGATATACTCTGCATCCATGGTAGCGTTGGCCTCAAGGGGATAATACCAATACCCCTCAGGTTTTTGTTCTCGCAGAAAGTAGTTTTGTGCTCTCGCGATGGCGCTCTCAACGCCGCGCAAAAATTCTTCTCCGCTTGGCGTCGGCGTCAGAGACGATACTGTTCCTGGGTCGTCTATCACGTCCCTACTCTCTTCTCCCACAGCCTTCGAGACTAACCGATCGGTCAGGCGGTGGGTAAAAAAATAGAGGCGCTCACGTCACCTCTATCCCGGATGTTCCAGCACTGGAACGACTTACTATATAGAGCGTCATTAAAGGACTGTCAACGCACTGAAGAATCAATGGTTTCGCCGCAAGAGAAACTTTGTTATCGTCACACGACGAGCTGGAGATCTTTCTTATGTACTGTACGATGTTTGTCTGGTGGCTCTTCGGCCTAACTCTTTTGCTGCCGGTCTCTCGTACTTGGGCCGAAACAAACCTGATAGCGTATATCGATAGGGAAGGCGATTTATATCTCATTCAGCCAAACGGCGAGGGCAAACGCAAGCTCGCCTCAGGCGAAATGTTGCAAACCATCGCCTTGTGGCCTCAGCAAATTAAGAACGGCCAGGATTTCTACAGCTGGCCTGTATGGTCGCCGGACGGCAACCGCATCGCCTGTTTTCGGGTCGTTGGTGGAGAGAGCGGCCCCACAGACGGCTTGTATATCTTCGACGCGCGGAGTTCCCAGGTGCTCCATGCATATCAAGCGCCAGGCCTGCGTCCCATTTACGCCTACTGGGCGCCAAATAGTCAGAATTTAGCTGTGCTCTTAGGTGGTCCAGGCGCATTTTCTCTTGGCCTGTGGCCTGTCGCGGGTGCGCAGCGGCCGAAAACGGTCGCCCAGGGCGCCCCCTTTTATTTCCACTGGCGCACGGACGGCCAAGCCCTGTTAGCGCATACTGGAGGAGATGCCGACGCGAAAGAGGGTCATTCGGTGAGCGTCATTGATATCGAAAGTGGAGAACGTCACATGGTATCCCGCGCTCCGGCAGCATTTGGTCCGCCCTCTTGGTCAAGTGATGGGCATTGGCTTGCCTACGGGGATCAAAGCAACGAGCAAGAAAAAGCAAATCTTGTCGTAGCCAGGGCGGATGGCAGCGCCCCCACATCGCTTGGCATAGTGCCAGAAAAGATCGCTCTAGAGTGGTCGCCGACACAGCCAATCCTGGCTGTCGCTACCAGTTCATTTGTCGGTGATCCCTTGCTCGAAGAACTAAGACTCATCGATGTGCCTTCAGGCAAAACGCGCACGATAGTGAAAGATAATTTTGCGGCTTATTTTTGGTCTCCGGATGGAGAGCGTATTTTGTACGCCAAGCGCAAACTTGGTACGGATCTCTGGGCTTGGGCGGTAGTCAGTGTAAAAGATGAACAAACTTATGATGTGGTCGATTTCGTTCCGTCTCGGCCACTGTTACTGGTGTTCCAATATTTTGATCAATACGCCTTATCGCACCGCCTCTGGTCTCCGGACAGCAAGCAGTTTGTCTTCACAGGGGCTGCGGGTACAGATGTGCGCCCGCTCGAAGGACTCCGAAATCCTACGGTATATACGGTCGAGGCGATTGCCCACGCAAAACCGAGGTCCCTGACGGACGGGCATATTGCCTTCTGGTCGCCACAGTAAGCTGCATTGCTCAAAAACTTAGCAATGCCCACAATCCAGGCGCCGTCACCGGAGAGCGGCGCACAAAAAGTTTGTCTTTTCACGCGAAAAGCCCTTCACAAGTCTGGCATTGACCTTGCTCCTCCCAGCAGAGCGCTGCAGATCACCAATTTGTGCATCTCGACGACAGGCATTTCTGGTAGGCAGTCTCATCAATCTTTTCTGTGGAGGGGCAATCATGCGTCGTTTGTGGCTAGGGTCTCTTTCTCTTTTTGGAAGCGCTGGAGCGGCAATTGTTACGGCAGGTCCTGCCTGGGCGCAGGAAGCGACTCAAATTAATACTGGAGATACAGCCTGGATGCTGACTTCTTCCGCTTTGGTGCTGATGATGACAGCACCAGGGTTAGCGCTGTTCTATGGCGGACTGGTGCGCCGCAAGAATAGTTTAGCGACGATTATGCAGAGCTTTGTCCTTATAGCGCTGATCAGCGTCCAATGGGTGCTGTGGGGGTATACGCTCGCCTTTGGTCCGGATCATGGAGGTTTAATCGGCGGCCTTGATTGGTTAGGACTCGCCGGCGTCGAGGGCGTCCCGAATCCTGACTATGCGCCCACTATTCCGCATCAGACGTTTATGATTTATCAGGCCATGTTCGCCATCATCACGCCAGCGCTTATCACCGGCGCGATTGCAGAGCGCATGAAGTTCAGCGCGTTTCTGATCTTTAGTATCCTGTGGGCGACATTCGTGTACGATCCACTCGCTCACTGGGTGTGGGGCAAAGGAGGCTGGATAGGCACAAATGGTGGGATGGGAGCGTTAGACTTCGCTGGCGGAACGGTAGTGCATATCAGTTCAGGGATTTCTGCGCTCGCCGCCGCCTTGGTAATGGGCAAGCGCATAGGTTACCCTCACGAACCTATGCCGCCGCACAATCTTCCTTTTACCGTCGTCGGGGCCGCACTGCTGTGGGTGGGGTGGTTTGGTTTCAACGCCGGCAGCGCGTTGAGCGCTGGGGCGTTGGCGACCAGCGCGTTTGTTGCAACCAATACCGCCACCGCTGCCGCAGCGCTCGCCTGGATGTTTACAGAATGGGCTACGCGAGGCAAACCAACTGTCTTGGGCGCGGCAAGCGGCGCTGTGGCAGGGTTAGTGGCGATTACGCCAGCAGCCGGCTTTGTCAGTCCTCTTTCTTCAATCGCTATCGGCGCAGCTGGTGGGGTCCTCTGTTTTACTGCCTGTAATTTGAAAACCCGTTTTGGTTATGACGACTCTCTCGATGTGGTTGGCGTGCACTGTGTTGGCGGGGTCACCGGCGCGTTGTTGACTGGCGTGTTCGCATCCAAAGCGGTGAATGCGGCCGGCGCCGATGGGTTGTTGCTTGGCAACCCGGCGCAGTTCATGACTCAACTTATCGCTACCGTCACCACCCTCGTTTATTGTTTCGTCCTCGCATTCGTTCTCTTGAAGATTGTCGACGCAGTCATAGGTCTTCGCGTGAACGAAGATGAAGAATTTTCCGGTCTCGACCT
>DATLYA010000076.1:0-5558 GCA_035575235.1 Candidatus Methylomirabilota bacterium
GGGAGTGGGGAGCCCGCCAATTGCACCGCAGTGCCCGTCAAGAGGCGCGCAAGGAGATTCGCTTGCACCTCGTGCCGAAGGAGGCTCCTATGCGACTTGCGGCGTGAGTTCATCTCTCATCCTGTAAACTTTGAGTAATTAGACAATCGCCAATCCTTCAAATACAGCAAATCCACGGGCGTTGCGCAGCCAGAGTTCAACCGGATGATCACGAATGTAGCCGTGGCCGCCAAGAATCTGCACGGCGTTGTCCGTAACTTTGAGCGCCATATTCGCCGCATAATTTTTCGCCAGACAGGCTTCACGGGTGGCGCCTGACACCGTGCTGTCTAACGGCGTGTCCCGACCGGCGTCGATTTTCCAGGCGGCTTCCCAGGTGAGCAGGCGAGCGGCGTCGATTTCTGTGGCCATTTCTGCCAGCAGAAAAGCAATGGCTTGTTTTTGCGCAATGGCAGTTCCAAAGGCGCGCCTTTCTTTAGCGTAATCGCGCGCATACTCAAAAGCCGCGCGCGCCACTCCAACCGCCAACGCCGCCAAGGCGACGCGTGAACGGTTCAAAAACGGCGCGAGGTTGCCGGCAAGCCGCGCCGCAGCAGGAACCCGGCAGCGCTCCAGGGTTAACTCGTACGTCGCCAACGCTTTCAGGCCCATATTCTTCTCTCGTCCGTGCACCGTCAGACCCGGTGTCCCAGGGGGGACAAGGAATGCTGTCAGGCCTTCTTCACTGCGCGCATAGACCAGAAGGTGCTGCGCTTCGGCGGCAAGAGGGACGTAACATTTTGTGCCGTTGAGGATGTAGCCGTCGTGCTCGCGTGTGGCGGTTGTCGTCAACTCATTGATATCAAACCTGAAGCGTGGCTCCATGACTGCTGCTGTCCCTGGCGTAAAAGCGGCTCCCGTGTAAGCAGGCAACACCTGCTGCTGTTGCTCCTGGTTGCCTAACGCGAGTACGGGTTGAATGACCAGGCGAGGAGTCAGAATATGCAGCGCAATGGCAAGGTCGGCCCAGGCAAGTTCCTCGTAAACCAAGACGCCGGTGACCGCCGAAGGAGCTTCGCCCATCCCTCCTAATGTTTCGGGGATCGTACTCTGCACGAGACCAAGCTCCCAGGCTTGCTGCACAAGCGCATTGGGAATCTGCCCACTCTCGTCGGCGTCGCGCGCCGCTGGACGCATCTGTTCCCGGGCAAAACTAGCGACCGTCTGTTGTATGAGTTGTTGCTCTTCCGTCGGCTGAAAATTCACCATCAAAGCGCCTTCCTTTGTTTCGAAACAATGCCGCATCTTCATAATATCATCGAAGAGAAGAGCGGTCAGAGGGGAGGCGATGCTGTTTGTCAGTGTTGGCGTCCGGGGAGTTGGTCACAAGTAATCTTGCCCCTACACATCTGTTTTCCACCCCCATGTGGACAAGGGAGCGCTTTTCTCGGCGCGAGCCGCATGGTAGTTTCCACGCTAATATTTTGTGAAGCATGACTCATCCGAAAGCGAATCCATTCAAGCGCCGTCTTATTCGCGCCGCCGTACGGGAGAATATCGAGGTGATGCATGAGCAATGGCCGCACCTGTGTCCATCGCCGCCTTTGCCGCGACCCTTTTGGATCATCCGGACGATTGGTGTAGTGATTGCCTGTACGCTTGCCTCCTTTGTCTTTGTTGTCGCGATTGGCTTCCATGAGCCACGAAAACCAGACCAGCTCTCGGCAGTAGGGACTGCGGTGAAGAATGACGCTGTCGCCTCCCCGGGTCTTCCACTTGATGGAGTTTCTCCTGTGCTAGCTGTGGAGAGCCTGAGGAAAATTGACGAAGCTCATTCCCTTGCGTCGCTGGAAGAATCCGTTGATCTGGCGTTTCCACTCCCTCGACAGTCTGACTTCCGGACTCTCGCGCTTCCGGTGAAGTCGATCGTTATTGATCCTGGGCACGGCGGCGAGGATCCGGGCGCTATCGGTGCGAATGGTCTGACAGAAAAGGCTATTGCGTTGGATATTGGGCAGCGGCTTCGAACGTTGCTGCAGAACGCCTCATTTCAGGTCTCTATGACACGTGAAAAAGACGACACCACCTCGCTCTGGCAGCGCGTAACGTTTGCCAACGCCGCGGGCGGCGACTTGTTTCTCTCGATTCATGTGAATTGGATAACGCCCCGTTCTGCTCGCGTGGTGGAAACGTACTACCTGGGGCCGACTGAGGATTCAGCTTCGTTGCAGCTTGCTGGAGTAGAAAATGCTCAATCGGGGTATTCAACCAGCGATTTTCGTCGTCTCCTCGATAGCGTGTACGAAGATGTCAAACGAGAGGAATCGTATATGTTGGCCGCCGCCGTGCAAGGAGAACTGACGCTTGCCTTACAGCAAACAAATCCCGCGCTTGTGCGTCGGGCGGCGAAGCGGGCGCCGTTTCTTGTATTGGTCGGCGCCAAGATGCCCGCCGTTTTAACTGAGGTTTCGTGTCTCTCGAATAAGGAAGAAGCGCAACTGCTCGCCACGTCGGAATACCGGCAACAAATAGCCCAGGCGCTGTTTACCGGCATTCGCGCGTATGTGGACGGCCTGTATCATACGTACTCGACCAGAAAGGATGCTGCGTCATGAGTGAGGTGAACGGAACGTTGTGTGTTGGTATTGATTTAGGGACGTCCCGCAGCTCGATCTCCGCTTCTAACGGCGCTCGGTATGTAATCGAGAGCTACGTAGGGTGGCCGGTGGACATGGTGGCTCGCAAAGTGGTCAAAAAGTCCGTCCTGATTGGTCAAGAGGCTGTGGAGAACCGTCCCATGCTGGATCTCCGTCGGCCGCTTGAACGAGGAGTGATAAAAGAAGGCTCCGAGCGGGATGAGGCTGCTGTACGGGAGATTCTTCGTCACCTGGTGTCTCTGGCGCGTGCACACGCGAAAGAGAAGGAACAGACCCCGGTGCGCGCCGTGGTTGGCGTGCCGTCCGAAGCGTTTCGCGCCAGTAAACAACGCCTGCGTGAAGTGATGAAAGGTATTGTGAACAGTTTACTCATCGTGTCAGAGCCGTTCGCGGTCGCCTATGGGATTGAGGAATTACTACATGCCATGATTATTGACCTTGGGGCTGGGACAACCGATTTTTGCGTGATGAATGGGCGCTATCCCACCGATGAAGACCAGCGCACGCTCACGAGCGCTGGCGATGCGATTGATGAGCAGCTCATGAAATTGGTGCAAAACCGTTATCCCGAGGCGCAGTTTTCCATTCACATGGTGCGCGAGTGGAAGGAGAAATGGAGTTTTGTAGGCGAACCACAGCAACGCGTACTAGTGACCGTGCCTGTAGCTGGCAAGCCGACGCCAATCGACATTACCGAGCAAATGCGCAGCGCCTGTGAGAGCATTTTGCCGCCGGTGACTGAAACCATGCTTGATCTGCTGTCGCACGTCGAGCCCGAGTATCAGGAAAAAGTCCGGAACAACATTATCCTATCCGGCGGGAGCTCGTTAATTCGCGGCTTAGCAGAAGCATTACAACATAGCCTGGCGGATGTTGGCGGCGGTCGCGTGCGGACCGTGGAGGATCCTGTCTTTGCCGGCTCTAACGGAGGTCTTGCGCTCGCCATTGACGCCGACGAGGCGGACTGGGAGCAACTCACGACCTGACACGCATTGGGTGATAGGCCCCGCGTGTTGCGTAAGCCTATGACGCCGTATTACGTTTCACGCACTATGTTCTACGTATGATATCTCCTGGCTCTCTGGGGAGGAAAAATGCCTGAGAAGGACCCGCTCAGCAAGGAAAAACAAGACGCGTTGCTCGAAGACCTGTGGAATTTTCCGCTCTTCGCAGCGCTCTTTGGCCGTCGTGCGCGTCGATTCGGCTACGGTATGGAGATTCCACACGGTCCGTTTGCCTATAAGTCAAAGCACGATCCGCTGCCTCTTTCCGATCTGGAGACTGCTGTGTTAGTGGCGGCTGGGATAGGGGTGTCGGGGTGGCACTTCAGCATTCCGCATACAGCGGCTGATCCAGGGCTGAGCAGCTACTCGGTGCGCCTGACCGGACGCACTGTGCCGACGGGGGCAGGCATTGGCACTCCTGAACTATTTTACACTGATGACTCTGGCATTTATCTGGTGCGCACGAGAGACGCCGGCGCGTCGAGCCTGCAAGAATGTAGAGGCCCGCATGAGGCCGGGCGGCTGCTCGCACGCTGTCGGGCACTGACGGTGAAGATCAGCGATACACGTTTGGATCTGCCGCGCCAGCCGCCGCACATCAGTGAGCACAATCTATGGAACGCCAACGTGCCGGGGTCAACGGTGTTCATGCCGATCGGAGATGTAGGACAACAAGTGCTGGCGTTTTTAGCGATCATGGCCAGCAATGGCTATACGCTGTACGATGACTTCGCCAAACGGCCAGCAGGCAATCTTGCGCCGTATTTTCACTCGGGGCTGCTTGATCAAAATAAACGCCTGCCGTTATCTTACATCGAACAGTACGTGTATGCGACCATCGCCATGGAACTGTCAGTGATAGCGCACAATATCGTGCTCGCGCTGCAAGCGATTGGGTTGGGTGGTTGGATGTTTACCGGCATTAATCCGTACAGCGCCATGGGCGCGTTTGCAGCGAATGGCGTTGCCGGCATGGGGTTCCGCTTCGTGCGTCGAGAAGATTGGACGCTGCCAAACCCCATAGGTCTTGATGGCTATTATCAGAGTCTCTGCCCGCCATATTATCCCGACATGCACGCCGCCGTGCACCAACTGGCTGCCTGGAAATTTGGTGAGGGCGGAACCTACGACCCGACCACGCCAGGACCATACAGAGATCCTCAAGCCGCGAAGGCAACGGTAACGCCCTACAGCGAAGAGTTTCTCTCTTGTCTCGGCGACATGGCGCAGTACGTCTACGAGACCTATGGACGATTTCCCGCCACTGTGCCGACACTCTTTATGCGCGTCTATGCGCAAGTGCATCATCTAGAGACGGAATTTTACGATGAACACTACGCGCCCGGGGCGTATCTGGAGACGCACGCGCGGCATATGGAGAAGTGGCATCCGGAGTAGTCCACAATTGGTCAGTCCGTGGTCTCCTAGACTTTAAGACAAAATCCATGGGCCAATAGTGTTCGGCACGAAATTTGTCAGGGGGGATTTTCTCGTACACTGTGCCGTTATGAAGAAAAAGCAGCTCCGGGTGGGGCAAGCCAGGGAGAAAGCGGCGGGGGAGGCTCCCCCGCCCGTAGTCCAAGGCTTCAAGTATGTGCGCTTGGTCGGTCAGCTCCTGGAGCGTCTGCATGGGGCGGTCACCGAGCGGGACCGGGCGGGGAACCGCCAGTTGTTCGACGAGCAGTATGCGACGTTGATATTGCTGTATTTCTTTACGTCCACGGTCAATATCGTTAACCGCTATAAAGTTGCACTAAATCTGGGGGTTGTCTAAGGGGAAGGGCATGACAACAAAACCCTCTTCAGTGAGAAAAGAGAGCGTCCGGCCCACCCAGCGGTGCAGGGAGGCGGGGCCGGTCAAGGCGTTGGTCGGCCCGCGCACCCTCAGTCAGGCGCTGAACAAGGCGGTGCCAGCCAA
>DATLYA010000077.1:0-6821 GCA_035575235.1 Candidatus Methylomirabilota bacterium
TTGGCTGGCACCGCCTTGTTCAGCGCCTGACTGAGGGTGCGCGGGCCGACCAACGCCTTGACCGGCCCCGCCTCCCTGCACCGCTGGGTGGGCCGGACGCTCTCTTTTCTCACTGAAGAGGGTTTTGTTGTCATGCCCTTCTCCTTAGACCACCCCCAGATTTAGTGCAACTTTATAGCGGTTAACGATATTGGGTGCTGGCTCTTGGAAGGGCGATCTTATACCGTTTCGATTATCAACGCGAGGAGAGAGGTGATGAGCACTGGGGTGGCCGCAGAGATGGCTGAGAGTCAGATGCACGATGTACGGCATGCCAAGCGACTGGCGAAGCTCCTGAGCGAACTCAGTGAGCGCCCGGTCAGGAGCATTCCGCGCGCCGGTCACGGCTGGGCGGAGACGGTCGCGGCGTATCGCTTTTTGGATAACCCTAAGGTGGGGGTCGCAGAAATCCTCGCAGTACCACAGCCCACCACCCGAGCAGCCTCCGCCTCTCTGTGATACGGTCCGCGCCTTAGCGCAACTGGGCGGCTTCTTAGCGCGCACGGGAGACGGTGAGCCGGGCAGCAAATCCCTCTGGCAAGGATAGCAACGATTGCACGAGTTTATCTACGCAATAGCAACACACCTCGCCGTCAATGCTGCTTAGATGTGTATAATGCGGATTTCTCTCACATAATCCCGTAATCCTTCATCACTAACCTGCGTGTCGCCCCATACGGCGTGCAACAGTTCGTCTTTTCTCACCAGGCGTCCAGCATTTTCCGCCAGATAGCGGAGAATCGCAAAGGTCTTGGGCCGCAGGACGATAAGACGCTCGTCGCGCCACAACTGTTCATTGACAACATCTTTTTTACTGTTTTGGTCGCTCCCAAAACTGCTTCTGCACGTCCCATACGCGCGGCAGCAAACCACGCACATTATGTGAAGGTAAAGGCGCATCCAGGGATTCCCCGCCCATTTCATCGAGGACGCGCCTGGTCGATTGCTGCAGGCCTTCGAGGTCATAGCCGCCTTCGAGAAGCGCCGCGCACCGGCCTTGCGCGTGATCGCGTGCGAGACAGAGCAACAGACGCGCCATAGCGGCAAACCCTGCCTCCGTCACCTCCATGCCTCCGAGCGGGTCGCGAGCGTGGGCGTCAAAACCAGCAGAGATGAGCACAAACTCCGGCTCGAACTGGCGGCAGATAGGATCAACAATAGTCTGGAACAGTTCTAGATACTCAGTATCACCCCACCCTGCGGGAACAGGTAAATTCACGGTAAAGCCTTCACCTTGGCCTCGGCCAACCTCCTCTGCGGCGCCCGTGCCTGGGTAATACGGGTATTGGTGGGTGGACACATAGAGCACGCCGGGGTCGTCGTAGAAGCTGTGCTGCGTGCCATTGCCGTGGTGGAGATCCCAATCCATGATGAGGACGCGTTTGAGGGCGAATTTTTTGCGCAGATACTGCGCGCCGATGGCCACGCTGTTGAACAAACAAAATCCCATAGCGCGGTTGCGTTCGGCGTGATGGCCAGGGGGACGCACGAGGGCAAAGCCATTATCGATCTCTTTTGTCATGATCGCTTCAAGAATGGTCAAGAGTCCTCCAGTAGCGAGGAGCGCGGTTTCGTACGATTGGGCGGAAACCGGCGTATCGGCGTCAAAAGCGAAACGCTCTTGATGCGCGGTGGCGGCAACCTGGTCAATGTGGGAAGGGTCATGAATAAGCGCGATTTCGTCCAGCGTGGCGGGTCGCGGCGCAAAGCGCTGGAGGCCGGACCTGTGGTAACACTCCACTAGATTCAGCAGCGCGCTGATCCGAGCTGGGCGTTCTGGATGGTTCCGGCCCGTGTAATGAGCTTGATAGCGAGAATCGATGACAATACCTGTACGCAGCATATGCGCTCCTTCGTTGTCGTTTGGAGTGCGGCGACCCGTCGCCGCTTTGCAAGCGCGGCCATGGCCACGCACTCCCTATGACTTTTGACCCACACACAGAAAACCGCTCTAGCCTCCAACCCTACCTCCCTGCCGCAACTTGCGCCCCTGCTATGATTATACTACCGTAACTCTATTATGTTTGGCATCGGTATTCCTGAATTGCTCGTCATTATGGTGGTTGCACTCATCTTTCTCGGCCCTCAACGATTGCCTGAAGTGGCAAAAGCGCTCGGCAAAGCCCTCGCCGAATTCCGGAAAGCAACCAGCGACCTATCTGAGGAACTGACGAATGCGCGGAGTATGCTTGAGGAAGAGGTGCGCCTGGCGGAACGACAGGCGCGTACGATTCAGCCGCCTACGCCCACTCCGCAGCCTACACCTGCTGCGCAACCCCAAAGTGGAGCTGCAGAGCCTGCAAAAAAAGAGACCTCCTCAGGAGAGGCGCGTAAAGATGACCCACGGCGTTCGTAGATAAGGTCGGATCCCGATGAGAAAGGGACAGAAATATGATGACCGGACAATGCCGTTATTGGGTCATCTTGAAGAGTTGCGTTCATGTCTGATCAAAGCGCTCGTCGCCATCGCTTTGGCTTTTATTCCTGCGTACTATTACGCTGGTGAATTGTTCGCCTTTTTGACGCAGCCGTTGCAGCAGCTGGCGACCGCGCCGCCCACGCTCATCGGCACCGGTCCTGCTGAAGCCTTCTTCACCAAACTCAAAGTGTCGTTCATCGCCGCGCTCTTCCTTGCAAGCCCGGTGGTGTTTTACCAAATCTGGCAGTTTGTCGCCCCCGGCCTCTACGAGCACGAGCGGCGTTACGTGCTGCCGTTTGTCTTTTTCGCCACGATTTTTTTCGTCCTCGGGGCAGGGTTCTGCCATGTGGTGGTCTTACCGGTCGGCTACGCCTTCTTTCTGGAGCAATACGAGAGCATCGGCGTGCAGGCGACGTTGCGGATTAGCGAATATCTCACCTTCACCGCACGCATGTTGCTGGCGTTTGGCGTCACATTCGAGTTGCCCGTGTTGACGTTTTTCTTCGCTCGTATTGGCTTGATCACCCACAAAACTCTCACTGGCGCGTTTCGCTACGCCGTCGTCGCTATTTTCATTGTGGCCGCAGTCCTCACGCCCGGCCCGGATGTCGCGTCCCAATTGCTGATGGCCGCTCCGTTGTTGCTATTGTATACATTGAGCATCGGCGTAGCGTACCTGTTTGGGCAGAAGCCGATGGGCGCAGAAAAGGCCGAGGCCGGCGAAGAGCAAGAGCAACCGACCTCGGCCTCGTAGGACGGTTCTCACTGCAAGCATCCTCCGTCAACGGAAGGAAATGATGCGCCTTAAAGATGGCTTGCCCTTCGGTTGATCGCACGAAGGTCACAAACGCGCGGGCGGCGGTCATATTCCTAGTCTCTTTGGCGCAGGCGATTGGATAGACAGCGATTTGATTGAGATCGTCTGGAGATGAGCGGCTTCGAATCGCCTGCCGATTTCCGTAAACGGTTCTGTCAGCGACGCAGCGGCAAAGACGGTAAGGGTTCCTGTGAGTCGTTCTTGCGCCTGCGCGTGGTCATACCCTACGGCAGATGTGAATACGCCATAGATTCCGAGGAAGAAACACGCCCCGCGAAACGTTTGTGCGACTCGTGACTGATGTATACTCAACATTCCTCTTTCTCCTTAGGCAAGCAGTATGGTCTCGAATCCTGCGTTGAAAAGCGGGCCAATAGCGGAAGCAACGTTTCACTGTGGGTTTCTTTTGAACGCTACGATTGGGTGCTATTATTTCTGCGCTTGCCCGCACGAATGACTATGCGACGGCTGCTCGTTTTTCAACATGTTTCCTTCGAAATCCTGGGAACTTTACACCCGCTCTTGAAGTCGCGGGGGTTTCGTCTCCGCTACGCGAACTTCGGGCGGCATCCGCATGCACAGCCTACACTCGCTCGCCGGAGCGGCCTGGTGGTGCTGGGCGGTCCGATGAATGTTGATGATCTGGAGCGACACCCCCACCTGGCGATCGAAGTGGATCTTATTCGCCAGGCGATGGCGCAGGGGCTGCCGGTGTTAGGGATCTGCCTTGGGGCCCAACTCATTGCCAAGGCGCTTGGCGCGCCGGTCGCGGCAAACGGCGCGAAAGAGATTGGCTGGTGTGATGTCTCCCCACTGCCCGCAGCCAGGGACGACCCGCTATTCAGAGACTTTGGCGAGGCGGAAAAAATCTTTCAGTGGCACAGTGACGCCTTTGAGCTGCCCGATGGCGCTGTGCCGCTCGCTACTTCGCGAACCTGTCGCTACCAGGCGTTCCGTTATGGCTCTAATGTGTACGGGTTCCAGTTTCACCTGGAAGTCGATGAACCCCTGATCGAACGCTGGCTCACCGTGCCTGAGCACTGTGCTGAGCTCACCAGCGGCGGAGGCCAGGCAGATCCCGCCGTCATCCGCCGTGAAACCTCCCTGTACATTCGCCGCTCACAGCGCCTGAGCGAACAAATATTTGGTCGGTTCATCGATCTTTTTAATCTGCCCCCGAAACGTGCGGCGCTCCGCTCACGGTAAGGCGGCAAAGGCGCCTGGCGCTGAAATAATCGCGCCCTTTAGTGACGGCTTGAGGCGTCTCTTCACGCGGGATGGTGAAAAGGGCGAATTCATTTTTGGCGCTCTCATTGTCTTTTCAACAAACAGTTATCAGCGAGCCTGAACGCGGTGAGCAAATACGCGAAGGTTTCTCGGCGTGACGAACACCTGTTCTCCCTCTTGCAACTGCATGGCTCGGTTGCGTTCGGCGTGATGCCCAGGGCTGCACGAGGGCGAAGCCGTTATCAATTTCGTTGGTCATAGTCGCGTCAGGGATGGTCAGGAACCCGCACGTGGCGAGCTGCGCGGGTCCATAGAATTGAGCGGAAACCGGCGTGTCGGCGTCAAAGCGCCACCTGCGTCTGTCTTGTCACCTGGCGTTCTGGTGACGACTGGGGTCATCCAATTGTTTGCTAATGAGTGGGCGGGCCGCCGCCTGAGGCGCCAGCGCCTCCATCCGCCATCTCCTCGCGGATGGACAACTGACGCAGGGCTGACCAGGAGAATCTATGCACATGATGATCCGGCCAGACAATCACAATCCCTCGTTGATCCGTTACACACAATGGCTCTTGTTCTTTTCCTTCCCTATCTCTGGCTGAGGTTCGATAGTCTCGCGGTCGTAACATCGCGCACTCCTTTATCATGCCGGCCCACGAGGGAGAGAGGTGAGCCCCCTTTGGGGCGATGACTCAAGATCTCACTCGTTCTATAATTTCCATACATTCGACCATATTGCCTCTGGATCGTGCAGAGACTCTTCTCGTCCACAGCCATAGTGATCCCACCAAGGAGCGCAGATATCCTGAGCGCAGCCAGGAGACGCTTCCTTGCTCAATGCAGGAGGCCAGGCTCCGGTGTCTTGTTGTCGCCTCTCCATCCTTCCGCCCGTCCCGCACCTGCATACCCGTTGCTTGAGATGCCGCATGAAGCGCCAGAGTTTCTCCACGGCGGACTCCTTGCTCTCTGCAAATCGCCTACAAAATGGGCGATGCGCCGGCACAGGTCAAAACGACGCCCGGTCGGAGCGCTGACGCGCCGGACAATTGGGCGCAGCTTCCTGTTGTGAGAACATAATCCCTATACGCCTTTCATCTCAGCGATGACGTCTGCCAAGAGTAGGCGCGCTTCCCTTCTCCAGTGACTTGGTTGTGTTGCACGCGCCGCACTGTGTGTTGCGACTGACGGAGTTCGTGTAACGCCGCGCCAAAGTACGACTCTAAGCGCAGGTAGCCCCAGCGTTGCGATTCAGAGAGCGCATGCCATTCGTCTTCTTCAGGAGCATAGGAATAAACTTCTACGCGACGAAGAGCGGTCTGCAGCCTGTCAGTGGCGGCTTGGCGCGTTGCCTCATCTGCGGCGTGTTGAACACTGAGAAGAAACCGCTGTAGTTCCTCGCGCAGAAAATTCGCCATACTGGAATAGTTGATCGACATACGATTGTCTCCGTCGTTTCTTGCACCGCTCAGACTGACCCAGGCCTCCTTCATAGACGGTCCTTGTCATTCTCTATGAAGGCGACCAGACGCAGCAAGGGGGTAGCGCAGAATTTATGCCGTGTCGCGGTCCTCTGAAGGCGAGGAAAATCGAGAAGTTACAATCGTGAACTTTCTTGGGATGCTGCAAAGTCCACAGGAGGTGCTGACCCTGCAGCAGGACCGTCTCGAGGAGCAACACCGTTGCCGGCGCCAGGGTAGAGAACAGCGCCATCTCTGTCGTTCTGAGAGACGGTCTTGTTTCATGGGCAGTGTACAAATGTGTTGCGCCTGCGCTAACTCTCATTGCTTTTTCCTTCTGCTGTGCCGCCGCTGATCATGCCGAAACGCTTCAGTTGAGAACGCAGGATGTTGCGGCTGACGCCGAGTAGACGCGCCGTTTGCACCTGATTGTGCTTGCAATAGCGGTACGCGGTGCGGACAATCGTTTCGTTCAGGCGCGCGTAGAGGTTCGGCGCACCCTGCTCAAACAACTCCAGCAACGTCTCCTCCAGCGGATTCCGCGCCATGACTGGCGCGGCGGAAGTTTTCTGCTGGAGCGGCGCCAAGTGCAGATCAGCGGGACGGACCACATCCTCATGGCACACCAGCAACGCATGATGAATCACATTTTCGAGTTCACGAATGTTGCCGGGCCAGGGGTACGAGAGTAACTGCTCCAGCGTTTCCGGGGCAAACTGTGCGGCAGCGCAGCCGAGACGGTTTCTATACATCTGTAAGAAATGGTTGGCTAACGGGGCAATGTCGCCGCGCCGTTCTCGCAGAGGGGGCAGACGAAGCGCCGTGACATTAATGCGGTAGTACAGATCGGCGCGGAAATGGCCGG
>DATLYA010000078.1:0-21567 GCA_035575235.1 Candidatus Methylomirabilota bacterium
TGCCAAACGGCTGCTTGCCGAAGAGCCGTTGACGTTGCAAGAAATTGGCGATCAATACGGCATCAGCCGTGAGCGCGTGCGGCAGTTAGAGAGTCGGATTAAGAAAAAACTGAAAGAATACCTCTTGCGCGAATTGAAAGATCTCAAAGATCTTGATGTCGGGTTTATTGAAGATTGAAACACAAGACCATAATCTTGTGTGTAGTCATCAAAGGGGATTATAGTGCAGCCTATGCGAGAGATGGCGGCCGGCATCGTGGTGATTGGAAACGAAATCCTGTCAGGAAAGACGGTGGACTCCAATTCAGCCTTCCTGGCTCGTGAGCTGCGCCAGCTCGGGGTGGCGTTGAAGAAAATTGTTGTCATCCCTGATGAATTGGACGTCATTGCTGAAACGGTGCGGACGTTTCATCAGCAGTATGATGTCGTGTTTACCTCTGGCGGCGTAGGACCAACGCACGATGACATTACGATTGAAGGAGTTGCACGAGCGCTTGGGCGTAAAGTCATCGTGCATCCGATCCTGGAGACGAAAATCCGGGAATATCTCAGCGGCCGCTCTGTGAACGCCGCGCATCTCAAGATGGCGGAAGTGCCGGAAGGCGCGGAACTCCTCATGGACGATAAACTGCGCTTTCCTACGATTAAGGTGGAAAACATCTACGTGTTGCCGGGCATTCCGGAGATTCTTGAGCAAAAGTTTCTTGCCATTAAACATCGCTTTGTGGTGGATCCTTATTACTTAAAGGTCATTTATCTTAATGAGCTGGAGAGTGTGATCGCTGCTCATCTCAATGACACCCTGCGGATGTATCCAGAACTGATGCTCGGCTCGTATCCGAAGATTGGCGATGCAGAGTATCGCGTGAAGCTCACTCTTGAATCGAAGGACAAAGAGTACGTGGAACGTGCGTTTGCACACTTACTAACGCTTTTGCCCACTGGCTCAGTGGTGAAGACGGAAGGATGATGAGGAGGTGGACGCCATGAGAAAAGCGGCGCGACATTGGGTTGTCGGTGGACTGGTAACGGCGGCACTGTTGTCTCCTTCATTGGCCCGAGCGGACTATCTCGAAGACGCGGGGATGGGAACGGCGACGGTGCTGGCCAATGTGTTGTACATGCCGGCAAAGCTGGTCTATGCGACACTGGGCGGTATAACCGGCGGCTTCGCCTATGTGTTGACTGGCGCCAACTATCAGGTGGCTGAGCGGGTATGGATCCCGTCGTTGGGAGGCAATTACGTGCTCAATCCTGAACAGTTGCGCGGCAATCAGCCAATTTACTTCAGTGCGCCGGCGACGCCGTAAGTGCACGACTCTCATCTCTTGTGAAAACAATATTGGGGGGCGTGCTTGCCCTGTTGGTTGTTGGCGTCGCCCTTTTAGGATGGCGGTACTATCGCGCCTCCATCCTCTGGGAAGGCGTTGCGCCAGAGATTCTCAGCGAGAGACTGGACAAAGACGCCGACACCATGTCGGTCGAATTCGCTTCGCGGATTGATGCGCCGACTGAGGCGGTGTTTCGCGCCTTTGGCGAGCCCGAACGCAGCGCCGAGTTTAGCAACTTCGTGCGTTACTCCAAGCTGGTGCGGAGTGAAAATAACCACAAAGTCGTCGAATTTGAGATGCTGATCCTCGGGCGGCCGCAGAATTTTACTCTTGCATTTACTTTCTTTCCCGAAGAGCGGCGCGTCGCCGTTCAAACGGTTGAAAACCCCTTGACCGATGTCCAGGGAGAGTACCGTTTTACGCCGTCTCCCGACGGGACAAAGACTCTGCTGACCTATGTAGGCACAGCGAAAGATAAAGGCAAAATACCGCTTCCGTTAGCGTTGCAGAAAAGCACTCTGCGTGAGACCTTCGTCGCCACGGTGCAGGCGCTCAAAAAAGGACTGGCGGCGCAACAGCAGGCCCGGCGCGCTGGCGGGGCTTCGTAGGGGCGAAGCCTTTGCGATACGACTGCCCGACCTGTACATATGTGATTGGCGGATGCTTCGCCCCTACTTCCTACACGGACGGCTCTTGTTGCTCGTGCTGACCTTCCGCTGGCGCAGGTTCGCTCATTGGGGTTGTTTCTGCGGCGGCTGTTGCTGTGCCCGCTGCGAGCACGTCCTGTTTATGATCACGCAGAAATTGCGCTACGTCAGTGCTTGCGCGTATTAAAAGTTCAAGATACGCGACCTCCTCATTCGTGAGCGCCGCCACCGCCTGATGGTAAGCGCCAAGAGCCGAAACCAACTCCGCACTCTTCTCTGGTACTACTTCGAGTTTCTCCGTCAGACAGCTGTTCACGCGGTCAGCCAGCGTCTCGAGCGTTTTATTATGTTCTTCCTTAACATTTTCCGCCACCATTTCTTGCCACAAGAGCTCAATTGCGTATCGGGCTGGATGATTCCGACGGAGCCCGGCGCTCAACTGGTATAGTTGTCCAGCCAACACCTGGATGGAGGGTGGTCGTTTCCGCGAGACGAGCGCGTTGGCTTTCAGCAGTTTTTCATGAAAGCGATCCATCCGTAAATAGTTGGCTAATATCGCCACGACTCCTTCAAATTCTTTCGCAGTCAGTTGAGCCATTCCCCCCTCCTTTCTTTACCTCCCTACTTCCTGGGCGATCATGGCAAAAACTCGGAAGCGCCACAATAAACCTTGTGCTTGCGTCGGTCCACAGCTTCGTCTAAGACTCGGTCAATTGCAATGCCTGGAGGGGAGCATTATGCGGCTGAAAGACAAGATTGCTCTCGTGACTGGAGCAGGCAATGGCATTGGCCGGGCGATCGCACTGGCCATGGCGCGTGAAGGCGCTCACGTCATCGTCAGCGATATCCACACGCCGAGCGGCGAGGTGACGGTTGAAGAGATTAAACGAGAAGGGGGCAGGGCGCGGTTTTACGCCGCCGATGTGTCGCAAGAACTCGAGGTGCGCAATCTGCTGCAGTTTATCGAACACACCTATGGTGGTCTGCATATCCTGGTAAATAACGCCGGTGTGGAAGTGGTGAAGCCGGTCACCGAAATTTCTGAACAAGAGTGGGACTGGCTGCTAGGCATTAACTTGAAAGGCGTTTTTCTCTGCATCAAGCATGGCTTGCCGTTGCTCGAACGAAGCGGCGGCGGCAGTATTGTGAACCTGGCGTCGGCTGCTGGCGTAATCGGCGCCGCGTTCTGGTCTGCGTATTGCGCTTCCAAGGGCGGCGTGGTGCTCTTTACCAAAGCGGTCGCGCAAGAGGTGAAGGCCGCAGGCAAGGTGCGAGTCAACTGTATCTGTCCTATGTTTGTGGACACCAGCATGGCGGCGCGGGGGTTGGAGGTGTATAAACGCTATGGGTTCGGTGAGGATGTGTGGGAGAAAAGTTTCGCGCCGCGTCAGGTGCGGATGATCACTGTTAACGAAGTTGCAAATGTCGCGGTATTTCTAGCGTCGGAGGAGGCGTCAGCGATCAATGGGCACGCGCTGTATGTGGATAATGGCGCATTAGCAGGATAATTAAAAATGCAAAATTAAGAATGAAAAATTGAGAACAACGAGGCGCTGTAAAAGGGGGGAGGATGAGATTTTTACATTTTGCATTCTTTGAGAAGTTCTTATGACCGATCACAATACGCTCAACGATTGAAGGTCATTGTATGAAAGCCATTGTTTTCTACAGTGAACGCATTCCCGGCCAGACGGCGCCGGATTTTTTACCAGGACTCTCTCACTTGCAACTGACGGAAACGCCTGCGCCCGATTTGCCGAATGAGAACTGGGTTGTCATCAAAAGCAAAATCGCCGGCATTTGCGGCAGCGACCTTGGCTTTCTGCAAAACAAACCAATGCCGGCGGCGGAGCCGTATTTTCAACTGCCCGTTATCCCGGGACATGAGCTTTTTGGCGCAATTGAAGCGGTAGGGAAAAGAGTGAAGGGCTTGCACGTGGGGCAGCGCGTGTCGATTGATCCTTCGCTTGGCTGCAAGGAGCGCGGCTTCAAACAACCGTGCGTGCAATGTCGCAACGGCAACCCAGGCATTTGCGAACGTCTGGCTGAGGGTTGCCTCAAACCTGGGATTCTCATCGGCACGTGCCGTGATACCGGCGGCGGCTGGGGCGAATACTTTGTGGCGGCCAGTCATCGGCTGCATCCGGTGCCGGATAAGATCAGTGATGACGAGGCGTCATTAGTGGAACCGTTTGCTGTCTGCTTGCGCGCGGTCCTGAACAACCCGCCCCAGAAAAAGGAGCTGGTGGTGGTGATCGGCGCCGGGACGATCGGCTTGATGAATATCGCCGCGCTCAAAGCTGTGGAGCCGAGTTGCCGGGTTGCGTGTGTCGCCAAATATCCTTTTCAAGCGGAACTCGCCCGGACATTGGGCGCCGCGTATATCATCGATGCGCAACGCGACGATGTGATGGAGCGGGTTGGCGAACTTGCCCAGACAAAAGTGCACAAATTGTCTCGCGGCGGGGCCGTGCTCGCCGGCGGCGCGCGTGTGGTGTATGACACGGTGACCAATTCGACGACGATTAATCAGGCGTTGCGCATGACGCAAGGCAAAGGCGCGGTTGTCATTCTTGGGCTGGCCGCTTTGCCTGAAGGAGTGGATTGGACGCCGATCTGGCTCAAGGAGATCAAAGTCATCGGCAGTCTCACCTATGGCGCCGAAGTGTTTAAAGGGAGACGCGCGGACACATTTGCGCGGGCGATAGAATTCCTTGCTAAACGCCGCGCCGACCTTACGCCTATCAAACCGCGCAAATACCCTTTGGAGCAATATCGCAAGGCGCTGACCGAAGCGGCGAGCAAAAAAACCTCAGGGGCGGTGAAGGTGTCGTTTGCGTTGTGAGCGATGAGGGGGCGGGATTTCTTCTCTACCGACCAATGTGGAAACGTTGATGGAATGAAGGCCAAGACTGTAATAATCCGCAGATGGACAGTTAAGCGGCCCAACATCACCAAAAGGTATATTGTAGTAATGATAGTGCATGAAAGAATTTAAACTCCTCGACAACAAAAGCAACTCCGCCAGCTTGATTGTGGGCAAAGTGTACCGCACGCTGTCAGACCCCGAGGCGGAGGCGCACGGCATGCTCCGTGTTCTTGATGAAGATAAGTCAGAACCCGATGGCTATCTCTATCCTGCATCGATGTTTACCGCTATCGAGTTGCCAGAAGCGGCAAGGCAAGCATTGACGGCAGCAGGTGTCTAAAAATGAGAGGGCGCTACTAACAATGCCCTGCCAGGGCCATGGTCTCGCTGGCGGCTTCTACTCAACGCGATAAGGTTAGGGCTTGAGCCTTGCCGTGAAGGGGGTTATTAGGCAACCTCCTGTAACTGATTGACAGCGGTGCAACGTCCGCAGGATAATCCGGCCTTATGAAGGACGACACTGGCAGCAGCACAGCGCCGGTCGCCGGTCGCCGATCGGCGGCTAGCCGCGATTCTGTTCACCGCAGAGCGGCGCTGTCAACCTGTGTAAAGGATAGATATACTCACCATATGGCTTTGACTATCGAGATTACGCCCGAGTTGAAATCACAGGTGCGGGAGCAGGCTGAGCAGCAGGGGCTTGGCGCTGATGACATGCAGCAGTTAGGAATTAAAGCTCCCCCTTATGCTTGAAAGACAAATTACTGAGGAGCAAAGGCGGGCTGTCGCGGAGCGCGCCAAAAGATGTTGTGAACGCTGTGCAGCGAGGCTTATGAGAAGTGAGGATAAAAATGACTATTGCATGGCAAGATTACATAGAGAGCACCGCGACTGTCCTACGAGGGAAACCGCGGATTAAAGGCACCCGGATTCCGGTGAGCCTTGTTCTTGGTTATCTGGCGTCGGGACACAGTCCGGAGCAAATCATCGCTGAATTTCCCGATCTCACGAAGGAGCACATCGCCGCCTGCCTGGATTATGCGCGGGAGTTAGCCAACTTTGAGGCGGCGGTCTGATGCCGCTACGCTTCTTTACGGATCACTGTGTGCCCAACGCAGTGATCCAGACACTCCGCACGGCTGGACATGAGGTATTGATTCTCAAGGAGCATATCCCGCGAGATTGCGACGACCCTAGGGTGATTGCCAAGGCGCAGGAGCTGGAAGCAATCCTGGTGTCATTGAACGGCGATTTTGCCGACATCGTGGCGTATCCACCGTCCAGCTACAAAGGGATCATTGCGTTACAGGTGAAAGATCATCCAGAAGTGATCCCTACGCTCATGCAGCGGCTTATAACGTATCTGTCTACGCATCCTCAGATGAGTGACTACAAGGGGCAGTTGTTGGTGGTGGAGGGGCATAGAATTCGCATCCGGAAATGAGCAGCGCAGAAGAGTGGAGAGGTCTGTAGTATTGAAGAGCTTTATCGGACCGTCAAATTGGCCAAAATTCATTGATCCTTAAAAGGCGCATACGGGGGTATCCTGGGGGAGTGGCATGACAACAATCGAACAAAAGCAAAGTGGCATTTTTCACGGGTGGTGGATCGTCCTCGTCGCGGCGATCGGTCTGAGTATGGGTTATGGACCGATCGTGACGTTTACGTTCGGGGTCTTCTTCAAACCCCTGAGTCAAGAATTTAACTGGAATCGCGCCCAGGTCTCGTTGGCGTTTTCGTTATCACTGTTCGTTATGAGCCTGGCGTTTCCGCTTGTCGGACGCCTGGTGGACCGCTTCGGCGCGCGACGCGTAATCGTGCCCTCGGTGCTTGGCTTTGGTCTCGGTCTGCTGTCGTTCGCCCTCCTCACGCCGCGCCTGTGGCATTTGTATGTCATCTATATCCTGCTCGGCGTGGTCGGCGGCGGCACCGCGCCGGTGCCGTATTCCAACGTCCTTTCGCATTGGTTTGATAAGCAGCGCGGGTTGGCGCTGGGCGTGGCGATGGTCGGCTTGGGGTTGAGCGCGTTCATCATGCCGTCGCTGGCGCAGCGGTTAATTGATGTCGGAGGTTGGCGCTGGGCGTACATCTGTATTGGATTGACCGTGATGGTAGTGACAATTCCCATTGTTGCCGTTTTTCTCAAAGAAACGCCGCAAATGATTGGGCTGACGCCAGATGGAGAACCTGCGACGTCTTCCGCTGCTCACGACCCAAAAGAAGGGCTCTCGTCGCACGAAGCGCAACGCACAGGCGCGTTTTGGCTCATGCTGAGTGCGTTCTTTCTGATGTCGGCGTGCGTGCACGGCTGTTTGATTCATCTCGCGCCCTTGTTGACGGATCGTGGCGTCTCGCCACAGCAGGCGGCGCTCGCGGCGTCGCTGCTTGGCGGCGCGCTGTTACTCGGGCGTGTCGGGGCTGGGTATCTGTTGGACCACTTTTTCGCCTCGGCGGTCGCCGTGGTTTTTTTCGGCGGCGCAGCGCTGGGGTTCATGCTGCTCTGGGGCGGCGCGACCGGGAGTCTCGCGTTCGCGGCGGCGTTTCTGATTGGCTTAGGCATGGGCGCAGAGGGTGACATCATTGCCTACCTGGTCAGCCGTTACTTTGGCCTGCTTGCTTTTAGTGAAATATATGGTTACGCCTTTGCGGCGTTTACGTTGGGCGGCGTGGTGGGGCCGTTGTTGATGGGTGTTGGCTTCGACGCGACTGGATCATACCAGCCCATGTTGGGTGCGTTCGTGCTTGCCTCACTCGTCGCCGCCGCTTTAATGACGCGTCTTGGACCCTATCGCGTCTGGCAACCCGCGCCAGAGGCGGCGGTGTAAAAGGATGCGGCTAGGAAGGTTGCCCATAAGGCAGTATAGTACGTAAGGTAGGAAAGTTGCGCATGCCCTTCACCGTGGATGATTTTCACGACCTTATCCGAATCCTGGAGCAGCAGCCGGACTGGCGAGCTGAGTTGCGCCGCTTTGTCCTCACCGAAGAAGTATTAGCGCTCCCCGAACAACTCGTGAGGTTTCAAGCGCAGACGGACCGCCGTTTTCAGGAACTGGTTGAAGCGCAGAAACACACGGACAAACGGCTGGAGAAGCTCGCCGAGCAAACGGACCGCCGCTTTCGTGAGTTGGTCGAAGCGCAGAAACGGACAGAGGAGCAAATTGCAGAACTCTCTGTCGCTATGCGTCGGTTTGGCGACGACATTGGCTCCTTGAAAGGCGACTTACTGGAAATGCGCTTTGATCGGCGCGCCCCATTGTATCTCTCGCGCCTGGTTCGCCGAATGCAAGTGTTTTCTAGCGAAAAGCTGGCGACTCTCCTTGATGAGGCGGTTGCGCGAGGGCGGCTTGCGGAAGCCGAGGCCGAGGATATTGCTCTTGCCGATATCGTGGGTCAAGGGCGGCGTCGAACGGATAATGTGGATGTCTATATTGTTGTAGAAGTCTCCTGGGCTATCGATGAGCAGGACGTCCGCCGCGCCGCGCGACGAGCGGAGCTGCTCGCCAAAACCGGCATGCCTGCACAACCCGTGGTTGCAGGAAGGCGCGCGACGTCCGAAGCATTGCGATTGGCGCAAGAGCTGCATGTCTGGCAACTCACTGATGGAAAAATAACACTTGCACAATAGCGCTTACGGCAACAACCCAAGCATCCACCAATACGGAATCGCGACCAGCGTCGCGATGAGATAGATTAGTCCATAACTCCAGGCCAGCTTGCGCGTTTGCGCGTGCGAGAATGCTTGTTCTTTGGCGCCAAAGTAGAGGGCCAGGTAACAGGTGCTCTGATACGGCAGAAACCACACGGTGACGGACATACAGATGACGAGGAGCAGCGCCAGCGCGTTCATGCCGGCATTCATGGCGATCGGCACGACCGTGATCGTTAATAGTGAGACCAATGGGAAGCTCGGAAGGATGAAACGCGCTGCGAAAATCGCCGCTGCGAGCACCAGTAAGAACAGGGCGGGCCGCGCCGTCAGCGGCGCGAGCAGCGGTGTTAGTTGGTTAATGAGCCACGAGTCGATGCCGAGTTGTCGTACGACGCTCGTCAAACTGAGCACCGCGCCAAGGTAGAATAAAAAGTCCCAATTGATGCCGGCGCGGAAGGTTTCGCGGTCGAGCAAATTGGTGGCGAGGAGTAAGGAGAGTCCGATCATGGCGACCCAGGCAGCGTCGATCTGATGGTACGGTGAACTAATCCACCCCAACATCGCCGCGACAACGACCAGGCCGTTGATTATCTCGGCGCGAGAGGGCGGCCCCAATGCCTCGATCTGTGTCTCAATCAACCCGCGTGAAATCGTCGGTTGAAACTCCGGCGGAAAAAAGAACATGGTCAGCGTAAACGCCAGAAGAAACGTGGTGCACGCCATGGGCAGCGCCGCCAACGCCCAACTACCCCACGTGATGTGCGTGCGCGCCGCTTCTGGCAGCAACCCCCAGGCTAACAGGTTTTCCGCTGCGCCGGTTAAGAAGAAAGGCCCCATTTGACCAAACCCAAGTAAAGCGGCCATGGCTAATCCGGCTGAGCCGTTGCTGCGGCGCGCGTATCCCAGGGAGTCCGATAACGCCAGGATAATCGGCCCGGCAATCGCAGTGGCCGAAGTCGAGTCGGGGATGAAGGTGGTGATGGCGCAGCCGCTGAGGGACAGTCCCGTTGCTTGCCCACGGTACGTTAACGGAAAACATCGTAAAATATACAGGGCGAGACGAAAAAGCAGTCCCGAGCTTTGCAGCGAGGCGGTGATGCCCAGCACGCCGATGATGAGAAAAAATGGACTGGTAGTGAAACCAGACACCGCGACTTCAGCCGGAACAATAGCAAACAGAATCCAGCCGATGAGCAGACCAAGACCCACGACATAGTCGGGCAGCACGTCAAGCGCCCAGAAGATCACCGCCCACGCCAGCAACGCCAGCATGTGCATGCTGCTCGCATCCAGGCCTGCAAGCGGCGGAGTGTGCCAAATGCTCAAACCCGCTGTTAACCCAAGAGCGCATCCAGCCCAGCGCTGGATGCGAGTGGAGATGGCGGAGATGCGAGTGCGCCTGGGAAGGGCGCCGCTGGAGAGACTCTCACGCTCCTGCGTCTCGTGCTGCAACCGTTCGCGTATGCGGGCCAGCTCTCCTACGCTGTAGGTTTGCGGAAATCGGTCAAGCCATTTGCGGAGTAGATCAAGGCGTCCAGCGACAAACGTTTCTTCTGCGTGCGCGGCGAGCAACCGTGCGGCGGCGGAGAAAGCTTCCACATTGAGATAATGGTCGAGGGCTTGATCCCAGCGCCCAGCCGCTTCGTACAGCGCCGCCGCGTGTTGCTGCAGGTCGCGCACGCCATCCGTGCCGACTTCGGCGACCAGCTTGCCGAATAAATATTCACGGATCGCCTCGGGATAACTGACCACGCCATCGTTTCGCACAAGAAACGCGTGCTGCGTTTCGAGCACGGTTAATTCCCTTTCAGCATCGTGGCGATCCAGCAGAGCGTTCACCGTTGATGGTTCGAGCGTGGCGAGGATCGCGGTATGCATTAACAACTCTTGGCGGGCCGGCGGCTGGGCGTTAAAGAACGTGTCGAGCTGCTGGTTGAACGCCGCTTGCTTTTTCGACAGCTCCTGATTCGCAAGATACAGGCGGTCGCTCAGCACCTGCGTAAAATGCAGGATCAAGCGCGGGTTCTCTTCGATAAGAGCGTCAAATTTCTCTTTAGTCAGTCGCCATAACTCCACTGCCGTGCGGGCGATAATGGTGGCGGAGCGAGACCGGTCAGAAAACAACGCACGCTCGCCGAACCATTCGTGAGGTCCGCTCACGGCGACGACCTCACGTTGGTTCCAGGCGCGGTTGATCAAAACTTCGACTTCGCCAGACTTAATGATGTAAAAATCCCGCGCTTCCTCACCCTCGTAACAAATGACTGTTCCCGGCGGATGCTGCTCTTCTCGGAGGTCGGCAATAATTTTGGCGAAACTGCCAGGCGGAAGATCGGCGAACAGTGGAATGCGGCGTAAGACCGTGGCCAGAGAATCCATAGCTACCCTACGTATCACAGCCGCCCAAAGAGGGGAAACAACAACTGCAGCGGCGAGGAGTTGCGCCTTGCGCAAGATCCAGATACAAAACGACGCGAGAGCTAGTAAGATTGTCCATGAGAGAATCTTGGAATTTTCTGTCCTCTGCCACAGCGATAGCGAGACCCGTCTGTTGGCTGCTCCTCCTGCAACTGCGGAAGAAAACAACTCTGGATCTCAGCCGGCTTCTCCTTTACCTTCTGTTCTTCTTCGCCACGTTCGTCATTGTTGGGCTGGTCGCCCAGCGCCTTTCCCGAGAGACTTCTTTTTGGGGAACGTCCCTCGCATCTTTGGCTTCTGAAGGTCCTCACTGGGAGCAGTCGCCTGCTTCAGGTGGAGATGCTGAAGAGGACGCCGCGGTGCGAGAAGCAAACCCGAAAAGAGATGACGTGTTCTTACCAAGCGTTCTATTCTTGCTCCCTATTCTCAGTGAGGCGCTCCTGTGGAGCAAAGAAAGAGGCTATGATCATTCCGCGCCGCTTCTTTCTTCTCTGGGGGCTTCATTAATTCCTGTCGGTTGATAGATGCAGTTGGCGCGAGTGCTTAAGGTTGCGGTACAATACTCTATTGGCTATCGGATGGTCACGCTTTCATCGCGAGCTCTTCGCCAGGCGAAGGCTACACTCCGCGAAGCACTCTTTGCCCGAACCCAGAGAGTGCTTCGTCGGCGGCGCCCCCTCGCACTGACAGGCTCCTTGAGCTTTATGCAAGGATTTTGGTTTCCAGTCTTTGGTTTCATTTTCTGGCTCTGCGGCGCCGCCCCCCTGGCAGCCCAAGACTCTCCAACCCTGGCGCCTGCTGCGCTGCCAACTCCGCCAGAAGTCCTGACAGTCGCACAGGCCCTTGATGAAGCCGTGCAGAGAAATCTGAGTCTGCTGGCTGAACGCGTCAACGTAACGATCGCAGAAGCGCGTATCGTGACTGCAGGTTTGCGCCCGAATCCCGTATTCAGCTTCAGTGCGGATCATCAAGACTGGCTTGGGACCGGATTCAATCGGCAGAACAGCGGGGGTCCGCCGGAAATCTCCTGGCGCGTTGACGTGCCGATAGAACGAGGCGGAAAAAGACAATATCGCATCGAAACGGCGGCGCTAGAAAAAGCGGCGGCGGAAGCGCGACTGCTGGACGCCATCCGTTCCCTCAGAATGGACGTGGCGATTGCCTGTATTGACGTGCTGGAGGCCAAGGCGAACCTCGCCTTCGCGGTAGACAACCTCCGGACCTTTGAAGAGGTGGTGCGTATTAATGAAGTCAAGGTTAAAGACGGCGCTATCGCCCCGCTGGAACTGACGCGCTCGCAAGTGGCGATGCTCCAGTTCCGCGCCACTGTCAAACGGCGCGAGTTGGAATTGCGCACGGCGAAAATTAAACTGCAGCAGCTGCTGGGGAGAAAATCCGCCAGTGACCGCTTCGATATTATAGGCGCGTTGAAAGCGCCTCTTCGCTCGCTTGAGCAAACGTTGCCCGCTCTCCAGGAAGTCGCCTTCACGGCGCGCCCGGATGTGATGGCGCTGGCGCGCGCCCAGGCGCGTTCTCAGGCTGACTTACGGTTGCAACTGGCGCAAGCTAGGGTCGATTACACGTGGGGCCTGGAATACCGCCGACAAGAGGGCGTCAACGGCCGAGCCAACACGATGGGCGTGTTTTTGAGCGTTCCGGTTCCTGTCTTCAATCGCAATCAAGGCGAAATCGCCCGCGCCCTTGCCGAAGGCGAACAACTTGCTCGCCAGTTAGAGGCGTTGAAGGCGCAGGTGAGGACCGAAGTGCAGACGGCGTATGAGGAGTTTACCACCGCGCGGGATTTAGTGAGCAGTATTGAAAAAGATTTACTCCAGCCCGCCCAGCACGCGCGTGATACGGTGGCGTATACCTATCGCGCCGGCGCCGCTTCACTCCTGGAGTTCCTTGACGCTCAACGCGCCTTTAACGAAACCATGCAAAGCTATCTTGAAGCCCAGGCAAACTATCGCCGTGCTGCGATTCGACTCGACGCCGCCACGGGGAAGGAGGTCACGGCCTGATGAGACTATGCTACTGGATGCCTGGGACGCTAATGACTCTTGTCTTGTTAGCGGTCTCTGGATGTGGGGATGGGCCGAGTAAGGCAAGTAACGCCTCAACGGAAGACCGTCGCGCGCCAGCTGCGTCTCGATCCACGGCCATAGTGGTGACGCTTGATGAGGTGATGCTGCACAACATCACCGTGCAGGAGTTGCGTGAAAAGCCGTTGTCGCTCGTGCTGTCAGCGACAGGCAAAGTGCAATTCAACGAGGATAAACTGGCGCGTATTCTGGCGCCCGTCGGCGGGCAGGTGCAGCAGCTGCGCATAAAGATAGGGGACGCCGTCCAGGCAGGAGCGGTGCTCTTTGTCATCCATAGCCGGGAGATTGCCGCCGCGCTCGACGAATACTATGAGAGCCGCAAAGATCAAGACTTGACCGAGAAAACCTACGCCATGACGCAAGACTTGTTTGCGCATCAAGCGGCTTCTCGTATCGCCCTGCAGCAGGCGGAGAGTGAGCTGGTCAAAGCCAAGGCGCGCGTCGCCCGTACGGTGGAAACGCTGCGCGCCCTTGGCGTGGAGCTCCATGAAAAGCGCGCCTTCGAGGCAGGGGGGAGCGCGCGTGTGCCCGTACGCGCACCGTTAAGCGGAACCGTGATCGAACGGACAGTGACGGAAGGTCAGTTTGTCCAACCTGACAACACCTCCCTGGCGACGATTGCGGACCTGTCGACGGTGTGGGTGGTGGCGGATGTCTTCGAGCGTGACTTGCATCTCGTGCAGCCTGGGCAAAAAGCGGAGGTCACGACTACCGCGTACCCGGAGCAACGGTTTGTGGCGCAGGTGGCGCGGATCAGTGATGTGGTTGATCCGACCACCCGGACAGTCAAAGTGCGGTTGTTGGTCGCCAATCCCGAGGGCCGTCTCAAGCCGGAGATGTTTGCGTCAGTTTCGCTGTTCTTGCACGACGCGGCGCCGGCGTTGATCGTTCCTCCCCAGGCGGTGTTTACGGAGGGGGATCGTTCCTTTGTCTATGTCAAAACAGGGGCGCGTGAGTTCGTGCGTCGGGCGGTTGAAACTACGCCGCACGACGGGGAACTCAAAGTGTTGAGTGGACTGCAAGCCGGGGAGCAGGTCGTGAGTGAGGGCGCGCTCATGCTGCGTCTGCAGGAAGAAAAACAGGCGATCAATTAACCATTAACCATCAACTCGACAGCGTTTTTTCGTCGCTCGCCAAGAGGGAGCGGCTTTCCGCTGTTTATCTATGTTGAAACGTCTTATTACGTTCGCGTTGGAGCAACCGCTCCTGCTCTGCCTGCTTACTGCGCTGTTCATCGTGGGAGGAATTTCCGCGTTCCGCTCTCTGCCCATCGAGGCGTTTCCGGATGTTACGGACGTGCAGGTGACCGTCATTTCCTTGTTTCCGGGGCACGCGGCGGAGGAAGTTGAAAAACAGGTCACGATTCCGCTGGAGATCGCTATGAGCGGCCTGCCGCACTCCACGCGCATGTTTTCTCACACGCAGTTTGGCCTTTCCTACCTTGTGCTGACGTTCGACGACGAGGTGACGAACTACTTCGCGCGCCAGCAAGTGCTCGAACGGTTGCATGATGTCGAGTTACCGCCTGAGGTGCAGCCGCAACTGGCGCCGCTGACTTCTCCTGCCGGCGAACTGTACCGCTATCAAGTGGTCGGGGACAATGTTGACGCCATGGCCTTGCGGACGATCCAAGACTGGGTCGTCGCCCGGTATTTAAAGATGGCCCCGGGGGTGGGTGATGTCGTCAGCCGCGGCGGTTTTATCAAACGCTATCAGGTCGGCCTCGACCTGGCGAAAATGAAAGAATACGGCGTCTCCATGCAGCAAGTGTTGACAGCGTTGGCCCGCGGCAACGCCAATGCCGGCGGCAGTTATATCGAGCAGGGGGAACAGCAGTATCTCATTCGCGGCATCGGTTTATTGCGTTCGGTAGAGGATATCGAGAATGTCATGGTGGCTGAGCGTAACGGGACGCCGCTGCTGGTGAAAGATATTGCCGACGTTGGCATTGATGCCGTGCCGCGTCAGGGGATTGTAGGAAAAGATACTGAGGATGAGATCGTCACCGGCATCGTGCTCATGCGCAAGGGAGAAAATCCCTCCGCAGTGCTCAACGAAGTCAAAAACCGAGTACAGACACTCAATGCGTCGGTGTTGCCCACAGGCGTGCACATTCAGCCCTATTATGACCGCACCTGGCTGATTCACACCACGTTGAAAACCGTGTTCAAGAATCTCTTTGAAGGCGCGCTGCTCGTTACGCTGGTTCTCTATCTCTTCCTTGGTCATTTGCGTTCGGCGGGGATCGTCGCCGTCGTGATCCCCCTGGCGTTGCTTTCGACCTTCATTGGCTTGAAATTCCGCGGCATCCCGGCGAATCTACTGTCTCTTGGTGCGATGGACTTCGGCATCATCGTCGACGGCGCGGTGATTGTGGTGGAGAATATTTTTCGCGAGTTGTCTGAGCACCACGGCGAGCGCAGCCGCGAGTCGTGGCGTGCAGTCATTCTCGACGCCACTCTGCAGGTGGGACGCCCCACGTTGTTCTCTATGCTGATCGTGATCGCCGCCCATCTACCGATCTTTACCCTGCAGCGGCATGAGGGCCGTATCTTTGCGCCCATGGCCTACACTGTAACCTCGGCGCTGATTGGGTCGCTGATCTTCTCGCTCACCCTGGTGCCGCTCCTTTGTTTCTTCCTCTTGCGGCAGCGCTTGCCGGAAAAAGAAAACCGGCTGATGAGCGTCTGTAAACGCTTCTATCAACCCACCCTGGCGTGGGCGTTGCAGCATCGCAGGACCGTCATTGTGGCGGCCATTGTCGCGCTCATGCTGAGTTTGCTCCTTGTGCCTCGGCTCGGCACCGAGTTCTTGCCGGAGTTGAATGAAGGAACAGTGTGGGTGAATGCGACGTTGTCCCCCAGCGTCTCTGTCAGTGAGGCGTCGCGCATCTGTCGGCGCATCCGGGCAATTCTTCTCCAGTTTCCCGAAGTCGTGTCGGTCGTATCGCAGGCCGGCCGCCCGGAAGACGGAACGGATCCAAAACCGGTCAACATGGCGGAATTTTTTGTCGATCTGAAACCTCCAGCCGAATGGCGGCGCACCATTACCAAGGAACAGCTCATTGAGGAGATGGATCGCGCGCTTGATGCATTGCCTGGCGTGCAGACGAGTTTCTCTCAGCCGATCCGCGATAACGTGCTGGAGAGCATCTCTCAGATTGATGGACAAATTGTGATCAAGGTGTTTTCCCAGGACGGCGCGTTGGTGCGCGAGAAAGCGCAAGAGATTCTCCGCACCATTACGCCGATTCGCGGCGTGGCGCGCGCGTTTATCGATCGCGCGGGCGAGATTCCACAACTGCAGATTGAGATCGACCGGCGGCGCGCTGCGCGCTACGGGCTCAACATTGCTGACGCGCAGGATGTGATTGAAACGGCGCTGGGCGGCAAAGTCGCGACGGATATGTGGGAAGGAGAGCAACGGTTTGGCGTCGTGGTGCGTTTGCGCAAAGATGAGCGGCGCGACATCTCCGCCATCAAAAATATTCTCGTCGATACGCCGGGGGGGCTGCGTATTCCGCTCGAGCAAATAGCGCAAGTGTCGGTAAAAAGCGGCAACATGAACATCAGCCGCGAAGGCGGCATGCGCGTGGCCGCGCTCGGCGTCTTCATTCGTGGCCGCGACATGGGCAGTCTGGTCAAGGAGATGCAAGAGAAAGTTCAGGCTACCGTCGCCTTACCGCCTGGGTGTATCGTGACTTGGGGCGGGGAGTTCGAGAATCAGCAGCGTGCGATGGCGCGGCTGCTCATTATTGTGCCGATCAGCGTCTTATTGATCTTCGTGTTGCTCTTCAATGCGTTCGGTTCCGTGCGCAGCTCTCTGTTAATTCTCGCCAATGTGCCGTTTTCGATCATTGGCGGCATTCTGGCGCTTTTCGTGACGCACATTCCGTTGAGCGTGTCCGCCGCGATCGGCTTTATCGCCTTATTTGGCCAGGCGGTGCTGAACGGCGTGGTGATGATCAGTTACTTCAACCAACTGCGCGACGACGGCGCGACGCCATTTGACGCCGTCATGCAAGGCGCGCTCGTGCGGTTGCGCACTGTGTTAATGACAGCGCTACTCGCTATGCTCGGTTTGTTGCCCATGGCGTTATCGCACGGCATCGGTTCCGAGGTGCAAAAACCTCTCGCGGTTGTCATTATCGGCGGCCTGCTTTCGGCCACGGCGTTGACGCTTATTGTGTTGCCTACGCTTTATCTGATGTTTGAAGGGCGGGGAGAGCTTGCTATTCCCGTGGATTCCCTGGAGGGCTTCGTGCCGACAACGGACCAGGCGGAGCAGTTGCAGTAAAACCACGCCACGTGTCATTCCACAGGGGTCGTATTTCGCTGGTAATTCGCCAGCAGAATATGGTAAGAGGCGGGCATGGAGACACGGAGGCCCTTGGCCTTTCCCGCTCTTTCGTTTGGATGTCCCCAGCGAGCAGCTCTGGCGTAGAGAACAAGCAGAAGAGCTCATTACGCTATTAACCGAGCAAGGGTTTCCGTGCGGGGGTGGAACAGGAGGCGGAGGCGTGCTTTTGCAAAGCCATCGACATTGCCCGGCGCCAGAGCGCCAAATCGTGGGGGCTGCGGGCGTTCACCAGCCTCGCACGGCTGTGGCAAAGTCAGGGGAAGAAGAAGGAAGCTCCCAAGCTATTGGCCGAGATTTATGGCTGGTTCACCGAAGGGTTTGACACGAAAGATCTGCAAGAGGCAAAGGCGTTGCTTGAGGACCTCTCATAAACAACGCCCTTGCCGACGGCTCTTACTTTTCTATGCCTCTGGGGAAGGCTCCGAGCCCAGTTCGTACACCGGCACCTGGGCGATTCTCAGAGGAGGACGTGTGAGTACGTGCTCAATCTCTTGCCAATCCTCCGCCGCATAGTATTCCTCCCCACATACCGGGCAGACTTCGGCTGGAAAGTTATGAATCACCGCAATCGGTTCCCCTGCCTGGTTATGCCGTTCGACAGTGACACGTTGCGGCTGTGTTTCCCCTTCTTTACAGAACAGACATTTCATCGGTTTCGTCTCCGGGTACGATGGTCTGGCTCGTACACTTCAGGATCATATTCGTGAACGGTAACAAAAACGGTCTCGTCGTTGCTCGCCACATCAACATAACACGGATCGTTTGGGCCGTGAGGATATCCAAGAAACAGATATGCTGGGTAGCAGAGCGCCCGCTCGCGCACGACGCGGCGCAGGCGGATCTGATCGAAATCACCGGGGCCAACTTTCAGCAAAAATGAATACTCCACCGCATCACCGGCGAGTGGGGTGCGTTGGAACGACGCGGGCATAAGATTGGCGTCGGCAAACTCACCTGGTTCGCGCTCGTGCTGCTGTGCGCGACTCAGAGCAAGGGGTAGTTTATCCGCCATGCGACAACTCTCGGCAGCCGGGGCAGCGCTGGCGTGCTGGCTGCCGAGTAACAGAGCGCCCGCGGCCAAACCCGTTCGTAACAGTTTGTATACTATGGTCATGATATTGTCCTCCTTTGATAATACTTTTCACTCGGAGAGGTTTCTCCTTTTTAGACTGCTCATTGCGGTTCAGGATGCCTGTGGCGTCGAGGGTGGCGCGCGGACGATAGCCAAAACCTGCGCCATGAACGCCGCTAACTCATCCAGTGAGGTAAACTGCGCCGCCCCTCCCGAGACGATATGTTCGGCGCAGCCATCTACGCGTCCATGTGACAAATCTGCTCCTTCACGGAACTGCACGACAAACGCCCACTCCGGCAACAGCGGCGGTTTGGTTTCAGCCCCCACGAGCAAAGTCCGTTGTTTCATACATCTCCTTCTTCTTTGGTTGGTGTGGAAGGCTCATGGCTTTAGGCTTCTTCGCTCCTTTACAGGAGCAAATCACCTCACCTCCCTCTTCGATTCTTTATCCTGATGAGGAGACTATGCGCTTCCGCGCGCCGCTAGTCATAACAAAACGGTAATATTTCGGTGGTATTTCGGTGTCAGAGTTGGTAAGAGAGCGAGCTGGGAGACACGGACGTCCCCTCGCGCTCCGCCCGTTCGGATGAAGCTGCGCGTAACAAGAAGCCCGCGTACTTATGAGAGAGCCAGGGTGAAAAAGATGACCGCAAAATGTGGGCGGATCTCTATGGCTGGCGTGCGGACGGAGGTGTTGTGGGCGGATTTAACTTGCCGCCGCCTCAATGAACGCCAACGCCTCTTCCGGCGTGGCGGCGACGGCGTACAGATCGCGGAATTTTTCGTGGATGAAAGCTTCGACAAAGCCGCGCTCAAACTGCGCCAGCAGGTGATCGAAATAGCCGTTTATATTAACAAAGACAATAGGTTTATGATGAAAGCCGAGCTGCTTGAAGGAGAGAATCTCTAAAATCTCTTCGAGCGTGCCAAACCCGCCAGGCAAAGCGATATAGGCGTCGCCCAGTTCATCCAGCCCGCGTTTGCGCAGCCGCATGTCCGTGACTGACTGCATCTCGTGTCCCTCGGAGGCGTAGCCTCGTTCGACGAAGTCCGCCAGGATCACGCCTTTGATTTTGCCGCTATGCAGCATGGCGGCGTTGGCCAGCGCGCCCATCAGGCCAATGTTTCCGCCGCCGTAGATGAGGGTGTGCCCGCGCGCGGCCAGCAGCCGTCCGAGTTCAGCGGCGACGTCGAGATAGTGCCGGGCGACGCGTCGGCTCGACGCGCAATAGACAGTAATCGCTAAAGGCCGGGGAGGTGTGGGAGAAAGCATGCTCTTTCAATGAAGAATGAACGATGAACAATGAAGAATAAAAGGCAAAAAAGAGTGGAGAAGCTATCTACTTTCACTGTCCACTCTTCACTATTATTCCAATTTACAGCGCCTTCACGACATCGTCCATCGCCTTCCAGTCGACGATGGGCGTCAGTTTGCGTTTGAGGACCAACCCGCTCGCCATCACCGTAGAAAAGGTGACGAACGTCTTGGCATGATCCTGAATATCAAGCACCAAGATGATTTTTGCTTCTTCGTTTGACGCCCACGGACCGGCTTTGAGTGTGACGCCTTCCGGGAAGCCCTGGGCGCCGCTCAACACTCCTTGAAACATTTTGTGGATTTTCTTGACGTTATCGGCTGAGGTTTCGTTGAGCCAGATTTCATCCAAATACAGCGGCATAATCAATCCTCCTTTTCGCGGTGCTTTCTCCCTCGGGCGGCATAGCACACTGAGAACACAGAATAAAGAGAAAGGCGTC
Source organism: Candidatus Methylomirabilota bacterium (assembly GCA_035575235.1). Taxonomy (GTDB): domain Bacteria; phylum Desulfobacterota; class Binatia; order Bin18; family Bin18; genus SYOC01. The sequence goes on from DATLYA010000078.1 coordinate 20,209, forward strand.
ATTTCGCCTGGACACCCTCTATGGTTATTTGGTAAAAACCTGGACAAAGATCCCCAAGGAGGAGGATGGCGTTATGGCCAAGAAGGCGGTGCTCATCGGCATTAATCGCTATCGCATTCCCGGCGCAGACCTGCGCGGATGCGTGAATGATGTCAATAATATGAAAGCCGTGCTGACCCAACTGTACGGCTTTGCCGGCAAAGACATTGTCATACTGACTGACTATGCAGCGACGACGAAAGCCCTGCAGGCGGCGATCAGCAAACTGGTGAAGGGAGCAAAGGCTGGAGATGTGCTGTTTCTGCACTACTCAGGGCATGGCTCAAACGTGCCGGATAACGATGGCGACGAGGCCGATCACCGGGACGAGATTCTCTGTCCTACGGATCTCGACTGGAAGAAGCCGCTGACCGATGACTGGTTACGACAGACTTTCAACCGCCTCCCAGCCGGGGTGAGTCTCACTGTCGTTATGGATTGCTGCCACTCCGGGACGAACACACGAGTGATTCAGCAACCAGGCGCCGAGCGGGTGCAACGTTTTCTTCCGAGTCCCTGGGATTTGGTTGCGGCGGAATCTGGTCGGAAGCTGCGCGGCAAAGTACGAGGGACCGTGCGCGCTTCTGCTCCTGCACAGCGCAGAAAACGAGATGTCGTGACTGTCGATATTCCCGAAGTGCTCATTGCAGGTTGCCGTGACACCCAGACATCAGCCGATGCGTATATTGGCGGGTCCTATAATGGCGCTCTGACCTACTGTATGGTGGAAACGCTGCGCGCTGGAGCAGGCAATTTGACCTATCGCCAACTGCACCAAGGAACGATCAAACGACTCAAGCAAGGGAAATATGATCAAGTGCCGCAACTGGAAGGGCGCGCAGAGAATCTGGATAAGCCGTTTTTGTCGTCGACCTAACCAGCGTGTGGATAGGGGAGCAGCCTTCGCCGACCGAGGGCAAGCTGACCTCACGAAAGCAGCCGGACGCCTCGCCCCTCCTTGGGCCTTTCCCCTCTTTGGCTTATAACCAGAGCATCGCGGCAGCGGTAAAGGAGGGCACGCTATGATCGTGCGCCTGTTGATCTTCTTCATCTGTGGAGCGATTGGGATGCATACGAGCGTTGTCTGGGGACAAACTATTAGTGAGGGAAACAAGACCTGGAAAACTGTCGCTGAGCTGTCGCCGAAGGAGCGGGAGCGCATCGATTTCTCGACCGACACGCCTCGACACTCCCAGTTTCCCTACTTGCCGGCTGAGCTGTACCCCTTTACTCCTCCCTATACCGCGGAAGAGATGGGCTTCCGCTCGATGGAGTTTCCGCATCAACCGCGTTGGTCTTGCGTCTATGCCGACGCGGGGG
>DATLYA010000079.1:0-13894 GCA_035575235.1 Candidatus Methylomirabilota bacterium
CGCCTTGTAACACGCCAGCGCCTCTTGCCGCGCCCTGCGCGCGACCTCTCCGCCAGGCGCTTCCAAACCGCAAATCGCTTGCAGGGCGTTGCGCAGATTGCTTAACAGCTTGGTGTATTTCCACCGCATAATCGCCGGATCAGCTTTGGCGCTAAAACCGCACGCCGTCAAATCAGCTGTGACTTGCGTAATGAGTGAATCCACGCCGCGTGGATAACACCCCGCATCAAGAATGCCGCCAATCGGCGACGCATGGTTTAACACAACACCGGGCTCCAGGTATGTGGCCGGCATCCACACTACCATGCCATAGACGCGGGAGAACCGCCGCGCCGCCATACGCTCGTTATCCACCCCGTTTTGACAACAAACTACGGGGATATCACTGCCGCCGGCGCGTTGCAGATCACGGAGCGCCATCTCGGTGTCCTGTGATTTCATGGTCAGGATGACGACGTCACGCTTAGTGAACACAAGTTCCCGAGGATGCGCCACCGCGCGCAGAGGCAGTTGAAGCGTTTCGGTGGGCGTCTTCACAGTCAGTCCCCGTCGCTGAATCGTCGCGACTTGCTCTCCCCGGCAAATCAGCACTACCTCGTGACCACGCTGGAACAACTTCCCGCCAATAACGCCGCCAATACCGCCAGCCCCGTAGATGATGTATCGCATGCAAGTCTCCTTACGTTTGCTTTCTTGACCTTGTGACAATCGCCGCGTACGCTCAACCATATGACAGTCACCGCTTCAGAAAAAGAGTTGTTGACGGCAGAAGACCTCTGGCAACTTCCGGACGATGGACAGAAGCACGAGCTGGTCGCGGGGGAACTCATTCACATGCCTCCAGCTGGGTTTTTGCATGGTACGATTGCAGGAAATTTGGCGAGATTGCTCGGAGAACATGCTACACAGCACGATCTAGGAGTAATTTGTGTTTCCGAAACAGGCTTCACATTACACCATAACCCCGATACTGTTCGAGCGCCTGACGTCGCGTTCGTCAGTAAAGAACGGGTTCTTGCTCAGGGTAAGCCAGAAAAATTCTGGGATGGCGCTCCGGATGTAGCGGTGGAGGTTGTGTCTCCCAATGACCGGTTTGACGATGTCTGGGAGAAGGTCCAAGAGTATCTTGCCGCAGGCGTCCGCCTCGTCTGGGTGGCGCTCCCGCGCAGCAAGTCCATCATAGTCTATCACCCTGACGGTGAAGTCAAAATTCTTCGTGAAGGCGACGAACTCCACGGCGAGGACGTGCTGCCGGGATTTGTCTGTCCGGTGAGACACATTTTCGCGTAAAGTTTGCTTTCTCGTTTCGTCAACCGCCCGCCCGGCGGCGAGCTGCCGTAGTGGTTCGATTGACACCAATAGACCCCTCGCGCGATAATCGCCCCAGAAAGGAGGGAACGCGATGACACAAACAGCGATTTTCTCGGCGGACTCACACACGATGGAGCCGTCCAATTTGTGGGTGCAACGCCTTGACCACGCACTGCGCGACCGCGCGCCTCGAGTTGTCACTAACTACCAAGATAAGAAAGGCAGCTTCTTTGTCGCCGAAGGGCTCACGCCGTTTCCCGTCGGCGGCGCTTTCGCCGCCGGGAAAGATCCAAAAGATCTCGGAGTTAATCAAAACGTCGGCTACGAGCAAGCGCGGCCGAGCGGCTGGGACCCAGTCGAGCGCTTGAAAGATCAAGATATTGACGGCGTGGAAGGCGAGGTGCTGTACACGACGCTTGGCATGTTTCTCTTTCATCTGAAAGATCTTGAACTGCAGTGGGCCTGCTTTCGCGCCTATAATGACTGGGTGGCGGAGTTCAGCAGCCACGCGCCGCAACGGTTAATCGGCCTTGGTCTCATCGCCATGCAGGATGTCAATGAAGCCGTAAAAGAATTACAACGCATCGCCAAGAAGGGGCTGCGCGGCGCCATGATGAATGCCGCGCCTCCGGGGGATATTCCATTCAGTGATCCTCATTTCGATCCGGTATGGGCGGCGGCGCAGGACCTGAATCTCCCCATCAGTCTCCACATCCTCACCGGCAAGAGAAGCGTGCAGCTTGGCAAGGGGCGCGTCGCGTCAACGATGTCAATCATCCATGAGATTCAGTACTCGCTGACGGATCTTATTTACAATGGCGTCCTGGAACGGTTCCCGCGCTTAAAACTCGTCTCCGCAGAAAATGACATTGGCTGGATCGCACACTACCTCTATCGCCTCGACATCTGCTACGACACTCTGCGGTACGTCGACCCCACGCCGATCACGATGAAGCCGAGCGAGTATTTCAAGCGGCAAGTGTACGCCACTTTTCAGGATGATCGTCCCGGCGTGATGACGTATGAGTTGGCGGGAGAAAACAATCTCATGTGGGCGTCAGACTTTCCTCATCGCGCCTCCACCTGGCCGCATTCACGGCAAGTCATCGCACAAAACTTTGCGGGCGTCCCCGCCGAAGCCAAGCGGAAGATCACGTACGACAACGTGCATCGGCTGTATGGCATTTAGGAGATGAGAGAGCGGTCAGCCGCGTACTGGCTGACCGCCAGGGAGGGGAGGAGTTGCAGAAACGTCCCCCATTTAAGCCTTCTTCTGACCTAATCTGGGTCTTTGTAGTGCGGCCCTTTAATCGGCAGAATCTGTCCGCGAATTTCGCCGCCCTGGTTGGCTGGAGTATGGACGTTCACGTACAGTCTGCCTGCTTTTAAGGCTTTTCTTCCATTTTTATCAAGCGTGCCGCACTGATTGACTGGACTGGTAATGGAGAGAGGGATAAGAACGCCGGCATTCTCATCTGGATCAGCGGGACCATGGACATGGGCTGCGATGGCGTCACTACTCAATCCACTGAAACTCAGCGCCACACATAAAGTGCTCGTCTTTTGATTGAAGGTGAACAACGCATACCCTATTCCATTCGTTGTCACTTGGGGATTCTCTTGCGCCCCGGTCAACGTCGCAATAAACACTGACCCTTCTCCAAATTCTGCAGGTTGAGCTGACAGTCCTTCGCGGGCGTGAGCGCCAATCAACAGGCAAACACACGCGGCAGCCAGAGCAAAATGAGTAAGTCGTTGCATACATTTCCTCCTTCTCGTGCCTGAGGCGCAGTAGATATAAGGTCTGAAGTCAAGAGGCCCAGAGCGTCTGCTGGATGATAGAGAGCTCTCAGGCGACTGCCTGGAAACCAAGTGTACATCTTCTCCTCTCCCTCCAGTACTGGTAGCGGCTAGCCGAACACGACCGCACCCTACCGCACTTAAGCGAGCTCAGACAATGCCCCAAATGGTGGGATTTTTCCCCTCCTCCAGGAGGTCTGGCGAGAGTATGCCCTACGATTTCTACGTGCAGAGTTTAAGGAGAAGACTGTGTGAAGAAGAGCGCGCAGAATGCGGAAGCAGGTAAGAAGGAGTGAGGGTTCCACTCCGCATTCCGCCTTTGCTTAGACAAGGACTTCTTTTTCTCTTAATGCCGCAACTTGCTCTCGGCGCAAGCCGATAATGTGTTCCAACACATAGTCGGTGTCTTGCCCGAGCAGCGGCGCAGGACGGCGCACTTCACAGGGAGTGCGAGACATTTTCCACGGAATGCCCAGGTGTCGGCGCACGCCTACTTCAGGATGCGGCAACTCGACAAAAAACCCGCGCGCTTCAGCCTGCGGATTGGCAAGCATATCTCTCCCGTTCAGCGATGGATACGACGGCACGCCGGCCTGTTGCAACTGTTCCGTTGCTTCTTCGGCAGATCGCTCTTGCGTCCACGCCGTCACGATCTCTTCGAGCGCGTCTTCATGCTCTTTCCGAGCCGCCAGTGTGGCAAAGCGTACATCGTTAACCAGTTCCGGCTTGCCCATGACAACGCACATCGCTCGCCAGTCCGCCTCATCACGCACGGCAATACTGACCCACCGATCATCGCCCTTACAGCGAAAGACGCCATGCGGCGCCATAGAGGGATCACGGTTGCCATTGCGCGGCGGCTGCGTCTGATTCATGGCGAAGTCCATTAACCCTTCAGGCAGAAGCATCGCGCAGGCTTCGCGTTGCGAGAGATCGATGTACTGCCCCTCCCCGGTTTTCTGCCGATGAATCAAGGCGCACAGGATCGCAAAGGTCCCATGAACGCCGCCATTGGGGTCGCCATAAGAAAACCCCGCCTGCAGCGGCGGCCCGCCGCGATAGCCGGTTAACGAGGCCATGCCGCTCAAAGCGACCTGGGGCGGGCCATACGACACATAGCTGCTTTCCGGACCGGTGGCGCCATACCCTGACAGCGAGGCCATAATGATGTCAGGCTTCACCGCGCGTAGCGTTTCGTAACCTAAGCCCATTTTGTCCATGACGCCTGCGGCGAAATTTTCGATCACGATATCGCTCTTCGCGACCAGTTTTTTCGCCAGCTCCAGCCCCTCGGGCTTTTTCAGATTCAGGGTTATGGACCGCTTCCCTTGATTATATTGATTAAAGTACCCCGAGCGGTTGTAACCCTTTTGGATATTGTCAGCCCAGGGAGGAATCAGCCGCGAGGGGCACATGCGGGTTGTGCTTTCGATACGAATGACCTCAGCGCCGAGGTGCGCTAACTGCAAGGCGCCATAGGGTCCGGCCCAGGCCCAGCAGAAGTCGGCGACTCTGATGCCTTCGAGAGGGGCTTTGCTCATAACCTAATCTCCTGTGCTCGACTGATGCAGAACCGGAGAACCGGGGAATCATAAAGACTGGAGCCGGGGAAGCGGAGAACCGGAGCATCGGCGAGTTAAAATGTCTTCTCCGCTTCTCTCTGTCTCCGTTTCTCCGCTTCGGGCTCAAAAATCTTCGCTTCTCCCCGTCTCCGTTTCTCCGCTTCTCTCTAGAGAACTCCTTGCTTTTGCAACTCTTCAATGTCTTGCCGCGAGAGACCTATAGCGCCGTACACTTCCGCGTTATGCTGTCCCAGGCATGGCGCCGGGCGACGCAGCGTCCACGGTACGGCGGACATCTTGTACGGCGCAGTCGGATACGGATAGGTTCCCGCCACCGGATGGGTGATCTCGGCGAAGAATCCCCGCGCTTTCAAGTGCTCAGAATTCAGCAGATCACCCATTGTCGAGACGGGAGCAAACGGAATGCGGCGCGCCTGCGCTTTGTGATAGAGCTCTTCAACGCTTTGTTCTTTCACCCAAGGCTCAAGCAACACTTGTAAGGCGTCCCAGTTCTCCGCCCGGTGTAAGCGCGTAGCAAAGATCTCTTCCGTAGCCCACTCGGGATTCCCCATAATATCCACGAATTCCTTCCATTGGTGCTCTTCCACGCAACACAAATAGATGTAGCCATCCTTACATTCCATGATATCAAGCGGACGAATCGCTTTATTGCCGGTAAACCGCACGACAATTTGATTCGCGTAGGTAGGCATGATGCCGGCGAACTCAGAAATCGCCATCAAAGTTTCCTGAATGGAAAAATCGATATGCTGCCCCACGCCGTCAGTGAAGCGGGCAAACAACGCGCCCAGCGAAGCGACGGCGGCATGGATGCCTGCTTGAAACCCGGCTTGCTGGCCGAACGGTTTGAGCGGCGGGAGGTCCTCACTGCCAGGACCGCCGCCATTGAGATAACATAGACCGCCGGCGTTCCACAGCGTCAGGTCAGTCGCCTGGTAGTGACTGTGAGGCCCCTGCAAGCCGAATGGCGTGATCGAGGTCATGATAAGACTGGGGTTCAGCTGTGACAGTTGTTCGTACTCCAACCCCATGGCCGCCATACGCGCGGGGTGGACATTATGCACCAACAGATCGGCCTGGCTCACCAGTTTGTGAAAAATTTCTCGTCCGCGTGGATGTTCAACATCCAGCGTAACGCCGCGTTTATTGGTGTTGAGGTAGAGAAACAGGCCGCTTTTTTCCGGATGGGGAATCTTTCCAGGAAACGGACCTCGTTGACGAGCGGAGTCGCCGCTTGTGGGCCGCTCGATCTTGATGACCTCAGCGCCCATGTCGGCCATTAATTTGGTCGCATACGCAGCAGCGACCATTTCCCCGCATTCAATAATGCGAACACCTTCTAAGCCGCGTCCCGGCATAGACCCTCCCTTTTGCCTTGCCGCAGGGCAAGACTCGGATGTGGAGGGTACTCTAGTAAGGGAAGGTTGCGGCGTCAAGGCTCATCCTGGCGTTACAAACGGACGCCAGAAGTCCCTTGTCGCTCCAACGCATGCAGTAATCTGCTGTTTTGCGCATAGGCGTGTAACGCCGTCATGCGTCGCCTGTGGTCGGCAGCATGCAATGCCGCTTGCTGAGCTGGTTGCGCCTGAGCTGCACGGAGCGCTGGAGCCGAGAGCACTGGATCAGCATAATTTGCCGGCTGTACGGGTTCATCTTCACTGTGATTTGGCGCGTGCAGGAGGGCTAAGACATGCTCGCCGGCATCCTTGCCAGAGGCGTATTCCAAGAGAGCGTTCGCCGCGCCCACTGCAGCGCCGATGGGGCCGCCAAAGAGCGCATCACCCAGGATGCGAGGCGCCGGAGCCAGGCGATCGCCAGTCAGGGCGCGATAGACCGTGGAAAGTACTGGCAGATGCTGGAGAGGATTCACAATATCGAGGACGTCGCTGAACGAGAATCCGTCTGTTCCCCACAACCGGAATCCCGAGGAAGGTTTTTCCGCCGCATTGTGCACAGGAGAGCTCTGGAAGAAAGACGTCAGCGCGGCAGAAAAAGAAGAGAAAGAAAATGACACGTTCGGTATCCCTGCCTCTTTCGCAAAAGCGAGGCCAACGATTTCTCACCGCTCCAGCACGACAGGGGAACATTTTGCCGCTCTGATCCAGCTATTTTTTCCGTTTTCCTTTCTTCCAGTCTTCACTGCCTTGCTTCTCCAGTGCTGCCCTTTCCAAAGCGCCCTTGTTTTTGCTCCGTGCTTAATACTCGTTCGTCGCATCCTTTCCAACCTGCTCCAGCCGGGCAATGACTTCTTTGGGGTTGATGCGATTTTTGAAGAAAAACACGCTCCCAGGCACCTCTTGCAAATCTTCTTCTCCGACATTTAAATCAGCCGACACGGCGACCACCATGTCAGTGCGCCCGGAACGCTTGAGTTTCATGATCTTCTTCGCCAAATAGTCCGGACGCCAGAAGCCGACGATTTCTAGCAGTGCAGTGCGGCCATCGTGATGACGAAAGGCAAAGTCAGGAATGAAGACCGTCTCTTTCAGATTAATAATGGCGACTTCGCGTTCAATTTGCCAGCCGCTGTCAATCTCAGCAAACCGCTCGGCAAACGTGCGCTCCAACAGTGAGTCGTACATCGTACTGTCGTGATAGTGCGACACTAAGCCGACGCTCTCATCGAGCGGAAAGAAGCGGCGCGACCCGTCAGGGTGCACGATTTCCGCCTCCATTTTCCAGCGCGTGCACAACAAGAGCGCAGGTAAGAACACCGCGAGCTGCAGTCCGTACTTCTGCGACATGCGAAACATGCTGACCGGACCGTCCAACAACACCTCATACCCGCTGTCGAGATCGCCCTGTATGGCGTGCATCAACTGATAGAACTTGATGAATTTAAAGAGTTGCTTGTAGCGGCTGGGAATATTGCGGAACACCGAGAGTTTCATCTGCACGCAGCGGTAGAGCAGCGCCTGCGCCAGCGCGACGTTGTACCGCTGCAGCAACCAATCCGGGGACGGGGCCTCAAACCGCGTCAGGATATGATTCTCCGTGAGATCGGCATACAACGCCCAGGCAATCTGTTCAGGCTCGGTTTTGTACTCACGCGCGATCTCAAGCAATAAATCGTCTTTTGTCACGGGATGAATAAGATCAGGGTGGAGCACGACAGGATGGTTCTCGCGCGCCAGGGCAAATAATCGCTGGCGAATTTCAGCGGGCGGCGCAATACTGCGCTCAGTAAATTCACAGCGGTCGTCGCTGAGCAGCTTGGCCAGGCCGCGCTGGATGCGGTAGTCCGTACTGTCTTCCGCGTAGCGGTTGAGCGCATCGGTCAGCTCCCGCCGGGTTTTTCCCTCATGCGCCGCGAAAATCTCAACAAGCTCCTCGGCCATGCGCACGAAACGCGGCGAGTCGACGGCGATGTAACGAGGATAGAGATACGGCCCTTCGGAGCGGGTGAGAAGCAGGTCGGAGGTGAGCATGTTCCGATCATCAAGTCATCAAGTCCATCAGTCATAAGGTCAAAAAAGGCGGGGGAGTGCGACTTGAAGACCTGACGACTTTAAGACTTGATATGTCTTTTCTCTTACGCCTCATGCTGCTCAATGACAATCCGCAGAATATCACTCACAGATAGGATACCGAGCAGTCGCTCGCCTTCCGCAACCAGGAGCGCTCCAATGCTGCTCTCATACATGAGTTTCACGGCGTCAAGCAGCGTTGCTTCCGGATCAATGCTCACCGGCTCAACGGTCATCGCTTCCGCGACGGTCAGCTCCCGCAACGCCTGGCGCAGTTCTTCCTGGTCGCGTAAGAGCGGATAGGCTGGAGTAAAAAACTTGAGATCGCCGTCAGTCACGATGCCGATCAGCCGCCCGTGTTCAACCACTGGAAGCTCATGAATATTATACTTTTCTAATAAAGTCAGGGCATGTTGGAGCGAATCCCCGGGGTTCACCGTCACCGGAGAATCCACCATGACTTCTTTCACACGTAGCGTACGGAAGCTGCGTTCCATCACGGCGCCTCCTCTCCAGGCAAAGAATGCCGCTTTCGAGTGTGGAGCTTTTTGCGGCTGAGGGCAAGCCCGGGGTGCAGATCACCGGCTCCGGGGCTTTGAGTTCTCCCTTGCTTTCACTCTTCCACTGGAGTAGACGTTGAGCATGCAGGTAAGAGCGCCGGAAGGTTTGATGGATTATCACAACCTGCTCTTCGAGAAGAAAAACGGCATTGGCTATCTCACTCTCAATCGCCCTGAGAAATTGAACGCGCTGAGTGCGGAGTTGATGGCGGAGTTGCGTCACGCCCTCGACATGATTGAGGCGGACTCCGACGTCAAAGTCGTGATTCTCACCGGCGCGGGACGGGCGTTCTCCGCCGGGTTCGACATTGGCGCGAGGGAAGGCGAACCGGAGATCTACGAGCGTTCTGCTGACGAATGGCGCTCGCATCTCAAACAGAACATCGACACATTATTAAAGATCTGGCACTCCGGCAAACCCTACATCGCCGCCATCAACGGCTATGCCCTGGCGGGCGCGTGCGAACTGGCGCAGCTCTGCGATATCAAAATCGCCTCAGAGCGCGCCGTGCTGGGCGAACCGGAGATTCGCTTTGGCACTGGTCCTCCGGTTTTAATTACGCCGTTTAGCGTCGGACTGGCGCGCTCCAAAGAGTTGCTGTTGACCGGTGAGATGATCAGCGCCCAGGAGGCTGAGCGTTTGGGCATGATTAACCGCGTGGTCCCGCACGAGAAGCTCATGGCTGAATGCGAGAAAGTCGCGCGCAAGCTGATCAAGATCGCCCGCGTCGGAGTCAAGTTCAACAAAGCCGCGATCAACCGCGCCTTCGAGAACATGGGCTTTCTCAACAGCATCTATCAGAATCTGGAACTGGTTGTGATGTTCGACACGACAAAGACCGAAGAGCAAACCACCTTCAATCAGATTCGCAAAGAAAAAGGACTGCGCGCCGCGCTGGACTGGCGGGATGCGTTGTTCAAAGAAGAGGACTAATTGAGTCTATTGAGTTCGTTGAGTCTATGGGGTTTGTTGAGTCCACTGAGTCTGTTAGACCCCATGGACTTAACGGACTCTATGGACCCTATGAACGCTGGATGATGTCCAATAGAGTTCCGGTCGTCTCATCCGCCGCCTTCAACATTTTCAAATTTGCTTCATACGCCCGCTGTCCGATGAGAACGTTTGGTATTTCCTCGCCGACATCCACATTCGACTGCTCAATGAGCTGCTCCCCATCAGGCCTCTGTTCTAACAGCAACGGCCCCGGCAATTCCAATTTTTGCGGTTGCGCCGTTACGCCTTGAGGCTTTGCCTCCTGCAATACCGCCCGGCTTTTTTTGAAGCCGTCGGTATTCACATTCGCCAGATTATGAGCGGCTATAGCTAACTGTTTTTGCAAGGCCTTGAGCCCGGAGAGCGAGATGTAGAGGGAGGAAATCATGACGCGCCAGGTTCCTTCCGGAGGTCGAATTTGAGCTGTCGGGAAGAGCTATCGACAAATCTCTTGGATACTTAATTTTCCGACCGGCGTCAGAGACAATAGCGCCATGAGCAAAGGATTACTGCATCGTTGGAACGTTTCCCCTGAAGAAGCCGTCGAGATTCAGAATCAACTACGCGCGCAAATCGATCTCCACAGCGAACCGGAGAAACTTGAGACCGTCGCCGGCATTGACGTGTCATATGACAAAGGTTCGGATTGGTTATTCGCCGCGATCGTGGTGCTGCACGTCGCCGACCTGCAGCTGATCGGCTCCGCATCGGCCGTGGCGCAAGTCCCGTTCCCTTACATCCCCGGCTTGCTCTCCTTTCGCGAATGTCCCGCGGTCCTGCAAGCGTGGGACAAACTGCAAATACAGCCGGACTGCATCATGTGTGATGGACAAGGTATCGCCCATCCGCGGCGGCTGGGCATCGCCAGTCATCTCGGGTTGTGGCTCGATATCCCTTCCATCGGATGCGCCAAAAGCCTGCTTGTCGGCGCGTATCGCGAGCCTGGGGCGACACGAGGCAGCACCGAGCCCTTAATCCATCGTAAGGAACATGTCGGCGCTATTGTACGAACGAAGGACCGTGTCTCTCCGGTGTTTGTCTCCCCCGGCCACAAAATTACCCTCAAGAAAGCAGTTGAGATTGTCCTTGCCTGCTGCACCAAGCACCGCTTGCCGGAGCCCACCCGCCGTGCGCATTTACTTGTGAATGAGATCCGCCGCAATGCTGGGAAAGAGTGAAGAAGGTTCAATTCGGCGGAACCTGGCGCGACGCCAAGCCGTCACTTTTTCTTCTTGATCTCATCAATCCTCACAAAATCAACTTCAAGAGCGTCCTCATCGTCGAACTCGCTCTCCTCCTCTAGGAACTCGAATTCATCTTCCTCATCAAAGTCGTCTTCCAATCCCACCAGGTAGTCAAACCCGCCAGGGCCGCAATGTTGAGTGAGCGTCGCAAGGATTTTTTCTATTTTCTTCGAGGTCTCATTGGGTCCGGCAATGAAGAACGGCTTCCCGTCTTTCCCAAAGGGGAAACGCTCCGCACATGCGGTTGCATCGATATCAGCGAAAATCCTCTTAGCCTTTTGATAGTCAGGGTGAGGGGAGAAACCAAGATTTCTGGCGTAGGCTTCCGTTTCTTCCACCAACTTTCGCGCATAGGAGGGAGAGACTGGCCGTAAGGTTTCGTTCAACTCAATTGTATCGAGTCGGTAAGCGTACTCGTCCTCAGACATGGCAAGAAAGTAAGCGTTTTTGACGCCCAGGCAAAAGACGTCCAGTAGAAAGAATGAAGCCCCGATCCGGCCAGCCGGCATGGATCGGCTGACTACCACCGTCCCCAGGCCGGCATCAAACAACTCTTCCGCCATAAGACACTCGTAAAGAGGGGAACTCGCAGCCAGGGACAGGGCTCTTTCTCCACTCGAGAGCCGACCTACCGCCGCGGGCGTTTTTTTGTCGGCGATGAGGGCTTTCCGTTTTGCGGCTTTTTTCTCGCGCTTCTTCTGCACTTTCTTTCTGTTGAGCGCCATACTTTTCCCCTCCTGTCGCCATTCACAGCATATTCCCTATTGAAGGGAAAGGGCTTGAGCAGGCAGGGGCTCTTGCGGCATGATGCTTTCGCGCCCAACAGACAGGAGGAACAGTCGATGGCGGTGGACTTAGAGATTCTTCAGCGCCAGTTACAGGACTTTGCCGTCGCCCATTACGGGAGAGACGCCACTGTCAGCCAGGTGGAAACCATGCCTGGTCATGCCGGTCTGAGTTTTGGCTTCCGTGTCGATTATCAAGAAAACGGCCAGGCGAAAAACGAATCGCTCGTCATGCGTCTTCCGCCAAAAGGGGTAAGGCAAAGCGGCAATACTGACGTGTTGCGACAGGTTCCGCTGTTGCATGCGCTCAAACAGCATGGCGTGCCGGTCGCCACGGTGCGATGGTACGGCAGTGACCCGCGCTGGTTCGAGGTGCCGTATATTATGGTCGAGCGGCTGCCTGGGCGCACCTTTCGTTTTTCCGACCCAGATCCACCATTTGATCTAAGTCCGCAAAAGGTCGCGCTGCGCTTTCGTCAAATTGTCCAGGCGCTGGCGCAGACGCATCTGCTCGACTGGCAAACCAAGCTGGCCGGCTGGGAAACGCCGCGTTCGCTGGAGGAAGAGATTCGCTTCTGGGACCCGATTCTGGCGAAAGGCGCGGAGCCCGGCTGGATCGCGCAGGGACAAGAGGTGCGAGAATTGCTGTTGCAAACGCAGCCGCACGACCCGCCAATCGGCCTTTTCCATGGCGATTTTCAGGGCTCGAATTTTCTCTTTGACAATGACAAAATCATCGCTGTCCTGGATTGGGAGATCGCCGGCATCGGCGGACAACTGTTAGACCTGGGTTGGTTGATTGTCTTTACCGATCCCGCAAGTTGGACAGGGGTGTGTACGCCAATCTCCTCCGCCCCGTCACCCGAAGAACTGGTGGCGCTGTATGAAGAAGGAGTGCAACGGAAAATAAAAGAGGTCGCCTGGTATCGCGCGCTCGCGGGCTACCGCTTTGGGGCCATTAGTTGTTTTAATGTCATGCTGCACCGCCGCGGCAAGCGCTACGATCCCGAGTGGGAAAACATCGCGCCCTCCATTCCTTTGCTGTTTGGTCGGGCGAAGGAGATGATTCTCGGGGGAAATTGAATCATTGAGCCATTGAGAGATTGATTCATTGAAGAAGTGAGCGACTGCATCACTGCGTGATTGAGTCATTGAAGAAGTGGTCCTTATCCGTCTTCAATTCCTCAATGGTCCGATGGATCAATCACTCAATCCTTTCACTGATACGCATCATGCTGCCGTCGGCGGCGGCTGATGTGTTCTTCCACTGTGCCGGCGGTAATTACCTCATAGAGAATCGCTTGTTTGCCTTCCCGTTTGCGCAGCACGCGCCCCAGGCGTTGCACGTGCTCGCGGGTGGAGCCTGAGCCGGACAGGACAATCGCCACGCCGGCTTCCGGGACGTTCACGCCTTCGTTGAGCACTTTTGAGGTCGCCAGCGCAAGATAGTCTCCGTTGTTAAATCCCTCCAGAATCGCCTTACGCTCTTTCGTTGGCGTCTGATGCGTGATCGCCGGAATGAGGAACGCGGCAGAAATCGCATAGACGGTGTCGTTGTCGCTGGTAAAAATGAGGACGCGCTCGCGGGCATGCTTTTTTAACAAAAAATCCAGCGTGCGCAATTTCGCCGACGTGCCCAACGCCAGCTTTTTTGACCGTTGGTGAGCTAACATCGCTTGCCGTCCCTTGCGGCTGCGCGCGCTCTCGCGCACGAAGCGATGCCATCCCGCTAACCCGTCCAAGACGATGCCATGGTCAACAATGAAGTCATAAAAGGTGCGGCGCGCTTGTTTGTATTCCTCTTCTTCTTCAGGCGTTAATGTTACAGTGATGCGCTCAGTCACGTAGTCGGCGAGATACTCGCCAGCCAGCTCTTTAATGCCTTTGGCATAGACTTGTGGACCAATCAGTTCATCCAATAAAACATGTCTCCCATCGTTCCGTTCGGGCGTTGCGGTCAACCCCAGTCGGTATGGCGCCAGGCACATTTCCGCCGCGTGACTGTACATCTCGCCTGGCAGATGATGGCATTCGTCAAAAATGACGAAGCCCCAGCGGTTGCCCAGACGATCCATGTGGCTGTACGCGCTGTCGTACGTCGTCACCGTCAGATCTTGGGGCTCATAGTACCCGCCGCCGATAATCCCGAC
>DATLYA010000080.1:0-4586 GCA_035575235.1 Candidatus Methylomirabilota bacterium
CAAAAGTTTGAGTTGCTCATACTCCGCCAGGGCTTCCGGTTCGCCAAAGAAGACCTTGCCCATCGCCACCCAATCTTTGTCGCGCGTGGCGGCGTCGCAAAAGCCTTCCTCACACACCCATTCCATCAACCGCCGGGTAAAATGCGCGATCGCGGAGCCAAAGAGAAACGCGATGGCTACGTACCCATCTTTCGCCGGCCAGACAAGGCGGACGTTGAGCGGACCCATTTTGACGCCGCCCGCGAGCCGTCGAAAATCCCGCTCACCCAAGGGTGCGGCGAGCAGTCCAGACTGCACCGCCTGAGCAGCCGCCTGTTGCGCTGACACGTCTACATGCTGCCCTAGTCCAGACCGCTGGCGCTCATGATGAGCAATTAAGGCCGCAACCGCGGCCTGTGCGCTCGCGTGCGCGTAGCCTTGCGGAACACTGACGCGCACGGGCGGGCGATCATCGTCTCCAGTCAACACCAGTGGGCCGCTAGCAGCCAGGATAATCAAATCGCTATCAGCATAATTGGCCTTCGGGCCGTCTTGTCCAAACGGAGTGATGGACACATACACCAGCGCCGGGTTGATGGCGGAGAGCGAGGCGTAACTTAGGCCCCGCTCAGCCATAGCGCCAGGGTTCTCCGATTCGATCAGAAAATGCGCGCTCGCAACCAAGCGGTGAAAGAGCGCTTTTCCCTCGGCGGCGTCAAGGTTGAGCGTAATACCGCGTTTATTGCGGTTATGCGCCCACCAGTACAGCGAACGATCAGGGTGGGGTTGGTCTTTATAAAATGGTCCTAACTGACGCGCAGGAGAGCCGCCCGGCGGTTCAACTTTGATCACATCCGCGCCAAGGTCGCCCAGGATCTGGCCGCACAGCAATCCCCGTTCAGTTGTCAGATCCAGTACACGATACGGACTGAGCATCGATCGCCTCCAGCACACAAGTGAAAAGGCGCGTTAGGAGAGGGGGAGAACAGCCGTATTCTCCACCTCGCTCCTCCTCCTTTTTTCCGCCTTGTAGCAGAAAGATCACGCCAGTGAAATCAGTCGCCTCTTCCCCCTCATTGCAACAGAGCAACTTCCGATGTAACGAGCATGGCAGAGTACAAAAACCTCTCGTACACAAAAGGGGGAACAGGTATGAATCTTGGTCTGCTCGTGCCGGCAACCGCAGAGACGAGTAACATCACCACTATTGCCCAACGCCTGGAATCGCTCGGATTTGAATCCTTATGGATTCCCGAACACCCAGTGATCCCGGTGGATTTCAAGACCCAGCTTCCCGGCGGCGGCACGCTGCCCGCTCATTATCGCCGTTGGGCGGACCCATTTATTGCCCTTACTATGGCGGCCTCCGCCACGAAAAAGATTAAACTGGCAACCGGAATCTGCTTACTACCAGAGCGGAACGCGCTGATGACCGCCAAAGTCATTGCCAGCCTCGATATGTATTCAGGCGGACGCATCATCCTCGGCGTGGGCGCAGGTTGGTTAAAAGAAGAGACAGAAATCATGGGTGCGAATTTCCGCCTGCGCTGGAAACTGTTGCGCGAAACCACTGAAGCTATGCGCGTTTGCTGGACCCAAGCCCAACCAAGCTATCAAGGCGAGTTAGTGCAATTCCCGCCGGTCTACTGTGACCCCAAACCCGCTCAGAAATCCGGCCCGCCAATCTTTCTCGGCGGCCACGTGCAGAAGGCGCTCGAACGCGTGGCGCGCACGTATGACGGCTGGTGTCCGCTCACCAATGACCCGGCGGACTATGGCAAGAAAGTCGCGACCATCCGGCAACTCGCCAAAGAGTGCGGACGGGATCCCGAAGCGTTACAGATGACCGCGTTTGTCGATCCGCAAAACGGCGCACTCTCTGCGGACGCGTTGAAAGCCTATCGTGACGCTGGCGCAAGCCGCCTCGTGCTGTTCTCGCAAGAATTCGCTAAGGAAATCGCCGATGGCAAAGCGTTAGAGTGCATAGATCGTGTTGCGCCGATAGTGGAGCGCGCGCAGAAAATATAAACGTAAAAGACTATCCTGTAAGGGCGCAAAGCCATGCGCCCTCTTTTCGCCAAGAGGCGCTCTCCCATGCCGACTCTCATTCCCACGCCGACACGCATCCAGGCCGCGGGCAATAAGCCCAAAATCATTGAAGAGTTCATCGGTCGCGTCAACTCTCACACACAGTCTGTGAGTATTGCCCGCATGAGAAGTCCCAGCGGCTGGAGCGAACCTGGGCAAACACTTGAGTTTGATGAATACACACTTGTTCTGCAGGGCATGGTGCGAGTGACGACGCGTGATGGCGTGGTCGATGTCTCAGCGGGGCAAGCGATTATCACGCCTCGCGGCGAATGGGTGCAGTACAGCACGCCGGGACCGGATGGCGCGGAGTATATTGCGGTGTGCCTGCCGGCGTTTTCGCCGGATACTGTCCACAGAGATCAAGAGCAGAGAGAATGGGAAACGGAGGGCGAGAAACGAAAAGGGGAAAGCAAGAGGCCGTCATGATTGCAGTGAAGGTGTTCCACTTGGATTTCTACTTTCCCACTTTCTACTTTCTCACCTTCCACCTGCGTTGTTCGGAGCTCGTGTAGCCGCATGTGAAAATGACGTTAGCCATCATGAAGTGGAGCTTCGCCACCACCGATGAAAGTGGGGTGCAAGGCAGTGTTCAATGAATTCAAGGACTTAACCGCCTACTTTCATAGCAGTCTGCTACGACTAGATCCTCCGTGCCCCTACGAAGGCGGCGTACAGTACGAACTTGGCTGGCAAAATTCATCAGGTGACGATGCGGACGAACGTCATGGGGTCTGATTTAAACCCGAGACTCTTGCGCACTAATTGACATGATCAGCGTGTGTCCCTGAAACCGCTCTGTCTCTTTGCGGACATGCGGCAGCACTTCCGTGGCGAAGAGGGTGGCGCTCTTCACCGCTAAGTGATGCGGCAATGAACCGATCTGGAACAGCGGCATCAAAATGCCAATGCCGAGTTCCTTGATCATATCCACCAACTGTTCTCGCACGGTGGCCGGGCTGCCCGCCAGAATGAAGCGCCCCTGTTATCAGGCAGGGAGGGCCACGGCATCAGGTGAAACATGAAGATTTTCATCCCGGAATCTCCTTCGTGTCTGAGTACACCCTTGCTCAGACATATCCTGGCGGTTCCCCGCAAGTAAAGAGGAGCAGCGTTTAGGGCGCCTATTAGAGGAAGAATTGCTCCGTCCGCTCAGGCACACTATAATTTTGACCATGGCGGCTGTGGTTTGGCGGTGGACAATCAGTCCTCATGCTTTTTTCTCTCTATTCTCTCTCTGTTTCTCCCTCTCGGTATTCCTCGGAGGGTGCAGTTCTCTTGAGTGGCCCGGTCCTTCGGGGTCAGCACAATCGAGACGAGCGACGCCGCCGTTTCCAGTGAGCACACCAGGGGTCATCCAAACCGGCATGGCCTCTTGGTATGGGCCGGGGTTCCATGGCAAACGCACCGCGAATGGTGAAATCTATAATCAATATGATTTAACTGCCGCGCATCCTACTTTACCGCTCGGCGCCCGGGTGATGGTTACGAATTTGCACACCAATCAAGCTATCGAAGTGCGCATCAACGACCGAGGACCGTACGTCGATGGACGCGTCATTGATTTATCGTATGCCGCTGCTCGCAGTATTGGCCTCTACCAACCAGGGGTCGCTCCGGTAAGAATCGAGGTCCTCGCTTCCGTCGCGCCGGTGTTGACGGTTGCTTATGCCGTACAGTTAGGTTCTTATGCTGACGCCAGTCAGGCGGCGTCGCTCAAGGCGCGGTTCAGCGGGCGGTATAAGGACGTCTACATCAGCCCCATGGATACTGGACTCAAACGCTATTATCTCGTCCGTCTGGGTCCATTTTCCCGGCGAGAGGAGGCGTTGACGCGAGCCGAAGAGGTCGCGCGCATGGGAATGCAGGTGATTGTGGTAGAAGAGGATGATCGGTGGGCGGAAAGTTAATTAGCGAAGGGGTTCACACTCGACGATCTTTACGGAAAAATAAGAAGAAGGTAAATTTCTTGGCGGAGGAGGCAAGGACATGATGGGAGAACACGGGCAGGGCGGAAACGCCCGCAACGATATTGCTGCATTGCTTCCAACTCAGCAGCCAGTCCATATCGTTACGCTTCGTGGACCAGCAGGGGAACGACGTTTTCCCGTTGATCTCATTCGCGACGAGGTGCAGCCACTGCCTTCTGCGACCTGGGTCGCATTTCTCGGGGATGACCTGGGAGAGCCTCCAGCCTATGCCGTGGACTTGCTGCGTCGCTTAGCACGGTGGCGGTGTCCTTGGCTTGCTCAGGCAAGTCTCCGCTTCGGAGAAAAACCTCAACTCATTAAACTGGCGCGGCAGAGCAACTGCCGTGCGCTGCTCTTTGACGGAAGTCTCATTTCTCAACACTACCTCAGCACGGAGTCTGCCGCGTTGCCAGAGCAAGTTTCCCACCTCACGCAGTCTTTACGTCGCCTTGCGGACAACGGTATTTTCAGCATCGTTCACTTTGTGTTCGGGTATGATACGGATGACGAAGGCGTGTTCGAGCGCACGGCGCGCTTCTGTATGGATGC
>DATLYA010000081.1:0-12998 GCA_035575235.1 Candidatus Methylomirabilota bacterium
CGCCTGGTGCAACTCGGTCGAAAAGGGGGGCGGGTCGCTGATCTCTTCGATCTGGTGGTGAGTTGCACGTACTTCCGTTTACCGCCTCATCCGCGACGGATTGAAATTGCGGCGCCGATTACTCAAGTCACTGCTGAGCAACTTGAGCACGCCGCCGAACGCTGGCGAGCAGTGTTTGCAAAGGCTCCGCAGCCACGAATCGCCCTGTTAGTTGGCGGGGATTCTCCGTTGCACTGCCTTGATGCAGCAACCGCCCGGCGCCTGGGTGAGCAGGTGCGCACATTTGCTGACGCCGTAGGCGGGACGGTCTTTGCCACGACCAGCCGCCGCACGGGACCAGCCGCCGCCGAGGCGCTGCAGCAGGGACTCGGGGCAGCGAGCTATTTGCACTTCTGGCGACCGGGTCAAGAAGATAATCCGTATTTTGCCTATCTCGCTCTAGCGGATGTCCTCATCGTCACGGGCGAGAGCGAGTCGATGCTGGCGGAAGCCGCCGCTACTGGAAAACCTGTCTATATTTACCCTCTTCCCGAACGGCAGCCGGGCCGCTGGGCGCGCGTCAAAGAGTGGATCGTGAGGCGTTCGCAGACACAGCGGTTGAACGCGCGCGGTTCCATATCGCCGCAGCAAGGACTGGCGTATCTCTGCGCGCGGCTGATCGAACGCGGCATCATCCTCCCACGGCAAGATTTGCACGTGCTGCACGACACGTTGGTACAGCGAGGCAACGCGCACTTCTTTGGCGAGCCCCTGGACCTGACACGCCGCCCCGTGGCGCCAGAAGTCGATGAAGTGGTCCGCCGGGTGCGGCGGCTCATGGGCATGGATGAGGAGAAACAAAGCAGCGAGACCAAGCAAGGAGACCGCCCTCAAGCCTCGTCTTTTTCCCTTTGTCTCAACTCTCTGTCTGCGGCTCGCGCTTCTCACTGAACGTCGTTTCAATGGGCTGAACTGAAGATGGTGCTACGGGTACAGCAGGGATAAGTGATGCGATACCTCAATGTTGCACGCCTAAACGCTCTCGACCCCGAGGCTTTTCAGTCTCAGAAACCGTACCCCTGGCTTAACCCCGAGGGACTGTTGACGGAGGAAGGATACGCTCGCCTGCGCGAGACTCTTCCCGATGTATCCCTCTTCACGCCACTGTTCGGAAAACAACGCAAATACGGCCAACAGCCTCATGATCGTTTTACGCTCGAATATCACGAGGGCCTCGACGTGGCGCAACCCTGGAAAGAATTTATCAGCGAGTTGCACGGTAAAGACTATCACCATTTTCTGCGCCGGATGATAGGAGTGCGCTCCTTCGAGTTGCTCTTCCATTGGCACTACACGCCAAATGGCTGTTCGGTCTCGCCGCACTGTGACGCGAAGCGCAAACTTGGCTCGCATATCTTCTATTTCAATACGCCGCAGGACTGGGACGCCGCCTGGGGCGGGGAGACGGTGATTCTTGATGATGGCGGGCGTTTTGATTATCAGTCCGCGCCCAGCTTTGCTGATTTCGCACATGCGATTGCTTCCGAGGCGCTGGGAAACCGGAGTTTGCTGTTCGCCCGGAAGGATCATTCATGGCATGGCGTCCGCGAGATCCGCTGCCCGCAGGACGCCCTACGCAAGGTCTTCATTGTCGTCATCAATCGCTATACGCCCCTTGACCGGCTTCGCCGGGCGTTCGGGAAAACCGCGAGGGGGTATGACTAAAGACCGCCCCCGGCCTTCTGGCGGCGCAGTCTGCGCGTTGCGGAGACCTACAGGCAAGGTGACGACCGAGCCGCGCGTCTGGGTCTTGCTTGGCGCCAAAGCCGGCGGGAACGGACAGCTCACGAGCCTGGCGCACGCGTTAGGCTGGCCATACGAAATGAAACATTTAGTGTATAACCCGCTCAATCGCTGTCCGAATCTGTTGCTTGGCGCGTCAACATTGAGCGTGAACCGCCATAAATCCAGCCCATTGCAAGCGCCGTGGCCTGATCTTGTCATCGCCGCCTCCCGACGCAGCGCGCCAGTCGCCCGGTGGATCAAAAAGCAATCCGGCGGGCGCACGCGCCTCGTTCATCTCTTGCACGCGCAGGCGCCGCTTGATGCCTTTGATTTAATCATTACTACCCCGCAATACTGTCTTCCGCCGCGGCCCAACATCCTCCATAATACGGCAGCGCTCAACCGTATTGCTCCCGAGCGCTTGGCCGCAGCGGCTTCGCAATGGCAAACGCGACTCGCCAGCTTTGCACGGCCATACACCGCCCTGCTGGTTGGCGGCGATAGTTCAACGTATCAGTTGGATCCGACCACGGCTGCCGAATTAGGACGCCAGGTCAGCACTCACATACGCGCTCACGGCGGCTCCCTGCTGGTGAGTACGAGTCCACGTACGCCTGCCGTCGCCGCTGAAGCCTTGTTCGCGGCGCTTGACTGTCGAGCGTATTGTTACCGCTGGCGTCCGCATGATCCGGAGAATCCTTATCTTGCGTATCTTGCCCTTGCCGATCATTTCGTTGTAACCGTCGATAGCGCTTCGCAAGTCGTCGAAGCCTGTCTGACCGGGAAACCCGTATCAGTCTTCGAGTGGCCGTCTCACACTCCCTGGGGGTTAAAAATAAAGGAAGCGCCGCGACGCTGGCTGGAGCGGTATAAACAGAACGCCCAAGCCACGGGACAGCCCAGTTGGCTCGCTCAGCTCTACGATCATTGGGTGTATGTCGGATTGCTCAGGCCGACACGCGACTTTGCGGCGTACTGGCACGCCCTCAAGCAACGAGGACTCATTTCGCGCTTTGGTGAAGGGCCGCCCTCGCGTCCCTGCCAGCCGCTCGATGATATGGAGCGGGCGGTGCAACGGGTTCGTCAACTCTTTGTTTCTGAGAGCGACCAGGAGGCGATGGGAGCGGACGTTATCCTCTTAGACGACAACCCTATCGAGTAGTGCTATGCGTATGACGCCGAAAGTCACTGCTGTCATTCCTGTTTATAATCGGGAAAAATATGTAGGCGAAGCGATCGATAGCGTGCTGGCGCAGACCTTCACGGACTTCGAATTGCTCGTGATCGATGACGGATCGACTGACCGGAGTCGCAAGGTTGTGCAGTCGTATCGCGACTCGCGGATTCGTCTCGTAGTGAACGACGCAAACCAGGGCATTCCGAGAACCCGTAATAAGGGCGTTCAACTCGCTCAGGGGGAGTATCTTGCCTTCTTGGATAGTGACGACTGGGCCTATCCCGAGCGGTTCGCGAAACAGGTCGCTTTTCTTGATCGCCATCCTGAGTACGCGGCGGTCGGAACATGGGCCGTGTGGATGGATGAAGAGGGTCGATCGCTGAGACGGGTCCAGCGTAAACCTGTCTTCCCAGATGAGATAGCGGCTCTACGGTTGTTCCGCCAGGGAATCACCAATTCCACCAGCATGGCTCGCACCGCCGTGCTGCGGGAGTTCGAGCATCGAGAAAAGTATGATCTCAGTGAAGACTTCGATCTTTGGGTGCGCATTGCGGCGAAGCACAAGCTTGCGGCCTTACCCGAAGTCCTGGTCCGTTGCCGGCGGCACAAGCGTCGAATTTCCCTGGAGCAGGCTCACCGAGCCAAAGACTTGCGGCTGACAATCTACGCTGCTCAGCTCCGCACGCTCGGCATGGCGTTTACTGACACTGATCTCGAACGTCATCTCCTCCTGCGTAGCATGCGAAAGCAGGGGTTTACGCCTGATCTTGCGTATCTGGAGTGGGCGGACGCCTGGCTGCAACGGCTGCGAGCGGCAAATCAGCAGACTGCATGTTATCCTGAGCCCGCGTTCTCGGAACTGCTTGGTCGAGTATGGTTAAAGGTGTGCTGGCGCGCTTTGCGCAATCAGGGCTGGACAGTGTGGCGCCGTTTCCTGCAATCGCCCTTGCGAGGGTGCGCCTGGCCGGGAGTGCGAAGGCGCTTGTTTTTGTATACGCCATTTTTCTGGCGCATGCAGGTGTAAGTCAGGATGCAAGTGGACGTGAAAGAACGTCTGTCAAAGGAGACAGCAGCACGATGTCACATCTTGAGAGGAATGCGCCAGGTCACATCGCTTTGTTTATGCCAGGGCTTGGCGGGGGGGGCGTGGAGCGTGTGATGTGCAATCTTGCACGCGCTTCTATTGATCGCGGATATCGAGTTGATTTACTGGTGTGCCGGAATGAAGGCTCTTTTCGGGAACAAATTCCACCCCAGCTGAAGGTCGTCGCGCTTCGCTCTTCCTTTGATTGGTGGGCTCGGTGCCTTATGCTTGCGGCTGACCCGAGAGGGGTAAAGATGTGGCTTCAAGCGATGTGCTTCCGCTTTCTGGGATCTGGTCAGTTTCGTTGCTTTCCCGATCTGTTGCGCTATCTGCGGCGCGAGCGCCCCGCGGCGTTGCTGTCCGCCATGACAAAGCCCAATTTTATGGCAGTCTGGGCTCGGCAGTTGCTTGGTATTCCGAATCGGGTGGTCATCAGCGAACATAATACCTTTTCACTCACATTAGATTCTCCCTCCAAAAAAAATCGGCGACGACGACGGCAATTGCTCCCCCCCATGGTCAAACGGGTGTATTCCGGGGCGGATGCCATCGTCGCGGTCTCCCATGGTGTGGCCGATGACCTGGCTTTTGCTACTGGCATACCGCGTGAACGGATCACAATGATCTATAACCCCATCGTTACTTCCGAATTAGCCAGACAAGCCGCGGCGTCGCTTGACCATCCCTGGTTGCAACCAGGAGCTCCCCCCCTCGTGCTTGGAATAGGCAGACTCCATGAGCAGAAAGACTTCCCTACGTTACTCAGAGCCTTTGCCCGCGTGCGCGCCAAGCGAACCGCTCATTTAATGATCCTTGGCGAAGCGGATGCAAAGCATCCCACCCTCCAGTCCGAGCTGATGGCTCTGGCCGCCCGGTTAGGCATTGCTACCCATATAGCATTCCCAGGTTTTGTCGCGAATCCATTTGCCTATCTGGCGCGGGCTGCGCTCTTCGTATTGTCTTCTGCGTGGGAAGGTTTGCCCAGCGTGCTCATTGAAGCGCTGGCGTGTGGCTGTCCGGTCGTCAGCACTGACTGTCCAAGCGGCCCCCGAGAGATACTGGAGAACGGCGCGTATGGTCCGCTTGTGCCGGTGGGCGACGAGGCGGCGCTTGCCGAGGCGATGCTCTCGGTGTTACATAGCCCGCCTGACAGAGACTGGTTGCGGAGTCGAGGGGCGATATTTGCGGCGAACCACGTTGCCGATCGCTATCTTGAGGTGTTGGTGGGCTGAGAGGGAGCGTCTCTGCAGTTTGGGGCGAGGATAAGGTGAGAACGCGGAGAATAGTTGCGGCGGTCATGCAGTTGCTGCCACCGCGGAACAATGGTTTCAGGATGCTAGCATATCATTCTGTTCGTCCTGTTGGAGCTATTTCCCCCTCTCCGTATGTAATCGATCCTGAACAATTTGCCAGACAAATGACGTGGCTGGCGGAGAATAATTATCACGTCGTGTCTTTTTCTGCCGCCCTAGAGGCTGTCCGTACCGGCTCCCCTCTTCCGCCGCACACCATAGTGTTAAGTTTTGATGACGGCTGCCGTGATAACCTCACGTATGCGGCCCCCATCGTGCGTCGCTACGGCTTTACGCCTATCGTCTTCGTGTGTCCTGATCTCTTTGGACTGCCAGCGGGAAAACACCGCGGGTTCACGACGCCTTCCCCCTTACTGACGCGAGTTGAAGCCCTTGAGCTGATAAAGGCCGGCTGGGAGATCGGAGGACATACGCGCAGGCATCCACAGCTTGTGAGGTTCTGCACTGGTGAGGAATTGGACGATGAGATAGGCGGCTGTCGCGAAGCGATTTGGAACCTCCTGGGATATGATGCGAAAACGTTTGCGTATCCATTTGGGCAATTCAATGCGGTGGTGAAGCACTGGGTGGCGCGACACGGCTACGAGGCCGCGTGCTCGACACTTCATGGATTCAATACGGCCAGGACTGATCGGTTCGAATTGCGACGCCTCGTGATTCGCGCCGAGGACGATCTATGGGAATTCCGGCGGAAGGTGCAGGGCGCCTACGACTGGCTCGGGTATTTCAAGCGCCGCTCGTTGGCGAAAAAAATGCTGTGGCAAGGCTATGCGCCCTAACTGGCTGGTTTACACGCCGTCATTGGCTTCAGAATTCAGTGCAGCGGCATACTTCTCCAAGATCCTTCGGCTTTCCTGCAGAAAAACCTCATTGCTCTTCCGGTTCCCCTTCGCCGTCCAGATGCACGCGTGGTCGGAAAATTCGTAGTCGGCCACGTTTTTTCCAATAGAATAGAACGACAACCTTTCTTTGAATTTACTAAACAAATAAGAAAAATATAAACCTGATTGATCGAAGTAGAAGTGAAAATGAGGTCGAATTCTGGGATATTTTTTCTGGAATTTTATTGATATCCCAGAGAAAAAGTTTATGAACGCCAGAGATTTCTTGGTATTGTTGAAAATAACGCAGAAAGCCGCAATTTTCTTATTGAGTCTTCTCCTTTTCAGTCTGAAATACAGCCCAACGTCATGCTGTCGTGCGTTCGCGAGAACATACTGCAAAGAGTTCATGATCAGGCTATCTGCATCGAGGCAGACAATGAGCGATTTCGACTCTTCAAGTATCTTTCTGACTGTTACGAATCGAAACGCTGTATAGTATATCCCGTGCTCGGGAAGGCTCCCCAGGTCGATATCGTATTCATACGTATACGATAAATTCATGTCACTGAATTTTTCTCTCATCGAGGCAAGGTGCTGCAATATTTCAGCCGATGGTTCGTACAAATGGACATGCACTCCGCATTCGCGAACATTTTCATAGCAGGAAAATATGAGGCTATAGCCGAAACGCTTCATAAACTGATCGTTGCAGGCAAAGAAAATGACGCCATTTGTATTCTCGCGAGGGAAAACACCCTTGATCCGCGAAAGGTGATCCTTAACGGCCTTCGCACTTTCCCTGGGGTTAAGGAGCACGCTCAAAGAATAGAACAAATTAACAGAAAACCATCCTATTCTCTCTAAAAAATAAGGCAGTTGCATTTTTCCACCCCGGCGCTTGCGCTGATGTCCAACGCTCAATCTTCGGTAAGGCCAATCCAGATTTTATGTGCGGACCTCACATGCGGCAAAACGTGCGATAGACGAGCGATGCCTGCTCTCTCTTTTCAGAATCGCGGCAGCACTGAGTTGGGAGCAGGTTACTCATTAGAAGGCTTCTGTCAATGGACAGCCCGTCTTTACTGCTGATCCGCTTGGGTTCGTGGGCAATGGCGCGGCCCTTGCCGATGCAGACTACTCGGTGTTAAATGCCCCTTTCACTGATAAACTACCAGGTTTCAAACTGCTGACGAACAGTGAGAACAGACCAGCAGCTGTCGAAAAATCAGGAAAGGGCATGGGAGCTGGAAAAGCGGTGGGGACGATAAGTGTTCCACAAAAACAATACGTTGTGGTTGTGCTTGGCGTCGGCCGTAGCGGCACGAGCGCCGTGACACGCGGATTACAAGCGCTTGGAGTTGACCTTGGAGACAGGTTGAGGCCAGCGGGGGGGAAAAACCCCACCGGCTTTTTTGAGGATGAAGGTCTCCTGGATATCAACCGCCGCCTGCGGAAAGCGCTCGGTATTAAAGCCGAGAGCGTGACGCTTATTGAGCCGCAGCAATGGCAAACGCCCGCCGTGCTGGCGTTGCAACAGGAGGCGATCGCCGACATCCGCCGTCGCTTCGGTCACGTTCCTCTCTGGGGTTATAAATATGCTCGCACCCTTCGCCTGTTGCCATTTTGGCGCTCCGTATTCCAAGCCCTCGATGTGGATGTGCGTTACGTCATGGCTTTGCGTAATCCTCTCAGCGTCGCCAGGTCACGAGCAAAGCTTGATCCCCTCCGCGGCGTACAGGAGAAAAGCGATCTGGAATGGCTTGTCAATGTCGTCCCGTATTTCCGCGAGGTGCAAGAACGCCCGTTCGTCGTGGTGGATTATGACCTCTTGATCGCTCAGCCCGCGGCGCAGCTCCAACGTATCGCCGCTGCGCTCACCTTGCCAAAGACGGTGCAAACCCAGGCCGGCATCCAAACTTACGCGCATCAGTTTCTGAACCCGGCGCTGCAGCATAGTCGTTTTTCGGACGAAGATTTAGAGCGCGATCCGCGCGTGAATAGCCTCGCCCGGGACGCCTACCGACTGCTGTATCGGCTGGCTACTGACGAGATAGCCGTGGATGCGCAAGAATTTTGGCAGAGTTGGGCGAGGATTGAGGAGGCGTTGCAGAACTTGGCTCCTCTGCTCCGGTATGTAGATCAACTGGAAGCCGAGCTGCGTCGGGCGCGACGCAGTTTGCTCGGCCCCCTCCAGGCTGTTCCTCAAGCGTGGTTGAATGTGCGTCAAAATTGGACGTTTGGTCGCATCCTGCTGAAACTACGCACTGCGATGACCCGAGAAGCTTTATGAATCAGCGTGAGCTTTGGTCGCCAATACATGCAGTTGTGCTTGCAGCTCTATGCTGTACACTGCCAACGCAAACCGTGCGGCGCCGCAGTCTGGAACTTTGGCCACGCAAGCGAAGTTGTTATAAAAAGCAATTGGTCGAAGGAGGAGAAAGGCGGACGCGGGGGTGGAAAATCTTCATAAGATTTCCCGCCTCTATCTCTAGAAGGAGGCATTGAAGCAGCAGGAAGAGAGGTGAGTGATGCAGAAATGGATAGTGAGCTTTTTGCTGGCAGGCGGCGTATTACTCTTGCTCTCGTTCGTAAAAATGGACTGGGCGCGTGCGCAGCACGCTTCCACCACCCGGGCGGCAGTTCCGGAGTCGGCGCCAATTCCACCTGCTCAGATTCCGCAGTATATTCGGGACGCGGTGAATGCAGCCGACCGCCCTGCGACGGACAAGAGTCTCGATGCCGGCCGTCAACCCGAACAGCTGCTCGCATTTTTGGGGATTCAGCCAGGAATGAAAGTCGCCGATCTGTGGGCTGGCGGCGGATACACTACTGAGCTGCTTTCACGCGTCGTCGGGCCGACCGGTATGGTGTATTCGCAGAATCCCCCTTTCCCACCTGAGTTTCAACAGATCGGGCAGGCGTGGGCGGAAAGACTCAAGAACCCGGCGCTGAAAAACGTTACTGCGGTCGCCAAGAGCTTTGACGCCGACGGCTTACTGCCGGCGCCGCCGGGATCGCTCGATGTCGTTGTCATGAACATGAACTACCATGATTTGGTGTTGCGCGGCGTTGATCGCGCCAAGGTGAATGCCGCGGTGTACCAGGCGCTCAAATCCGGCGGCGTCTACGGCCTGGTGGATCACAGCGCCAAAGATGGGAGTGGCATCAAAGATATCGAGCTCCATCGTATCGATGAGCAGGTCGTGATCAACGAAGTGCAGCAGGCAGGCTTCACCCTTGTCGCGCGATCGAGCGTGCTGCGCCATCCGGAAGACGACCGCACCTGGGTCGCTTCACCGCGGGTGGCCGGAGAGCGACGCGGCACAACTGACCGCTTCATACTTCTCTTCAGGAAACCATAAACTGAGCGCTTGCTATGCAACCGACGCCATTTGCTGCACGACTTCGCCACGAGGGCGTCCGTCTGACGCGATTCAGCATCAGCACGGTCCAAATCAATGTTGGCAAACTGTGTAATCAAGCCTGTCTGCATTGTCACGTGGACGCCGGCCCCAAACGGACAGAAATGATGGATCGGCGGACGGTCGAACTGGCCCTCGATCTCGTCCGGGCCGCTGGAGCCCGAACAGTCGATATTACTGGCGGCGCGCCAGAACTGAATCCTTCCTTTCGCTTTTTGGTCGAGCAGGCGCGGCGCGACGGCCGCCACGTCATGGATCGCTGTAACCTCACGATTCTCTTCGAGCCAGGGCAAGAAGACCTGGCTGAGTTTCTCGCCGGCATGGAGGTCGAAGTGGTGGCGAGCCTGCCGTGCTATTTGGAAGAAAATGTAGAAAAACAGCGCGGCCGTGGGGTGTACGAGAAATCGATTGAAGCGCTGCGTCGCCTCAATGCCCTGGGCTACGGACAGCCAGAGTCTCCTCTCGTGCTTAATCTTGTGTATAATCCCGTGGGAGCGCATCTGCCCCCGCCCCAAGCCCAGTTGGAGGTTGACTACAGGCGAGAACTGGGCTCTCGTTTTGGCGTCCGTTTCAATCATCTCTACACCCTGACCAACATGCCGATCGCGCGGTTCGCCCATATGCTGCAGCGCGAGGGTAAGCTTGAAGCCTATCTGGAGCTCTTGGCGACGGCTTTCAACCCAGCAACCCTGGACAGTGTCATGTGTCGCCGCCTCATCAGTATCTCGTGGGATGGGTTCCTCTATGACTGCGATTTCAATCAAATGCTCGACTTGCGCTTGGGCAATGGCGAACCCTTGCGCTTGGGAGAGCAAGCGGCTGCTGAACTTGTCCGCTTGGTAGCAAATAGGAACATTGAGGTGGGCTCGCACTGCTACGGCTGCACGGCGGGAGCCGGGAGCTCCTGTGGAGGCGCGTTAGCTTCTTAGATCTTGCCACACCTGGGAGCAGCGATCGTCAGCAAACCCAGGGGGCCTCGTCGTGGCGTTAACGAGCAGGAGATTACAGTCTCTTCGCGTCTTGGCTGCCGCCAAGGAAATGCGCGCGCGCTTCCGCGAGATCCTCCGGGGTGTCAATTTCTCTCCACCACAATCCCTTGATCAAGACGGTCTCTATGCGCAATGAATCCGCCATGCGATTGATAACATCATGATACCACTTTTGCAGGGACGCCGGGTCTCGCACCATTGTATTGAGAGCGGCGCGAAAAGCCGCCACGCCTTGACCGCGAAACGCCATCAGGCCAATTGATTCACCGTCGACCATAGGGAGGGGAAGGGCTTTCCCGACAGCCTTGAGGCGTCTTCCACCGTTCAACGCCACCTTCATATCATCCTCGTCGTACCGGGCCTTCTGATCGATGGCCATCGTGAGGGGGGCTCCAGGTGCGGCAAGCACTCGACGGAGAATTTCCGTGTCAAAGAGCGTATCGCCATTCAAAAGGATAAAGTCTTCCGTCATTTCAGGGATGGCCAACCAGCACGTGACTATAGTGTTGGTAGTGGCGAAGAAGGGATTGTAGCGAGTGTGGACATCAAGCGTTGCGGGACAATACGTCGTGAGAAAGCGCTCAACTTTTTCAGCGCCATAACCAACCATGATGGTGATCCGCTGGATGCCGCACCGTGCAAGCGAGCGCAATTGCAACTCAAGCAGCGGATGCTCTCCATGGACGGAGAGAAGACACTTGGGAAGTTCAGTGGTTGTAGGTCGAAGCCGGCGGCCAAGTCCAGCGCTGAGTACAATCGCTTTCATAAGGCGCAGGGAAGTGTCGTCAAAAAAGATGCCGCATGTTGCATAGGTATTGAGTTGTTGGTTTGGGTCGCACCGTCCAGAAGGAGGTGGGTGCAACTACCGTGCTTGATATAAGAGAAAAGAGAAAGAATCAAGGAGGACCAGGGCTGATAGGGCAAACGTGGAGAACGCCAACGAGTCTCCTTTTACCCTGCGGCGATTTCTGATACGGCATGCTGTTCAAGCAGGGCCATTGAGATGGATGATGGTAAGAGCCCGATGGTTGGTGTTGTCTCTTCGCTACGAGCATGCTGGGAGCGCTTCCTCCCAAGTCCGCGGTTTGGGAGGATTCTGAGCAGTTACCTTATGCGAGAATGCGCCGGGCCGACGGTCGCTGCGCTGGCGGTATTGAGCCTGCTCATCCTGGCCAAGGATATTCTGAGTTTTACGGACTTTATCATCAATCGCGGGTTTGGCGTTAACGTCGTCACCCTGATTCTGTTTTATGAGATCGTGCCGCTGGCGTCGCGCACCTTGCCCTTCGCGCTGCTGATTGGCGCACTCGTGGGTCTTGGACGCTTGCGGCGCGACCGCGAGCTTGTAGCGTTGGAAGCTGCAGGCATAGCAAGTCAGCGGCTTGTTGGTCCCGTGCTCGCGTTCGCCACAGTGATGATGGCGATAGGTTTGCTGCTCAGTGTATTTGCCGCGCCTTGGGCCACGCGGTCGTTGGCGACGACCTTGCGGCAAATGGCGGCGGAGAATCCCGGACTCTCGTTGCGCGCCGGTTCGGTGCGGGAATTTAACAGAGTCAAACTGGCGGCGCGCGAGGTGTCGGCTGATGGGAAACAGTTGCGCGGAGTGCTCTTGTGGGTTCCTGAACGCGGGCAGACGGTCTTTGCTGAACAGGGTGAAATTGCCCCTGAAGGCGATGGAGCCATGCAACTTGTCCTTCATGAGGGGGTCATGCTGCGCACCCCGCGCGTGCGCGGCGAGGAGACACGGTTTCAAAGTTTCTTTCAACCCTTACAGGAGCGTATCGGGCGAGTTCGGAAGAACGAGGATTTTTTAACCGAAACGCCGGTCGATGAGTTGACGGCGGTGGCATGGGGGGGGACGGAAGATCAAGAGCTGGCGCGGCGAGCGCAGAGTGAATTCCACCGTCGGCTCTCCTATCCCGCAGCGACTCTGTGTTTTGGTCTGCTTGCTGTGCCGCTGACTTTGACTGGTTATGGTTTTTCGCGCGCTGCTGGAGGAGTGATCGGATTACTTGTGACATTGCTTTACTATGGGTTGATGCAACTTGGAGACGGGTTTATCCAAGCTGGCGTACTCCATCCCAGCGGGGGGGTGTGGTTGCCGAATCTGGTCGTAACTCTCCTGGCCGCGATGCTCCTGTGGCGAGAGAAGTCAGGTCTAGGGAGGAGAAGGCTCTCCCTTCAACAACAAGAGTTTCCTTGGCTAAGGGAGCGTCAACCTGAGCGTCTCTTGCCGTGGCGACGCTATATTTTGCAACGGTATGTCGCGCGCCAATATCTGCTTATGGCGCTGGCGTCATTTGCCGTCTTGTTCGTCGGCTATTTGCTGGTCGATATCCTTGAGCGCTTGGAGTGGTTCGCCCGGTATCACGCCGATATGCTCAAAGCGTTACGATTTTACAGCATGCGCGCCCCTTTGCTTGCC
>DATLYA010000082.1:0-6153 GCA_035575235.1 Candidatus Methylomirabilota bacterium
TATCGAAATTGCTAAGATTCTCCGGGACCTTCTCGTCCTCAGGACGATAAAAGAACTCTCCTTTGGAGAGCGGGCGATGCTTGACACGGCGCGTAACTTGATTGTCAAAGAACTTGCTATCGCGAGTAAAAATTCGGAAGAGAAAATCCTGGCGGATTTACGCGCGATGTTTACTTCAGACTCTGCTCGGGCCCAGGCAGCTCTGCGGTCGTAACCGCCGCGCGGAGAGGCTATCTCTTTGCGAGTGAACGCGGTGATCGTCGCGGCTGGCCAAGGCGTCCGAATGGGTGCCCCCGTGCCAAAGCCGTTTCTGCCCGTGGCCGGCGTACCCCTCCTTATCCGTACTATCCGCAGCCTGACGTCCTCCGCCTTGGTCAAACATCTTATTCTTGTTGTCGCGGCTGAGTGGGAACCCTCGTGCCAGCAGCTGCTAGAACAGTACGGTCCCTTTGCTGCGCCTCTCTCGCTGGTCCATGGCGGAGCAGCACGGCAAGATTCTGTCCGGCTCGGGCTGGCTGCGCTTGAGCCGGATTGTGACATTGTTGTTATTCACGATGCGGCGCGCCCTTTTATTACGGCGGAGGTCATAGATCAGAGTGTGGCGGTTGCGGCGGCCTGTGGCGGCGCGCTTGTGGCTACGCCCGTACGGGATACCGTCAAACGGGTTAGCCCGGAGAATATCGTGATCGAAACCATTCCGCGCCATGATTTGTGGCTTGCCCAAACGCCACAGACGTTCCAGGTTCCGCTGATCCGGGACGCTCACGCCCGCGCACAGCAGCACGGAGTGATGGCCACTGATGATGCAGCCCTGGTGGAATGGGCGGGCGGTCAAGTCAAAATTGTGCCTGGTGATGTGCGGAACTTCAAAATTACCACGCCTGAAGACTTGCAAATGGCCGAGGCGATTGTGCGGCGGGGCTAAACCTCAGGCAGAGGATAGATACGGCGCGTTTCGTCTTACAGGAGACATAATCCGTGTGGACACAGCGCTTTTTTCCTTATGCAACACGGAACCCGCAACCCGTTAGAGCTTTCCCAACCGCCGCTGAGGTTGTGGGCCTTCAAGGCGTAACCCATTGGCGGGAGATTTCATGCCGACGCCGGCGTCTTTTGTGCTGTCTACTTTGATTTTGAGGCGCAGGTTGTTCATACTGTCCGCATTAATTAATGCTTGATCCAAGTCGATCTTGCCTGCCGTGTACAAATCATACAGCGCCATATCGAACGTCTGGCAACCTTCCTGCGAGCTTTGCACCATGGCTTCTTTGATGGCGTCTACTTCCCCATGCTTGATCAATTCTTTAATACGCGGCGTGTCGAGCATGATTTCCATGGCGGCCACGCGTTTTCCGTCCGCGCCAAGAACCAATCGTTGAGAGATAATCGCTTTCAAGTTTAACGAGAGCTGCAGGAAAATCTGCGCATGTTGCGATTCGGGGAAGAAGTTAATAATGCGTTCAAACGATTGATTGGCATTAGTTGAATGCAAGGTCGCCAGGCACAGGTGACCGGTGTCCGCGAAGGTGATGGCGGCTTTCATCGTCTCTGCATCGCGGATTTCACCGATGAGAATGACGTCCGGCGCCTGACGCATCGCGCTTTTCAGAGCGTCGTGAAACGAATGCGTGTCGAAACCCACTTCGCGTTGGTTAACAATCGAACGCTTGTGGCGGTGAACAAATTCAATCGGATCCTCAACCGTGATGATATGACCAGGAGCAAGACTATTGCGATGGTCGATCATCGCTGCAAGGGTGGTGGATTTTCCTGAGCCGGTGGCGCCAACGACGAGGATCAGCCCTCGTTTCAGCATAATAATATCTTTCAAAATAGGAGGGAGTCCCAGTTCGTCAATGGTGGCGATATCGACGTTAATCTTCCGAATTACCAGGCCGACAGAGCTGCGTTGACGGAAAATGTTGACACGAAAACGACTCAACCCCGCCAGGGACAACGCGAGATTCATCTCCAACTGGTCCGCAAAATCTTTCTTCTGCCGCTCATTCATAATCGAGGCCGCAAGGTTTTCTAAATCTTGCGGGGTCAATTTCTGCGATCCGATGGGCTGTACGACGCCTTCGATCCGATACATTGGCGGCACATCGACTGTCAGGTAAATATCTGAGGCGTTCCGTTCGACCATGATCTTTAGAATATCTCGGATGTCCATTCGTCAAGCCTCGCTCCCAAGTTTTCAGCTTTCCGCCGTTCGTGCGAAGGGGTGGAAAAAAAGAGAAAAAAGATGAGGCGACATTCGTGAGAGGGCCGGCGTATGGCTCATCACCTTTTCT
This sequence comes from Candidatus Methylomirabilota bacterium, assembly GCA_035575235.1. GTDB lineage: Bacteria > Desulfobacterota > Binatia > Bin18 > Bin18 > SYOC01. The sequence continues at coordinate 2,295 of DATLYA010000082.1, forward strand.
CCCCTTCGTTCGAGCGCGCTCTCATGCTCTTTCAGGCGTGTCGTCCCATCAGTGGCTTGCCATTTGCCGCCGCCGGCTGGCCGAATAAATTCGGCGTCATGCTCTTCGCCTGCGCCTCTTCGCGCGTAATGAGTCCTTTGTTGACCAGGTCAATCAGCGCCATATCCATGGTCTGCATGCCGTCTTTCTGCCCGACTTGCATGGCGGAAGGAATCTGATGGACTTTGCCCTCACGGATCAGGTTGCGCACGGCGGTCGTCCCCACCAGGATTTCTAGCGCCGCGACGCGTCCGCCGCCTTTCTTTTTACACAAGGTTTGCGTGATGATGGCCTCAATTGAGTCAGCGAACTGCGTGCGGATCTGCGCTTGCTGTGCGGCAGGGAACACATCGATCACACGGTCCACGGTTTGCGGCGCGCTAGGCGAATGTAAAGTGCCAAACACCAGGTGCCCGGTTTCGGCGGCGGTAATAGCGAGTTGAATGGTTTCCAGGTCGCGCATTTCACCGACCAGGATGATGTCCGGATCTTCACGCAGCGCGGCGCGTAGCGCGTTAGCGAATGAGTGCGTATGCGGCCCCAATTCCCGCTGGTTCACGAGGCAGGTTTTGGATTTATGGGTAAATTCAATTGGATCTTCGATCGTGATGATGTGACCGGGAAAGGTGTTATTTAAATGATCAATCATGGCCGCCAGGGTGGTTGATTTTCCGGACCCCGTCGGACCTGTCACTAAAATCAATCCTTTTTCTTTTTCACAAAATTTCTTCAATATAGGCGGCAATCCCAGTTGTTCGACCGAGAGAATCTTCGAAGGAATGGTTCTGAACACCGCCCCTTCGCCGCGCTGCTGCATGAACACATTGACGCGGAAGCGGCCGATGTCGCCCATGTCAAAAGAGAAATCAAGCTCCAGGTGTTCTTCGAACGTCTTCCGTTGTCCGTCGTCCATGATGTCGTAGACCAACGCATGCACCTCGTCGCGTGAAAGCGGCGGATGCTCGAGACGTTTCATATCGCCATGGATACGGAGGAGCGGCGGCTCGCCGCTGCTGAGGTGCACATCCGACGCGCCAGACTGCACAGCGAACGTAAGAAGCGCAGTAATATCCATTTCCATACGAAAATCCTCCCTGTTCCTTCGGGGGAGCAATCGGCAGTTCGGGGCGGAAGTTTATAACAGGCGTGAGCCGGGCGGCAATAGGAAGGCAATGACAAGGGCGCAACGGCCAAGGGGCGAGCGCGGGAAACCCCACAGCAACATCGGCAAGTCAGCCTTTCTTTCCCCCACTCTATGCAAGCTCACGGCGCCTGTGGTAGGCATAGCCCATGACACGTTTTACTACGCAGCGAAGGAGGGCAGTGCTATGGCATATGAAGCGATCATCTACGAAAAGGTTGAAGACAAGATTTTTCGCGTGACCTTGAACCGTCCGGAAAAGCTGAATGCGATGAGCCGCCAGCTGTTGTCGGAGCTGGATAGCGCGTTTGATGAGTTCGAGAATAATAATGACGCGAGCGTGCTGATTATCCGCGGCGCTGGGCGCGCGTTCTGCGCCGGCTATGATCTCCAGCCTGTGAGTGGTTCGGGCGGTTTCACCGTGACGAGCGACCGTTTTGGTTTGCGGAAGATCGTGCAACGCTGGCAGCGGTTGTGGAACCTGCCAAAGCCGACCATTGCACAGGTGCATGGCTACTGCCTTGCCGGCGCCACAGAGTTTGTTGGTCACTGTGATCTGGTCTTCGCTTCTGAGGATGCGCAGTTTGGCCATCCTGCCGGCCGCTCACTGGGCGTGTTGCCGACCTTATCCTTATGGCCGTATCTGATCGGCATCCGCAAAGCGAAGGAATATTTCTTTACCGGCGATTCCATGACCGCCCAGGAAGCGTTGGAAAATGGCCTGATCAATCGCGTCTACCCGAGAGAGAAGCTTGAGGAAGAAGTGCTGGCCTACGCCCGTCGAGTGGCGAAAGTGCCGGTGGATCTGCTCACGCTGCATAAAGCCGCAACCAATCGCTTTGTGGAGAATATGGGCATCTATTCGGCTGAACAGTCAGCCATGGAATTTGACGTGATCGCGCATCAGACCGTGACGGTCAAAAATGAAGTGAAAAAGATGGCCGAGCAGGGCCTGAAGAATGCGCTGCGCGACCGCGATAAGCCTTTTGTCGAGAAGAAATGAACTCGTAAGATGAAGACGGGAGACAGGAAAAGCGATGAAGAATATCCTTCGTAGGTTTTTCATTGTCGGGCCCGTCGGCATTCCGGTTCAAGAAGAGGGAAGCACCTATGGACGGACGCCGTATTTACTTGATGCGCCACGGGGAAACGCTCTATCAGTCTGAGGCGCAGGAGGGCGCCATCGGCAATGGCGCGTTAACTGAGCGCGGCAGAGAACAGATCGCCGCTGCCGCACTGCTCTTTCGTGGAGTGCAGCTTGACCGTGTCTACGCCAGCCCGTTGGCGCGCGCGCAAGAGACGGCGCGCATTATTGCGCAAGAACATGGGCTGGAGGTGTTAGTGTCGCCAGACTTACGCGAGATCACGCCGAACGAGCCGCTGTTAGTAGGGAGAAGCATTGCCGACATCTTTCACGAAGTACGGCGATTTTTCACGGCGTCTGACATCACCTGGGACGAGGCGTACCTTGGCGGCGAAAGTTTCCGTCAGGTGCAAGAACGCGGCGTTCGGTTCCTTCATTCCCTGCTCAGTCAGGAGGACTGGCGAACAATCCTGGTGGTGGCGCATGGCGGGTTCAACAATGCTCTGTTGGCGTACGCTACCGGCATGACCAGCGGCCGTCTCTTCAACATTGAGCAAGACTTCGGTTGTATTAACATTATTGACTTCATTCACGGACGACCGTTCTTGCGGCTGGCGAATTTTACTTTGTACGATCAGCTGAAAATCAAGCTGCGCACTCATAGTCTTGACGTCATCCTCACGTTGCTGCAGCAGAAGGGCATTGTGTAGCGCTGCAGCGCCCTGACTAAACGCCATGCTCTTGGCGGCGGCATAACCAACAAAGTGCAATCCGTCACGCTTAAGGCATAACCTCTAGTTGACTTGTTTCTAAGATGCCCTTATATAGCCCAACTAAACTACTCTGATAAGAGTACTTTGTGAGCGTTCAACTCGTCATTCTTGGCCTTCTCTCCGAAAAGCCCCGTTACGGCTATGAACTCCGCCAGGAGGTGGAGCGCCGTCTGTATGCCACGTTTATCAACCTCAGTGGAGGGTCCCTCTATTATAATCTCGGACAGCTTGAGCGCGCCGGGTATGTCGAGAAAGCCTGGAGTGAGCAAAAGGGACGTTACCCGGCGCGCCAGGTGTACCAGATCACCCCGGCTGGAGAGGCGTATTTGCATACCGAGCTCCGGCGTCTGCTGTTCGATACTGAGGCGCGAGAAAAACTTTTCGATCCCTTGAATGCGGCGCTAGCCTTTTACCGTCAAACCGATACGAAAGAATTGCGCGAGGCCTTGAGGGTGCAACTCCAGTGGGCGCGGCAGCGCGCTGAATGGGCGACGCGTCAACAAGTTTACTGGAGCGAACAGAACATTTCTCTTCCACAAGCCAAACTCATCGAACATGGGTTAGTGCACTTGCAGGCGGAAGTGCGGTGGTTAGAGAATTTTCTCCAAGAGCTTGAAGCGGCTGAGGGGCGCACGTCGAAGCGCGCGGTGCGCGCTGGCGGCGTACAAATCAAGAGTATTTCATCTCGTTCCTAGGAGGGTTTACTGTGGAAGGTCTTAGTGTTCTCGATATGATCCAGCAAGGGGCGTTCGTGACGTATCCCTTGATTATTATGTCCATGGTGACCATCGCCATTGTCTGCGAACGGCTCTGGTCGCTACG
>DATLYA010000083.1:0-33896 GCA_035575235.1 Candidatus Methylomirabilota bacterium
CCCGCAAGCAGTGGCTTCATCCAACAGCGCCAACGCAATCTCTGCCTTGGTCTGAAAAGGGATGGCCAGCGGCACGTGCGCCTGCTGGCGCCGCACCGCATCCTCCGCCCACTCCTGGGGCAGCTACCGCCGCGTGACCACCGACCACGCCAGCGTGCGCGCGGCATAATGACAATTGACCGTGACCTGACAGGTGGTCAGTTTGCCTGCTGTCCCCCTATACTGGCGCGCCACGCCGACCGACTACCGCCCCTGCTTCTCAACCCCCGTATCATCCAAGATGAGTACCCCATCCCCTTCACTGGGCAGCGTCTGCATCCGGGCGATCCGCTGGCGATTGAGGCTGTTCTCATCCCAAATCATGTCGGTCAGCAAATGCCGGAACTGCTGCTCATTGGTCTCGGGCACGACCTCCGCCAAGGTGTCGCCGTTTTTGTTGGGATGCTCGCTCAGCAAGCCGGTGAGGTACTGGCGCAGAGTCTCGGCACTCGGTCCCTGGGTAAAATGTACTCGCAGCGGGGCCAGAAACCCGGCCAACTCCGGCAGCGGCGCGCGCGGTGCTTGAGGGAACCGCTCTTGTTTCTGATGGCTGATCTTCATTCTTGTATGTTATCGCAGCTTTACGGACTCTGACAAAGTAGTACTAGGAAAGGCGGGAGCGTGGCTCCCGCACTCCAAACCAAACACAGTATGATGAACACCGCGTTCCTCCCGGAAGATGCCGCTCAACCCTCAGTGCGTTGCGCCGCGCGCGAAAGCCGGAGCGGTGGCCGGCTGCTGCGGCGAACGTTTATCATCGCCCTCATCTTGGTGAGTGGCGGGCTGCTCACCAGTGGCGCCGTCGAGCTTTTTTTCCGCTACCGCGAGAGCGTCGAGGGCATCTGGATGCTGCAACGGGAGATGGCGCAAGGGGCGGCTTTTAAAATTCAGCAGTTCGTGCAGGACATCGAGAAGACGCTGCGGGCGTCCACGCAGACGCCAGATATCGTGACCGATGGGTTGACGGCGGCCTACCGGTTCCAACTTAGCAAGCTGCTGAAAGTCACCCCTGCGATCACTGCGGCTACGGTGCTAGACGCCAATGGCCGCGCACTGCTTAGGGAGTCGCGGGTGGAGCTGACCCAGACGGAGGAACCGAGAGACTATACTTTGGATGAAGCCTTTGTGCAGTCTCGTGGCGGCGCCCCCTTCTTCAGCCCAGTGTATTTCGTGCGGCAGTCCGAGCCGTACATGCGTATTGGCGTTCCGATCGAACCGTTCGCCGGAGAAGTGATCGGTATCCTTGTTGCGGAAGTCAACCTCAAATACATTTGGGATGTTATCTCACAGATCAAAGTGGGCCAGACCGGGTGCGCCTACGTCGTCTCCCGTGAGGGGGACCTCATTGCTCGTCCCGACATTAGTCTGGTGCTGCAAAAGAGGAACCTCAAGAATCTCAGCCAGGTGCAAGAGGCGCTCGCTGGCGCGCCGGGTCCGTTCGTCGCTCAGCCGAATCTGGCCGGCCAGCAGGTTTTTCCAGCTTATGCAGTTATTCCTAACCTCGGCTGGGCGGTGCTCGTCGAACGGCCAACTGCTGAGGCCTATGCGCCTCTCTACGCTTCTATGCTCAGAACCTCAGTGCTCCTGCTGATTGGCCTTGGCATAGCCTCCCTGGCCAGTTTGCTGATTGGTCGTCGAGTTGTACGCCCCGTAAAGGTGCTCCGCCAAGGAGCGGCGCGAATCGGCGCGGGCGCGCTGGACCACCGTATCGATGTCCGCACCGGCGACGAGTTGGAAGCTCTGGCCACAGAGTTTAACCGCATGGCTGCCCAGCTTCAGGAGTCATACGCCGGTCTAGAACAGAAAGTTACGGAACGGACACGTGAGTTGGCCCGATCGGTAGAAGAACTACAAGCTTTAGGAGAGGTTGGCCAGGCAGTCAACTCTACTCTCGATTTGCAAACCGTTCTCACCACTATCGTGGCCCGCGCGGTGCAAATCTCCGGCGCTAACGGAGGCGTCATCTATGAGTACGATGAGGCTGCCCGCGTCTTTGAGTTGAGAGCCTCTCATAGTACAGAACCGGAGATCCTGCAAACGCTTCAGGGGGCGCCAATTCCACTTGGAGAAGGCGCCATTGGTCGGGCTGCGGTCACCCAAGCGCCAGTTCAGGCGCCCGACATGCGTGAGGAGCAGGCGTTTGTTTTTGCCCGGGTACGGCCCATCTTGGTGCGCCTGGGCTATCGCTCACTACTTGCCGTCCCACTTCTCCTTGAGCAGCGCATCATGGGCGGCTTGATTGTCTGGCGGCAGGAGCCAGGCAATTTTGCTCCGCATATCGTCAACCTTCTGCAAACCTTTGCGACCCAATCTACTCTGGCGATTCAGAATGCCCGGTTGTTCCGTGAGATTGAAGAACGAGGGCGAGAGATTGAGCTCGCTAGCCGGCACAAATCCCAATTCCTCGCTAACATGAGCCACGAACTGCGTACCCCGCTGAATGGCATCCAGGGCTATACCGAACTGATCATGGACGGCATTTATGGCGAGGCGCCGGAGAAAATCAAAGAGATCATGGAGCGCATACAGCAAAGCGGCAACCGTCTCCTCGGTCTGATCAACGCCGTCCTCGATCTTTCCAAGATTGAGGACGGACGACTGACGCTTTCTCTCGCTGATTATTCGATGCAAGGGGTCGTGCAGACCGTCTACACCGCGGTGGAGCCACTGGCAGCGGAGAAACAACTCGCCTTGAACGTCAACATACAGCCGAACTTGCCAGTAGGTAAAGGCGATGAACAACGCATTACGCAAGTGCTTACGAACCTTGTGGGCAATGCGATCAAATTTACTGAGGTCGGAACCGTAGCAGTACAGGTGACGGCAACCAATGGCGCGTTCATGGTCGCGGTGTCTGATACTGGGATCGGGATTGCAGAAACTGATCAACAGAAAGTCTTCGAGGAGTTTCAACAGGCCGACAGTTCCAGCACCCGGAAAAAAGAAGGTAGCCGGGGGTTTGAATCCCCGGCTATTTGAGGAAAAAAAATATGCGAACACCGCCACGCCTTCTTATCGTGGATGATGAACCCATCAACCTTGATATTCTCCAGACCCGTCTTGCGGTCCACGGCTATGAGATTCTCACCGCAACCAACGGTGAGGAGGCCCTTGCAGTTGCCACAACCCAGCAACCGGACCTGCTTCTACTGGACATCATGATGCCCAAAGTGGATGGGATCGACGTCTGTCGTCGCCTCAAAGCTGATGTTGTTCTTCCCTTCATGCCGATCATTCTCGTCACGGCTAAGGCAGACTCAAAAGATGTTGTCGTCGGCCTGGAGGCAGGCGCCGATGAATACTTGACGAAACCCGTAGATCAGGCGGCCCTGGTCGCCAGAGTGAAGTCAATGCTGCGGATCAAAGCACTCCACGACACCGTGCAGGAGCAAGCCGCACGTCTTGAGGCGCAGTCGGAGCAGTTAGTGGAATGGAATCAAACGCTTGAGCAGCGAGTCGTAGCACAACTCGCCGAACTGGACTGTGTGAATCGGCTGAAACGGTTTTTTCCCCGCAATTGGCCGAACTCGTGGTGTCTTCAGGGGGAGAGAAACTCCTGGAAAGCCATCGGCGCGAGAGCACGGTTGTCTTCTGCGACCTGCGCGGGTTCACAGCCTTCTCTGAAACGGCTGAGCCCGAAGAGGGGATGGGGGTGCTGCGGGAATATCACGCAGCCCTAGGAGCCCTGATCTTCCGCTTCGAGGGGACGCTGGAGCGCTTTGCCGGGGACGGCTTGATGGTCTTCTTCAACGATCCTCTGCCCTGTCCGGACCCCGCGGCGCGGACGGTGCGGATGGCTGTAGCCATGCGCCAGCAGATGAGCGAATTGACGGAGAAGTGGCGGAAGCGCGGGCATCAGTTGGCCTTCGGGGTAGGGAGCGCTATGGGGTATGCTACCCTAGGAAAGATTGGGTTCGAAGGACGGTTCGATTATGGCGCCATTGGCGCCGTGACGAATCTGGCTGCTCGCTTGTGTGACCAAGCCCAAGGTGGGCAAATCCTCATCAGTCAGCGGGTCTACGCAGCAGTAGCGGAGTTGGTGGAGGCTGAGCCCGCGGGAGAACTCTCCCTCAAGGGGTTCCATAGGCCTGTGCCTACGTTCAATGTGATAGGGCTGAAACAAAACTGAACCAGCGGCTAGTCTATATTATAGACAGGTGCAAGATCTCATCGTTCGCCCCAGCGCAGTTTGCGACGCAAGACATCAAAAAAGGTGCGAGTGGGCGGCTTAATGAGAAAAGCCGTAATGCCGGAACGCTTGATGCCGACGGTGTCGCCAGCTTTCATTTCCAGCCCTTCTTGACCATCAAGCGTGAGAATGACTTCCTCATCCGCCGTGCGCAGCACCACCTGAATATGGGCGTGATCAGGAAGCACAATCGGCCGATTGCTCAGAGTATGGGGACAGATAGGCGCGAGCACGACGACATTGACCGCCGGATCAATAATCGGCCCTCCCGCCGCTAGCGAGTACGCTGTGGAGCCCGTCGGCGTGGAGACAATCAATCCGTCGGCTTTATACGTGCAGAGATATTCGTCATCCACCCACGTCTCCATGTCAATGATACGGGCCAGGGCGCCTTTGTTAATCACGACATCATTGAGCACCTGAAACGAACCAATCCGCTCGCCATTGCGCGTGAGCACCGCTTCCAGCAGGCTGCGCCGCTCAACTTCATAGTCGCCAGCCAGCACACGTTCGACCGCGGTAAACATTTCTTCCACGGTTGTCGCGGTCAGAAACCCCAAACTGCCGAGGTTCACGCCAAGGATCGGCACCTCGCGTTTGCTGGCGCGGCGGGCCACGCTGAGCAGCGTGCCATCGCCGCCTAGCACGATGGCCAGGTCGGCCTGCGCCATGATTTCGACCTTGCGCCAGCCTTTGGAAAAGCCGAGTTCTTCACTGGTGCGGTCTTCAGGCATGATCGTCTTTCCCCGAGCACGCAGCCACGCCGACAGTTCACGGCCAAGGGTGATTGCTTCGGGTGTTTTTAGTTTGACGACTAGACCAATCGTATTCATGCCTGCCTCGCCGAGTCCACTACCCTCCCCTTTGCAGCTCTTCGGGTATAATAATAGTATTGATGTCAACTCACACTGACGATCTATTTGTTTATAATGCCGCAAAGACGGCCGCCAAGAAAGCCCCTCTTGCTGAACGCATGCGGCCACGCACGCTTGATGAATACGTAGGGCAACAAAAACTCCTGGCGCCAGGGCGCTTACTGAAACAAATCACCGAACGGAAAGTGCTGCCGTCATTGATCTTCTGGGGCCCGCCAGGGTGCGGCAAGACGACGCTGGCGCATTTGCTGGCGCGCACCGTACAAGCGCCGTTCGTCTCTTTTTCCGCCGTGCTCTCTGGGGTGAAAGAACTACGACAAATCCTCGACGAAGCCCAAAACCAACGCAAGATCCACGGAAAGCCCACCGTGTTGTTTGTTGACGAAATTCACCGTTTCAATAAAGCGCAACAAGACGCCTTTTTGCCTCACGTTGAAAAAGGACTGATTATTCTGCTTGGCGCGACGACGGAAAATCCCTCGTTCGAGGTGATTGCGCCGCTACTCTCACGCGCTCGTGTGGTCGTGCTGGAAGCCTTGAGTCCGGACGATCTCGTCACGCTCCTGAAACGAGCTTTACAAGATGAAGAGCGCGGCCTTGGCGCTCAGCATCTCGAAGCGGATGAAGAAGCCCTCTCATTCATTGCCCAGCATGCCCAAGGCGATGCGCGTGCGGCGTTCAATATCCTGGAAGTCGCCGCCATGCTGGCGGCGGAGAAAGACACAGGGCGCATCACGCTGGCGCTGGTTGAAGAAGCCGCACAACATAAAGCTCTCCTTTACGATAAAGGCGGCGAAGAGCACTACAATACTATCTCCGCCTTCATCAAAAGCATGCGCGGGAGCGATCCAGACGCGGCAGTCTATTGGATGATGCGCATGCTCGAAGCAGGCGAAGACCCTCTGTTCATCGCCAGGCGCATGGTCATTTTCGCGGCGGAAGACATTGGCAACGCCGACCCGCACGCACTGCCGCTGGCGATCGCCGCCAAAGACGCCGTCCACTTTGTCGGCCTGCCGGAGGCGCGCATCCCTATGGCGCAGGCGGCCACCTATTTAGCCACAGCGCCAAAGTCGAATGCGTCATATAAGGCGATGCTCGCTGCGCTTGAAGACGTCAAAAAATATGGCCCGCTCCCTGTGCCCCTGCATCTGCGCAACGCTCCCACGAAGCTTATGAAAGAGTTAGGGTACGGGAAAGGCTATCAATATGCGCATGATCATGAAGGCGGCGTGAGCGACCAGCAGCATTTACCCGATGTGTTACACGAGCGTCGCTATTACTACCCTGGCGACTGTGGGCACGAACAAGTCATTAAAGAGCGGATGGCGCAGGTCTCGAAACAACGGACGCGGGGACGCGCCAAAGAAGTTAAGTAGGGCGCGCACCATGCGCCATCCGCTGAATCGGCGCGCTGCGCACGCCTATATCTTCTAGCGCTGCATGAGACCACGGGCAGGTTAGTTGTCCAGAGCACAGCGATGAATCGATTAGGGGAGCTCAAGAATGCCTTCGGTCATCAGCAGACGAGCATTTAATGGCCGAAGGAAATCCATCCCTAACAACCCATCAACCAGGATGCCAAAAGGTAGGGTGTGCGCGACAACGGGCATGTTGTTTTCCCGTCGACCAAAACATTGAAATCACAACACTCGAACTCTCGGGACAATAAGGTAGCCACTTCCAGTGATGAGCCGAACGTGCTCAGTACTTGCGACTGGACTACACCCTATTGATTCAAGCACTTCGACCGGAAAGGTGGTATGCACCGAGCCAGTATCAACCAGAAGCCGTACGACTTTGATCCCTGCTGAGCCACTGACTGCAGCCTTGGTGACGAGAAGGTTCCCTACACGTTCCAAGAGATATCTGCTCATGCGTTAAGCATCGCAGCTAAGTCTTGAGGAAAGTCTCCGGCGTATTCAATCGCGATATTTTTCCCTTGGGTTTGCAAGAGGTATTTGTATATCTCTTCTTTCTCGGGAGAGTGAGCCACAACCTCTCCTTCCACGACATTGAGCTGCTCATCGAGTTGTTGATATTCGATCAAGACCCATTGGCCAGCGTAATGTTGACGGATGTCTTCCCATTTCATTAGGCGCTCCTGCTCTTAAAAAACATGATATGGCTGGGTAAGGGTTCTCTCAACTAGGCCAGACGCCCGGCCCCACTACTGGCTTGTCCAGCAATGGGGGATAAGGAACGTAGCCCAGAGCGAACAAAGGGCCATAGGCTAGGTTGAGCTGCGCAAAACCTAGCTGAAATCTAACCCATCTCAACGTTCACTTAACTCTACTACGAACAGACCGAACGGCAAGAAACTTTCTAGTTTCAGCGGCACGTGCGCGGCGTCGGGAGAAACCCAGAGAGTTGTCTCTTCTGGAAAGCTATTTTTCCGCGCGCCGTCGTTCGTGCGAAAACCCTCAAGGTGAAGACGCACGGCTGGCCGCTCGCCACTTATGAGCTGCACGTCTTCTTTTCGCACCACGTGAGCAACGACTTGGTAGCGGTCTTTTCCGGTAAACACTTCGACTTGCTGCGACAAGCCTGGAGCGAGTTCACGGCTGCGGAACAGGTACAAGGCTGAAATAGGATCGTAGACGCCAGCTGCAGGCTCGCTGCGCTCCCGCGCTTGATTCTTTTTCTTTACCATGCCAACCAACGACTTGGTCTCAGGATCGTAGCGCACTCCCAACTCGCGCGGACGATCTCCATTCGTATACGCAAAGCGAAACGCAATCGGACTAAAGCCGTTTGTCGTAAATGTGCTATCCGCTGTCCCGCGCAGCCGGAAGAGATAATCCACCAGCTCATTTGTACGTCCTTGCGCCAACACGCGATAGACTTCCCGTCCGTCTTGCTGTTCCTTCCGCAGACGAATTTCTCCATCGCCCGCAGGCAGCTCATTCAATTTCGCCACGTATGAGAGCAATTCGCCCTTGGCGAATGTCAACGAGGAGGGAGGAGGCGCGGCCGCTGGAGCCACAGTAGGCGACCGCACAGGCCGCTGCTCCGCAGCCCAGGCTGATAGGCACAGCGCCAACAAACACACGGCTCCAACACTGAATATACGAGAGGATCGCATGCGAATTACTATACAGGCAGTAAAACAGCCAGGATAGAGCGCAGGGAAAGGACGGGCCTGCTTGCCCGTCCCGGAGGATGAGGGGAGGAGTTTACTTACTTAGGGTCGCCGCCGAAGTCGGTGCGGTAGGCGCAACCGGGTTTACTTCCGTTTTCGCCGCTGCCGGCGCTGGAGTTGTCGAAGCGCTTGGCGTGGGCGCGGTGGATTTGGCCGCATCAACCGCTGCGTTTTTCACCTGTTCGCCTGTGGCGTTCACGGTTGATTTTGTCGCATCTGAAAGAGTCGCTGCCGGCTTGTTTTCCACCATCGGTTCCGGCTTCTTCTCATTCATACTCGTGGGGGTCGTCTTCGTGGCTTCAGCATTCATCTTCGCGGAGGGCTGGCCAGGCTGGGCGGGAGACTGTTTGTTCTCCGTTCCTGCATTCGTCATAGACTTCGCAGGCTCGGACATCGTTTTCTCTACCGGTTTACTTTCAGACGACGCCGCAGCTGGAGCGTTTGTTTGCGATGTTGTCATTGCCGCCTGTTTCTTGAGCGTCTTTTTGTGATGCTTTTTCGCGCTCTTTTTCACTACAGGTTTAGCGGACTCAGATGAGACGGCGGCGGAGCCATTTTGCCCGCCGTTCATGGCTTCGTCATGCGCAAAGCTCAGGGCAGTCATTCCAGCCAGCATTAACGCTGCGGCAGTCACAATCGCGGTGCGTTTCATTGAAGTATCTCCTTCTGCATTCCGATCAACTTTGTTGACCAGGGGTAAGAGGTTATTGAGAAAGGGTCGCCAATTCCATGCTTCTGCTGTGGGAATTCCCGTTTGTCAGCGCTTTCTGCTACAAGAAACACTGCAGAGAAAAAGAAGTTGCGCAGCGGCTTCGCCAGACGCTAACATAAGCCGACGCTGAAGAGAGTAGATGACATGCGCCGTATTCGAGACCTCCGCAAATACGAATTGCCCGATACGCTGCTGGACATCTGGACCCAGCAGCAAGGCGAGTTTTTGTTGCCCGTGCAGGAAGCGGCGGTGCAACGCTACGGTCTGTTTGAGGGACGCAGCCTGGTCATGTCATCGCCCACGTCATCAGGAAAAACCTTTGTGGGCGAAATGGCCGCTATGCGAGCCACATTTGCCGGAAAGCGAGTGCTCTATCTCACCCCCCTACGCGCTTTGGCGGAAGAAAAATTTCGCACGTTTCGCACGCGCTACGGCGCGTATGGCGTGAAAGTCGTCGTCGCTACCCGTGATCGCCGCGAATTCGACCGCGAGATTGAACAGGGGGAGTTCCATCTTGCCGTGATGGTGTACGAAAAGCTCTCCCAACTGCTCGTGCGCCAGCCGCATCTGTTGCGCAGTGTGGCTCTTGTCGTAGTAGATGAGTTACAGATGCTCGGCGATCCCGAGCGCGGCCCAGGGTTGGAACTATCACTGACGAAACTGCTCGCCTCCACGCCGCGTCCGCAAGTGCTCGGCCTGTCCGCCGTGCTGCGTGAAGCGCAACAGGTCGCGGACTGGCTGGAGGCGGATCTGCTCTTTCAGGACGAGCGGCCCGTGGAATTGTATCGCGGCGTTCTGCTGGGCGATCGCTTTCGCTACAAGGCCTACAACAGCGGCGAAGAAGGAGAAGAACAACTTGCCGGAGCAGAATCAGATGACCCGCGCGACATGTTATTTGCTAATGTCAAGCATTTGACGCACAAAGGCGAGCAAATTTTGATTTTTCTCAAAGGCAAACGCGACACCGTGCAATGCGCGCTCGCCCTGGCCGGGATGATCGAGCTTCCTCCGGCGGAAACCGCATTGGCCGCCTTGGAGCCGCTCGCAGAGACGGCGCTCAAGGCGCAGTTGCGCACGGCGTTTTCCGGCGGGGTCGCCTTTCATCATGCTGATCTCACGCCGGAGGAGCGTGCGGTCGTTGAGGCCAATTACCGCAATGGATCACTAAAAGTGATTGCCTGTACGACCACACTCGCGTTCGGCGTCAATTTGCCCGCCACTACGGTTTTCATTGAAGCGGTCAAATGGGACACGGACAAACGCACGGGCGCCGCCATCGAAACGCCCATTTCCTGGGCAGAGTATGAAAATATCTCTGGCCGGGCGGGGCGGCTCGGCTTCCAGGAAGCATTTGGCCGCTCCGTGCTGATCGCCGTCAATCAATTTCAGGCCGACCTCTTATGGCGCAGTTATGTGATGGGCGAGCAGGAACAGTTCACCCCTGCTCCTGGACAGGAAGGACTGGCGGACCGCGTGCTGAATGTCGTCGCCTCGAAGGTGTGTCTGAATAAAGACGAATTGTACGCCTTCTTTGGTTTGACGTATCTCGGTTTTCAACAGAAGGGGAAATTCACTGGTCTCATCGCGGAAGTTGACAAAGCCCTCGACGCGCTGACGCGCGCGCAGCTTATCACAGTGGGGGAGGACGGACGGCTTGAAGCCTCAACATTAGGGGAAGCGGCGGCGCGCAAAGGCCTCCGTGCGGCGACGGCGGTGCGACTGGCGCGCTTCTTTGAAGCGGCGCGCGGCCGTACGATCCCCGAAGTGGAGTTGTTTTACCTGCTCAGCCAGACGGAGGAAGGAAAAAAGACGCAACTGCCGCTGTCCAACGCCGAGCATCGTGGCCGGGTCTACGAAAGCAAGATTAGCGAGCATGTTCATGAACGAGGAGAAGAACCTGGGGAAGAACTGAAACGCCTGCTCAACGCCCGCATGCTTCCTACCTCGCAAGAGGCGCGTTCGGCCAAAATGGCGCTGTTGTTGCTTGGCTGGGCCGGGGGGGAAGATTTGTCTCAGTTGGAAAGTCAGTATCAATGCTACGCCGGAACCATTCTGGCCGCCTCCGACGAAGCGAGTTGGCTGATCGACGCTGCAGCGGAGGTGGCGGAGGTGATGGGCTGGAATCCCGTGAGGCGTCTCGCCGAGCTGGCCGAGTGCGTCCGCTTTGGCGTGTCGCCGGCCTGTCTGCCGCTTGCACGGGCGCAGCTGCCAGGACTGAACCGCGACGATATCAGGGCGCTCGTTGAAGCGGGCTTTGATTCGCCCGCCGCGCTACGCGAGGCCTCTGTTGAGGCGTTGGAGCGTTATCTATCGCTTTCCCAAATCGAGGCGCTCAAGGTCGCGCTTGCGTGACAAGGAGCTGCGCCATTCTTTTTCCGCTTGCTGAGACGCGTACTGTATGACAGAGCATTTTCCTAAGGAAGTACTGACTCAATTACTCAGCGTCCTGGAAGTAGAGACGCCCGCGCGGGCGTCTGAGTTGTCAACGGCGCTGGAGCAAGCAAGCCTGGCGGTTGAACAACAGGGCGCTAGTTTACGCCTTGGCGATCATCCGCTGGTGGTTCGTTCCCCCTATGGTGCCCTGACTTGCTTTCAGCCGCCGACTCTCGCTGCTGGACAGCCCCGGCGCATCGCCTCATTTGATCGCCATGGTCGTCTGCTGCTGTTGCTCTATTGGACAGCGCAAGGCAAGTTGACGCACTTTAAAGTGCGCGGCCTGGATGGCCGTTTCCTTGGCGTCATGCGCGGGGCCGCCTCTCATTTGGGCTGGGGAGAATCTGATTGTATCTGGTTATTAGACGGCGAGAACGGGTTTACCATTGAGCGTTCGCTCACGTTGTTCCGCTCCGTCTCGTATGAAGCTCTCGATTTTCTTCCGCCGCTCGATAATCCAGCTGCGCTGCCAGCGGGCGGCGGCTCTACCATTCTCAACGTCGTGGCGATTCTGGCGCAAGACCAGCAGAAGGAGCTCCTGCGCTATCGCGGTCCTTATCCGAGCGAGCGGCTCTTCGCCGCCTTACGTGAATCATTCCGCTACAGCGGCGAACCAGGAGCTGTGCGCGAACGCTTCACGCGAGATGCGGAAGAAGCCGCTGTGCAGCTCGCCATGAAAGAAGCGGATGTTGACTGGACGCCGCACCCGCATGAGCGCTTTTTTCCTGCGGCGCATACCTGTGTGCAATTGCGAGACGGAGTAGAAAAAGTCTACGATCGCGGGACGATCTATTATCGCCCGGATCTGGCCACTGACGCCTACACAGTATGGATGCGGCAAACAGAGGACGGCGAGACGCGCTACATCGCCGGGTTGATGATTCTTGGCCAGGCGCTCGAGGCGCATCTAGTGCTCGACAGCAACGGAGCTATTCTTGAACGGCCGCCAGTGAAACGAGATTGGGATGTTCGTGGGGGAGTAGAACTATCCGAGGACTGGAAAGCCATGCTCGTCCGGCTCATCGCGACGGAAAGCTCGCCGTTGCTGCGCTCGGCTCTCTGGCCGGAAATAGAAGGGTTAACCTTCTTATGGGCCCCGCTTCGCGGCAAGCTCTGGGCCATAGAAGGAAACGACGTGTTTCTTCACGCCGGGATGGCGGCGGTCTACCGCGATGCGTTGTCACGCGCAAAGAGCGCGGGAGAACGCCTCTTGCTTGCCGCTCGCTTCGCCTCTGAGCTTGCTCGTCTGATTGGCTCGTTCCTGCGCACCCGGGCGCAGGAGCGCTTAGCCGGCCTTTCCGCGCAAGACCAACAGATTGCGCTGCTCTTCGCCGCGACGGACACGCAAGGACTCTCGGATAACGACCTGCGTAAATTCCTCACTCGCCTGGCGCAGGGGGAAGAGTTGCCGGTTGTCACGTAAGCACTTTTGTATGAGCTTCCTTGGCGACCTTACTTGCAGAAGCGGCTGGTTGATCGTTTCATCTAAATCGCACCACACGAGATTGGCATAGGGCCGGACAGAAAGTTTTGGTGGCACAGGCCTCCGGCCTATGCGCGCAGCCAGGAGGGCTGCGCCACCATAAGCCACACTCCCAGTGCGGTGTACGCATGTTGTGTGGTCTGCTTTAGCCCCTAGATTTCGCCACCCGCACGGTCTGACAATGCGCTTCGACAATCTGCTGCATGTCGCGCGCGTAGCCGCCACCGAGCGTGATGACAAGCGGCAGTCCAGTTCGGCGTGCGAAGTCAGAGACGAGGGAGTCACGTTCCCTGACCCCCGCCATTGTTAATTGAAGTTTGCCAAAACGATCTCCTGCTAATACATCCACCCCGGCTTGATAGAAAATCAACTCTGGGCTGAAGCATTCTAGAAGGCGCGGCAACGCCTGAAAGAGACGAGCAAGATACTCTTCATCGCCTGTTCCCTCCGGCAAGGCGATATCCCACGAACTCTTCTCCTTGCGCGCCGGATAGTTAGTCTCTCCATGCATGGAGAAGGTGAATACTTCGGCGTCATGCTGGCAGAGCGCTGCACTGCCATTCCCTTGATGAACATCGAGGTCAATCACGAGGAACCGCCGCGCAACATTATCCGCCCGGAGCCGCCGCATGGCCACAACCATATCGTTAAAAATACAGTAGCCCTCACCATGGTCAGCAAAGGCGTGATGTGTTCCACCCGCAAGGTTCGCCGCAACGCCATCTGCAAGCGCACGTCGCGCCGCACCGATGGTGCCGCCGATCACCGCAAACGCACGACGGACGAGTTCCGCCGACCACGGCAAGCCAATACGTAGCATAGCTTTTCGCTCCAGCGTCCCACTCACAAAGGCGTGCACGTACTCTGGCGTATGCACCCGCAAGACATCGTCGAGCGTTGCGGCTTCTGGCTCAAGCAGGTTGTCAGGGGTAAGCGTTTCCTCCGCCAGGAGTCGTTCTGGCACAAGACGATACTTGTCCATCGGATAAGAATGATGCCCAATATCAACCGTATAGCGGGCGGACGTAAAGGCGCGCATCGTCGGCTCACAGCTCCTCGGCGATAAGTTCTTTTACCAACTCGGCGAGGAGGTAGGCTACGGTCTCACGCGGTTTGCCGCAGACTTTACCAAAGGCGTCGTAGTAGACAAAGCTATATTCCTTATGGTCGCGAATGAAGGCAACGCATTCGTCAGGGTTAATGGCAGGAAGTATTTCCTCTATCCAGTCTGGCAGCAAATGCGATTGCCAGCGCTCAAATTGCCGAGGATCGTTTTGCATAACCATCAGTGAACGACGCCGTAAATTCTGGATCAGTTCTTCGTAATGCATGCCGCGCCCTTCTCACATTCTAAATTTGAAACCTGGAGCTTGAAACCTGGAACTTTTCGTGCGCCCGTTGACACTTCCCTTCTTTGCGCCGCGCCATAGGCGGAAGCACGGGGCGTCTAGCGAAAATGCGGCATCACTTTCGTGGCGAAAAGCTCCAGATGTTCGTTCATCTTCTTCACCGGGTACCCTGGAGGCAGCGTCCAGGTGTAAAAACGCTGGATCGGGACTTCCGCCACATACTCCTTGATCATCTGTACGGCGGTGTCAGGCGTGACAATGTTAAGGAGGCCGCTCGCTTGTAGCGCCGCCTCATCCGGCAGACGCGGAAAGAGCCGCTGCCCGGCTTTTGTCAGCCATTCATTGTAGACGTTAATCTGGTAAAGCACATGCGGAGCGATCTCCCGCCAGCTCTTCTCGGGATCCTGGGCGACGATCAGCCAAAAATGACCGCCTGCGAGCTTAGGATTCGACGTATCTTTGCCAAGCGCCTGTAGCTCTTCGAGATAGGCTTTGTAGGGCTCTCGCATATCGCCCGTGCCAATGTAGCCGTCGCCGTAGCGGGCGGCGCGTTTCACGGCGGCGCGAGCGAACCCGCCCACCCAAATGGGCGGTCGCGGCTGTTGCACCGGGCCAGGTGTAAGGCGGACATTTTCAATGTGAAAATATTGACCTTTGAACGTGACGGTCTCACCTTCCCACAAGCGACGGATGATTTCGAGCCCTTCGTTGGCTCGTCCGCCGCGCTGTTCACGAGGAACGCCAAGCCCGGCGAACTCTTCTACACGGTAGCCAATGCCGACTCCGAGCTCAAAACGGCCGTCTGACAAAATATCGACCGTCGCACAATCTTCCGCGACACGCACAGGATGATAGAGCGGCAATAACAACACGCCCGTGCCAATGCGCATCGTCTTCGTCTTCACGGCAATCGCGCCGGCCTGCACAAGCGGTGAAGGCGCGTGACCGTCATCGGCGAAGTGATGTTCCGTCAGCCATACGTCATCGTAGCCGATTTGTTCGGCCCAGACGATTTGCTCAAGAATCTCACGATAGATGTCCTGATACGATCGCCGCCACTGCGGAGGATTGCGGAAGGCGTACCACAGGCCAAAGCGTAAATTGGGGTGCGACTGACTCATGTCCGGCTCCTTAGAACTAGGGAACAAACTCCCACAGCATGGCAAACAGTCAAGGCGTCAGTGCGAGCGCCGCGAAGCGATCTTTGCCCGCGAACAGGGCTGATGTCGTCGCTGACCGTCCCTCGCAATGACAGCATCGTCGCCTTTACTGCTCTGATCGGCCAGGGTTTTGTCTCAAAGTTCCTCTTGTCCAATTGTGTCCTCTCCTAGCTGTCCGCTGCCTGCGCTTGTTTTGCCCGATGACGTTTTAGCGAGGGAAGAAGCGCCGGAAGATTGGTAATTTCTACCACACGCCAGATGCCCGAGGGAGCTTTCCTCGCTCGCACTTCAATCCTCTCTCCCTTTTTCACTTTGACGGGAAAGCGAGTAATCCCCTCTTCTTCTGCCTGTCCACGCCAGAGCGCGGCGACCACTGCAGCCGCAGGAATTTCCGGCAGCGGGCGCTCGTGATCACGTACGGCTTGCTCTACGGCGATGGCAAGCCCGGCTTTCACCACCTCACGCGCATCGCGCATGAAGTCTTTGAGAATGCCTTTCTTGAACAGTTTCTCTAACGGACCGTGGGAAGGCGGTTCTTCGCCGCTCTTGGATCGCGGGGCGGCTAACTCATCAAGCGCATGATCAAGAACACTATCGACGTCAACGTAATACGAAAACGTTGCGTAGTCATGCGCAAGCAACGACTGACGAATCCGATAGAGCGAATAAGAAGGCGTAAAAGTCCAGGCATAGCCGGCGCCAGCCAATACTACCGTTCCAATGCCCAGACCGATCAAGAACCGGCGAACCCCGCCTCGCATACATCTCCTCGCTATGGGGTCACATACAGCTGAGCGGCATCATACACAAAAATGGCGGCAGCCGTCAGCTCCTGCGTTCAGTCAGAAGGATTTTGCTTGACTTCTCAAAGTAGATTAGAAACAATCTTGCAAAGTGGACATCCGGCTCTTTCCTGACGAATTGCTCCAGCGTGATCAGTGCTTCGGGCTTTTCACACTGGGGGATGATGGTGCACCTGACCTGCCCATCACGATCGAGGGAGACGCGGGAATTCCTTGCCATATCGTTTATCGTTCATCTTGACCCTGATTCTTAATCTTCGTCTTTGTTGAACTGAGGCAGCGGTTTGGCAAAAGGAATCTTCACGACGAAAGCTAACCCTATCTACGATGACCTGCCGGAGGTTCGTTATCATTTCCCGAGGACCTACCTGAATCAGGTACAAGCCACTGTTGGAGATTGGATCGTTTATTACGAACCACGGAGGCCAAACTCAGACCCTTCGGGACAAGGCGGCCGTCAGGCGTATTTTGCAACTGCACAGGTACAACGAATCGAAGCCGATCCGCGTTTGAGAAATCATTTCTACGCCCTCATGACAGACTTTCTGGAATTTGAGAATCCCGTCCCGTTTCGGGAGGAAGGCAAATATCTGGAAAGCAATCTCGTGAAGGCGGATGGAAGCACAAACAAAGGAGCATTCGGCCGCGCTGTTCGGTTAATCTCTGAGAGCGAGTATCAACTGATTTTGCGACTCGGATTTGCCAATCCCCCTGTCAGTCAGCCAGAATATGAAAACGCAAGAGTGGCTGAAGAACCAACCGACTATCAGCGCCCTATTGTCGAGCAATTGATCTCTCGTCCATTCAGAGACGTAGCCTTTACGAGAAATATAAGAGTGATCTATGACTTTACCTGTGCAATGACTGGTCTGAAACTCATTAACGGAGGCGGTCGCCCTGAAGTCGAAGCTGCTCACATTCGCCCAGTAGGCAATGATCACAACGGTCCCGACTCAATCCGGAACGGCATTGCGCTTTCTCGCAGCATCCATTGGATGGATGTTCGATAGAGGGCTTCTTTCTCTGACGGACGACTATGAGATTCTCATGGTGAAGAAGCTTGTCCCTGATCCTATCAAACGACTCCTCAACCCTGATGGTAAAATTTTGCTTCCTGTAGATCCCAAACTGCGTCCGCATCCGCAGTTTTTGCAGTATCATCGAGAACATATCTTCAAAAGTTGAAGCCAACCACGGGGATGAAAGAGCCAATGGCCGAGGGAACAACTCTACACTTCGGGGATGAAAACGTTCCTCTCCAGAGCCCGTATTCATACTTATGGGCGATGAATTAATCAGCAGCGAAACCGTCGCTGTGATCGAGAGCCAGTCAAGACCGCGTGTTGGCGCCGACGCCACTCGGGTGCTGGTTCGCTTTCCTACACCCCTGGAAATCGGCCAGGGTATGATCGAGGTCATTGATAACGGCCACGACATATCTCTGGAGACAATCTAAAACGCCGGGATGGAGCCAATTCCCCTTGTGAAAAAGCGCCAGACTCGCAGCAAACAGCGCGAACGGCGGGTATTGGGCGAGAAGGGCATTGGTCGCTTGGCGCCTCTAGACTGGCGAATGTTCTCGCAGTCGTGACGCGCTGAGTTGGAACAGATAGTGAAATACAGGTCGTTTTCGATTAGGGTCAGTTTCTGGCTGCACTGGTTAAACTCTATGGCTCTACACCTATGCGCGGACAAGCGCGGATGTGGGCAAGCAACAGACTGGGTGGTCGCAAGGTCTCTTTGCGCAGCAAGGGCCGTTTTTCTGCGACGAGAAACTCGACCAAGCGAAAGCCGCTCTACTCACGATTTCCCTTGAGTGAGTAGCAGGGACCAGCGCACTCCAACCGTATTAAGAAGAAGCATGCAGTTGGATCTTAGACACAGTTCTGTCAGGCAATACCGTGATATCCATGAACACTGCTACCACAGTCGCTGGATAGGGTAACTATGCAAGACGGAGTCGTGGCTCACCGGCGGGATCTGCTCCACCATTGCTTGCGCGACCAGCAAACGATCGAAGGGATCTTTGTGGTGGAACGGTAAGGTGGTCAAGGGAGCGACATGACGAGGCTCAAGCGGCAAGATGGTGAACCGATTGATGGCAATCTCTCGCTCCATGAATGCGTGGAATGGTTCCGGGAGCGCCTATTTATTGAGACGGGTTTTGATGGCGATCTCCCAATACGCGGCGGGACTCACGTCGATTTCATTCTTCGGGTTGACGATCTGGCTGACCAAAGAGCAGACTCAGGTTCAACATTGAATCTCGGCAGCAGAAGACTTCTCCCTGAAGTGAGAGGACCCCTGCCATAATTGCAGAGCGCGCTGGGCATACAGCGAGAGCGGCGGCAGAGCCGCCAGAGGAAACCAGCACGCCTCCAAAATCTCTCCGGGGTCAATGTGCACAGCTGCGCTTGGCGCTTGGACGACAAAGACATGAACAGTATCACGCCGGTAGGCCTGTCGCCCGGTGAATACCCCCAGGCTGACAACCTGATCCACGGAAATTCCCACTTCTTCCTGCACTTCCCGCTGGACGCATATTTCCGGAACCTCTCCCTGCTTCATCCCGCCGCCAGGAAACGTCCACTCATGTCGGCCATAGGTATTGCGAATGAGCAGCAGGCAGCGGTCGTGGACAAGAAGACAGAGTGTTCCTCTCACCTGGGGACGCAAGAGAAACCAATACACCCGCAACAACGCGTAGGCGCAGCGATAGGCAAATCGGCGCAGTGGGGTCGGTATCATCGTAGCACCTACAGTAATACTCCATCTGTTTCCGGCAGGTTTATCCTGACAACTTGGCGACCTCAGGAGAACTTTTGCGAGAGCGTACGGATCAACTCATAGACTCGGGTTTCCATCGCCGCCAGGGCGGACGCCGCCGAGACGTGAGGAACATCGGGCACTTGCCAAAATTCTACACGCTCAATCCACGAAGGAAAGCGCTGCCGCAGTAAGGGACGATGCTCAGTTTCATCGAGCGCAATGATGCGATCAGCTCGCGCAAAGTCGCACTCTTGCGCCTGCTGGGGAAAGCGCGCGACAGCATCGAGCAGGCAGCCCCGAGCACGGAGGCCCGCAAGGACATGCGGTGAAATCGGGCCACGGTTATGGATTCCTAACTGCAGCGCAATGCCGCGCGACTCGGCGCGCCAAGGCAGAGCTACGGCCGCCGCCTGCCAGTTAAACAACAACTCTGCGAACCGACTGCGATAGTAGTTGCCAGTACACAGAAACAAGAGTAATGAAGACCCCGCCATGCGTTCTCTTTCCCGCCTTCATTATCTCGCATCAGAGCTGGATTGCAAATTATGCCAGGAATGGCAGATTATGCCACTTCGTGGCAGTGGAATCCGCTAGCACTGAGGAGGGGTTCGCCGTGCGTACTATTGGCATTCTGTACCCGGGAGACATGGGTCATAACGTCGCTCGCGTGTTGCTGGAAGACGGCTTTTCCGTTGTGACCACGCTCGCTGGCCGTAGCGCACGCACCCGACGACTGGCGGAAAGCACGACGGTTACCATCCTCGATTCATTGCCGCAGGTCGCAGAGCGAGCAGATATCATTCTCTCTATCGTGCCTCCAGCCGCCGCGAAAACAGTGGCCGCGGAGTTCGTCACAGCAGCAAAGCAGGTTTTGCAAAAACCTCTTTACGTTGACGCCAATGCAATCTCGCCCATGACGACTCAGGAGATCGGCGAGATCATCACCAGAGCGGGTCTTCCTTATCTGGACGCCTGCATCATCGGCCCGGCGCGTGACGTGCGTGGACGTTGTACGTTCTATGTGAGCGGTCCAGACGCCGGTCCTTTCGCGGAGTCGATTGGAAAATCGATCCGGACACAGGTGCTGGGCGACCGGATTGGCCAGGCCTCGGCCTTTAAAATCGCTTTCTCCGGCTTGAACAAGGGGTTAGCCGCGCTGCTTTTTGAATTGACTGTCGCCGGGAAAGAATTTGGTTTTCTTGAGGAGTTACTTCACACCTACACCTCTCTCCTGCCAGGCGTCATGCAGGCCCTGGAATGGCTTACGCCGACCTATCCTATGCACGCGGCTCGACGCGCCGACGAGATGGCGGAGTTAGCGGAGATGTTGGAGCATTTGGGCTGCTCCTCCGTCATGGCGCGCGGGACGCAGGCGACACTTGCCGCCGTCGGGCGAGCAAATTTGGCCGAGCGCTATCCAGAACGCGGTGAACACGGATGGACCATGCGCGAAGTTATCGAAGCGCTCGCTCAGCAACGAGCGTTGCAGAAAACGTAGAATGCGTAAAACATCCTCTTCTCAGGAAGACCTGAGCATGAGCACGAGCAGCGTCCTTTCATGTTCATAAGGTAGACTATTATGGAAATCGAATTCTGGTTCGAATTCGCCAGCACCTATTCGTATCTGACCGTGATGCGCATTGAGCAGGTGGCCCAGGATGCTGGAGTGCAGATCATCTGGAAACCCTTTCTGCTTGGCCCGATCTTCGCTGCTCAGGGGTGGCAGGATTCGCCGTTCAATATCTACCCGGCCAAAGGTCACTATATGTGGCGTGATATGGAACGGCGGACGCGCCTCTATGGCATTCCATTTCGCCGGCCCAGCGAGTTTCCGCGTCGTAGCCTCCTGGCAGCCCGGGTCGCACTTATTGCCGCCCGAGAAGGCTGGTGTCCTGCCTTTGCAAAAGCTGTATTTTTGGCAAACTTTTCTGCAGATCAGGACATTAGCAATCCCGCTTGCATCGCACGCCTTGTTGATGCGCTTGGCAGGAATGGCCAGGCAATCTGTCAAGCGGCCGAATCAGCAGAGCATAAAGCAGCTCTACGACAGCAAACCGAAACAGCCCAAAAACGCGGCATCTTTGGCGCTCCGAGCTTCCTTGTTGGAGCTGAACTCTTTTGGGGTGATGATCGACTCGAAGACGCTATCTCTTGGGCTCGGCAAAACAACCACTCCTAAAGAAAACAGCAGAGGCTTGACACACACGGCTGGGTTGGCTAGAAACAAACATGTTCATTATTAGAACTCTGACGTAACAATAAGGAGCTGTCCCATGCCTCAGCCCCAGACCACAACTGTTCTTGCTACGGTTCCGGCAATTTTCAATAACGATTTTGCCGTCCGGGATCAGGACATGCGCAATCTGTACGAAAAAGCAAAACGAGATCAATGGAACGCTTCCACCGATATCAATTGGGAGCGTGACTTTAACCCGGAAAACGGTGTCCTCCCCGAAGGTCTCATTGATATTTACGGCACCAAATATTGGGAGCGCATGAGCCGCGCTGAGCAACTCGAACTGAACCGTCATTTCTCTGCCTGGCGCATTAGCCAATTAATGTACGGCGAGCAGTTCGCCATGCTGGTATGCAGCCAGTTGGTCAATATTCTGCCGACAATCGACTCAAAGTTTTTCATGTCTACGCAAGTGGTGGACGAGGCGCGCCATTCCGAAGTGCTCTCGCGCTACGCGCTTGAGAAACTCGGCGTTACTTACCCGCTCACATCCAGTTTGAAGAATCTGTTTGACCGTATCCTGGAAATGCCGCAGTGGTATTTGAAGACTGTAGGAACGCAACTCGTTGCGGAAACACTGGCCGTGTCGCTCTTCCGTATGTTTGAGCAGCACAGCCCGGACCCGTTGATCAGTTCCATTTGTAAGCGGATTCTGGCTGATGAGTCTCGTCACATGGGATTCGGCATGTTGAGCTTACCGGAACAGATGCAGGAGTTGTCTCAGAAAGAACGAGACGAAGTGGAAGATTTCGCCTGTGAAGCCGCCGCCGGCTTGCTCGGCGGTCAGTTTCCGCGCGAGGCGTATGAAGCCGTTGGGTTCAGCAAAGCGGAGATCGAAGACATCAAACAGATGCGCCATCAGATCGCCCAGAAGAACGAATACGTGTTCTTCCGCAAATACTTTAAGAAAGATTTTCACTCTTCGCTGTGGAACAACATGGCGCGGTGCGGTCTGATGAGCGACCGTGCAGTGACAAAACTCAGCGCCATGGGCGTCTCCGCGCCGCAGCAGGCGGCCGCGTAAGCAAAGCGCTTTATTCGGCTTGTTGTGTATAGAGTTGCTTGGGTTTGTTGAATTCAGTGGATTTGTGGGGTTTGCTGGCTCAGCAACGCACCAACACTAAGGACCTCATGAACTGTACAAACTCAAGCAAACCAACAAACTCTATAAACTCAACGAACCCAAAAGACGCTGTCGCTTCTTGCAATCCTATCCCGCCGCTTCTCGTGAGGGGACTATCACTTCCTGCTCTGCCTCTCTGTTAGCGAAGATATCAATCTCCCGCCACTTCCCGCACGCAAACCGCCGCCACAGCGCCAGTCCCAGCACAATGGAGTAAATAGTTCCGGCGATCCACGGACCGAGCGACTGCAAGTCTGTGAACGCCACCGCCCCAAGACTGAGCGGCGCGAAAAGTAGCAAAGACAGCACAACGATCAACCCGGCCGTCCAGTGCGTATCGCCCGCACCGCGCAGCGCGCCGGCAAAGGTAAAATTCATGGCGTCAAAGAGCTGAAACACGGCGACACAGAGCAAAATCTTTTTTCCAATCTCGATCACCATAGGGTCAGTATTGAAGAACGCGATGAAGGGGCCGCGTAACGTCAGGTACATGACTCCCATGCACGTCATATAACTCAGCGCCAGAAAAAGTCCTTCGTACACTCGTTGAATGGCGAGCTCGCTTCTCCCTTCGCCGATGTACCGTCCGACGAGAGCAGTCAACGCCTGCGCCAGGCCAATGCCCGGCATGAACGAAATCGTCATGTACTGAATCGCAATATTGCTCGCGGCTAAATGCTCTTTGCCGAACCGGCCAACGAGCAGTACGATAAACACTCCCCAACCCAGCACGTCGATGGCGGACTGTGCGCCGGCGGGCCAACCAATGTGCAAGAGTTGACGTAAGCGTTTCCAGCTCAATCGCCATGCTGCTCGAGTCGCGAACTCGGCATGGCACGGTGAAGAGAGAAAAACGGCAAGGAGAACGGCAAGCTGAGCCACAAAACTGAGCACAAAAGCCCATGCCGCTCCGGCGAGTCCGAGCGCCGGCGCCCCGAATTTGCCGAACACCAAGAGATAACACAGGACGACGTTGGCGATATTATCCACGACCATGGCGAAGAGCGGCACCCGGGGACGGTGCATGCCATAAAAAAAGCCGTTTAGCGCGCCAACCCCCACCGACAGGCCAACGCCCCAGAGACGAATGCGGAAATAGAGGACTTCAAGACCAACAATCTCTGGTTCATGACCAAAGAGGGCAAAAAACGCAGGCGCTGTCGGCCAGAACAAAAAACTGGCCAGCCCGACCACCATACTCAGATAAAGACCCTGCCAGGCATACGCCGCGCCCTCCCGCGGCTCTCTGCGGCCAAGCGCTTGCGCGGCGAACGTGCTTACGCATTGCGTAATGCCGAGCGGAAACGCCGTCAGCGTATAAGCGGAGATGCCGGCGGGCATCCCGGCCGCCACCTCCGCTGTGCCGATCTGCGCGATGAACCAGGTATCGACAAAACCGGCCACGGTCGCCGAAGCCATGGAGGCGATAATAGGGAGCGCAAGGCGCCAAATCTCTTGGAGCCCCTGCCGTGAGAGTTGTGTCATGAAGAAATCCCGAAAAAATCAACCTTTCGCTTGACAACAGCAGGCGCCTCGTCGCAGAATCGTAAGAGCACTGTTCACCAAAGGACCGCAACTGTCAACTCATGGAGGAAGGAGAGGTATGGCCATACAGCGCGCAGCAAAGAACGCCAAAGCAGTGCGGAGACCGGCGAAAGTTGCCAAAAAACCGGCTCGCCGCGCCCAGCATGCAAGCCGCTCTATCGCCGCACGGCGCAGCGAGAGGACAATCACCATTAGTGACTACGAGGGAGCGCGTCAACTCCTGAGCCGGTATTGCTTCGCGCTTGACAGCGGCCGCCTTGATGAACTGGGAGCCCTGTTTCATCGCGATGCGGCTTTTTCTGTGTCATTTGAACAGGGGCAACAGCATACCGGACGGGATACCATTCAGGCGTGGTACGGTCGCTTCTATGAAGCGCGCCCTGGGCAATTTCGCCACACCCGTCACAAAATCTTCGAGCCGTTGTTAAGCATCAATGGCGACACCGCCACCTCCTCTACGTACTTCGACGCTGACTCGATCGACCCTGACGGGAACGTACGAGTGATCTCAGGCCGGTACGACGACGTCATGGTCAGGGAACAAGGTCAGTGGTTCTTTAAAGATCGTAAGATCACCGTCCTTTATCACTACTCGCCAGGCAAGGGCGAAGAGGGTATGGTTTCATAGGAGGAGATCTATGGCGGAGTACATCAGCGTTGAAGAGGCGCGCAAACTCTCAGGATTGCGGGTTGTCCTGTCCCCCGGCGTGCCGGGACCGTGGAGCGAGGCGGCCAGGGGCATTCTGTATGTCAAAAAAATTCCCTATGTCAAAGTGCGTCAGGACATTGGTGGAGAAAACCGGGCGTTGAAAGAATGGACCGCCCAGACCACCGCTCCTGTCTTTGCATGGAACGACGAGCCTCCGCGTTCAACGTGGATCGAACAGCTCTTTCTCGCCGAGCGACTGCAACCCAATCCACCATTGATTCCCGCGAGCATCGCGGATCGCATGCTGATGTTCGGCTATTGTAACGAATTGTGCGGAGAGCACGGCTTTGGGTGGTCGAAACGTTTGCTGTTGCTTCACTCCGTCTTGTCGAACCCGAACGCGGACGAGAAAAGCCGGGCGTTCTCTCAATATCTTGGCAGCAAATATGGTTACAATGCGCCGGAAGCGGGAGCGGCCGCGGCGCGGTGTGCTGAAATTCTCCGCACTCTGACGACACGCCTAGAGCAGCAGCGAGCGAAAGGCAGTCAATTCTTTATTGGCAACCAACTCTCTGCGCTCGACATCTACTGGGCGGCATTCGCGGCGCTTATCCAGCCGCTCCCCCATGAGCTGTGCCCTATGCCGCCATCATTCCGCAAAATGTACACTAACACTGATCCGACCATACAGGCGGCAGTCGCTCCGCTGCTGCTGGAACACCGGGATTTCATTTATCGCAACTATCTCGAACTACCGATTGACTTGTAGAAACTTGTGTTACGTGGTGCGTGTTCCGTGAAGTCGCCCGGTAGGATCACGCATCACGCAATACACGCCACGTCTTCCGTCTTTCACTCAGCTGCCCCCTCAAACCCAATAATCTGCACATCAACGACTTGCATTTTTCTTTCCCGTTGTTGAATGAACCCCGTAATGGCGAGAGGAGTCCCGGGTGGGGCCTGAGAAATCTTCGAGAGGAGATTTCGTGGTCCCGTCAAATCAAAGGCAACGTCACGTTCTTCCGCCGCTTCAAAGATCGCTCTCGGTGTGACACGCTCACGATCGACGGCTTCAACATTGGTGAGATCAAACAGATAGGTTTCTCGGAACACGCCAATTCCTAGCTTAATAACCCCAAGACCGCCTTCCTCAGGCTTTGTATTGATGAACCCACTGAGCTTGACTTTGAGCGGCTGGCGAGAGCCCTCGTGTTCAGGCCTGGAAGAACCAACTCCAACTCCAGTTTGGGCGGAAACCGGCGGCGCGAAGCTGCCTCCACACCAGACGAGGAATGCAACAAAAAAGAGACAGGGGCGAACAGTCGCACATCTCATCAGCTTCTCCTGAAAAGCGAACGGGAGAGGAGCACCCTCTCCTCAATAGTTAGTCATTCCGATCACCTCGACACTCTGGAGTTGGAGCGTACGATTGCGTTGCTGGAAAAATCCAATGAGGAGCAGAGGGGCGCCGGGTTCGGATTGCCCGATTTTCGACAGCAACTCACGCGGCCCAATCAGATTGAAATCAACCGGGTATTTCCCTACTTGTTGGAGAATAGCGGTCTGACTGATATGAGGATCATCCACCGCTTCCGCTTTAATGAGTTCGAAGTCATATGTTTCTTGAAACGCACTGATCCCAAGTTTTATTCCTCTTGCTCCCTCCTCAGGTCTGGTATTCAAGAACCCGCTCAGCTTAATGCGAAACGGGGTGCGTGAGGTGTCAGAACTTCCGTTCTCCCCTGCTCCAACGCCGAATGTCTGTGCAAATACACAGGGAGTGAACAGCAGACTACTAGAGAGAAGCAACGCAAAAGCTCTGCTCTTGCGAACAATGGATAAAAGTCGAACAAGCATGGGGCCTCTCCTCCTTTCTCAGTTACTTGCTCCCTCTCATACTTGTTTCCAGCAACTCGATGGCTGCTTCTGTAAACATCCACATATTCGCTTCGCGTCCGGAGTGACGCGTCTCGACTGTCACTACCCGTTCCACCGGTCCACTGACGGCGATACACGCATGCCCGGCAGGATCCCCATAGCGGTTGCCGGTAGGACCCGACGCGCCCGTTTCGCTCAATCCCCACGTCGCGCCAAATAACTGGCGCACCGCCCGCGCCATGCGTAAAGCATACTCCTCGGTACTGGGTCGCACGCCAGTAAATTCTTCGTCCTTAAGGTTGAGCAGCAAGCGCCGGGCTTGTAAAGTGTAGATGACACTGCCGCCCAGAAAAAACTCTGACGCTCCCGGCACGGCGACCAGCACGGCGGAGATCAGCCCACCGGCTGACGACTCGGCAACCGCGATTGTTTGCTTTTGTTGTTTCAGCAACGCGCCAACAGCTTGACCTTTCGTTGTCAGGTCTCTCATCATTTCCTCATGAACGAATTGAGTCATTGAAGAAGAATTGCCTCATTGCGCGATTGAGTCATTGAGTCATTGGAGAAGCGGTCCTTAGCCGTCTCAATGAGTAATGACACGATGAATCAATAACTCAATTGTTTTCAATGGCTCAATGGTCCGATGTCCCAATGCCAATTACACGGACAGCGGCGCCGCCGCTGTGACCGTATATTTTTTCGCGGCGGGCGGGGCCGCCAAAATCTTCGGCGCTTGCTGCAGAAACTGTTTCATATGATCAGTTTGAAAGTGTTTTGCCAGCGCTTCGTCTGATTCCCACTCCTCAAAAATGAAAAACGTGTTGGGATCATTCCTGTTGGCGTAGAAAGTATACATCAAACAGCCGGGCTCTTTGCGCGTAGCTTCTTCGAGCATGCTCGCAAGTTTGTAGGCGTCTTCACGAGCCTCCGGTTTCACTGGGATAGTACCGGCGATAACAATCATGATGATTTCCTCCTTCATGTGTTTTGTTCAGTTTCTACCCTTCTGCTCAGGAAAGTGCTATAGCCTGCGCAGAAAAAGAGAGGCTGGAGTAAGGGCTATGCTCTATCACTTTGGGGAGTGCACCCTTGATGACCAACTCTATGACCTGCGTCGGGCAGGCGCGCCGGTCGAGATTGAGCCCAAGGTCTTTGATGTCCTGGTCTACCTGCTCCACCACCGCGACCGCCTTGTCTCCAAAGACGAATTGCTCGATCAGTTGTGGCCCGGGCAAGTGGTCAGTGAGACGGCGTTGATGCGGTGCATCGTGGCGGCGCGCAAAGCGGTGGGGGATGATGGCGGTAAGCAGCAGATTATCAAGACCCAGCATGACCGGGGGTATCGCTTTGTGGCCCCGCCCATCACACCGTTACCGTTCAATCTAGAGGCAAGTGTCCAGAGTTTGGAATTACAAGGACAAGGTCTAGCGTCGAGTGTCCAGAGTCTAGAGTCGGAAGAACAGCGGCAAACTGTAACCGATCAGGCGCTCGACCCTAGACTGGGCAACGCTAAGCTGAGCGACCCTAAACGCCAGACCCTCGACATTGTTGCGCCACCGAGGCAGCGTTCATGGTCCAACCGTAGCTTCGTGCTTGGCGGGCTGGCGCTCCTTCTTGGCCTCATCATTGCCGTGCAATAGCTCTCCCGGCCTTCCCTCAGCACGCAGGACTCAGCCCTCAGGACTGTACCGCCACAGCCGCTGCCATTGCCCGACAAGCCCTCGATTGTCGTGTTGCCTTTTGTCAATCTGAGCGAGGACCCCAAGCAAGAGTATTTCAGTGACGGCATGACTGCAGAGCTCACGAACGCCCTCTCCCGGATCTTCAGCCTGTTTGTCATCGCCCGCCACTCGGCCTTCACTTATAAGGGCAGGGCAGTATAAGATACGAAAGATCAGCCAAGAACTTGGGATACGGTAGGTGTTGGAAGGCGGCGTGCGTCGCGCAGGAGAGCGGGTACGCGTCACGGCGCAGTTGATCGACGCCACTACTGGCTTTCTTCTCTGGTCAGAGAGCTATGACCTGCCACTCAAAGACGTCTTTGCCGTACAAGATGAGATCACCCGGAAGATCGTCACCACGCTAAAGTTGCAGCTCACGTTGTGGAAGCAAGGATGGATGGTGCGGAAACGCACCGACAACCTGGAAGCCTATGATTACTACTTGCGCGAGATGGAGTCCTTTTGGCGCCTCACAAAAGAGGCGAGCGTCCAGGCGCGGCAAATGTGGGAGAAAACCATTGCTCTGGACCCACAGTATGCGGAGGCGCACACTTGGCTGGGTTGGACCTACTACCGAGAGTGGAGCTGGCGTTGGAGCATGGACCCCCAGACCCTGAATCATGCGTTGGTGCTGGCGCAAAAGGCTGTCTCCCTGGAGGATTCTTTGCCTGGAGCTCATTCGCTATTAAGCTCCGTTTATGCACAGCAACAGCAGCATGACCAAGCCTTGGCCGAGGGCGAACGAGCCATCACGCTCGAAATCCACGCCTATCAGCCTATTTTCCTGCCCATTTGGGTCAGATCGCATCCATCATCACACAATCCTCATGATTTCCTCTCGCAATCCTCTGCTTTTCGTCGAGCTTTCTCGTGTGCTCTTCGCATACCCTCACCCCAGATAGTTCGTGCGGCGAGTGGAGCGCCGCCACTCACGAAGCGAACGAGAGGAGGTGATGGCCTATGGAGGTTTGAGCGCTTTCAGAAAGCGGCGGAATACAGAAGGGACACACAACAACACAAGGAGGAGCTATCCCATGAGGAAAATATTCTTGCAGACACTCGTTGGCCTGCTACTCTGCAGCGCTCTGAACTGGGCGCCGCTTGCCCACGCTGACGCCGTGGTCGATTGGAACCAAATCGCCATTGGTGCCATTAAGGCTGGCGGCCACCCTTCTCAAGTCCAAACTGTCGAATTCGCTATTGTGCGTGCGGCCGTGCACGACACCGTCCAAGCCTTTGATGGCCGTTATACCCCGTACCATGCAGTCATCCCTGGAGCGACCGGCTCGCCCATAGTGGCCAGTGCCAAAGCCGCCCACGATGTCTTATTCGGTTTTTTCCCCGCCCAAGCCGCTACGTTGGCCACTAAGTATGGCAACTATCTGGCCAGCCAAGGGCTCTTGGACACTGATCCTGGAGTGAAAACGTAGGACAACAAGCCGCCGCCGATATTCTTGCCTTACGAGCGAACGATGGGCGCTTCTGTGTATGTCTTCTGGCGCCCGGTTACCGCTATCCAGAAAGGAGACCATGACGGCAACCCAAGAACAGTCGACGCCCCGACTTGGCAACCACTCATCAATACGCCGAACTTTCCCAAATACACCTCAGGCCATGCCACCTACAGCGGCACGGTCGCCAAAATGTTGGCGCTATTTTTCGGCACAGACAAACTGTTCTTCTCCGTCACCAGCGCCAATGCACTGACGATGCAAAAGGCGCGGACATTCTCTCGCTTCTCAGACGCGGCCAAGGAAGTCGTCGGTGCGCGGGTGTATACTGGCATTCATTTCCGTACGTCAGATGAAGTGGGATGGAGGCGAGGCAAACAGGTAGCCCGTTGGGCCTTTAAGCATTTTTTGCGTCCGGTCAGATAAAGAACGATGCGGAGCAGCGGGGAAACGGAGAAGCGGCGCCAAGACCAACCCGACTGGCGCTTCTCCGTTTCCCCCCGTTCCCGGGCCTGCCGGTTCATTCCTTCAGATTGCCCTCTGTTCCATCAGCGCCCAGTCAGCGCCGTCCCTGAAACGCCGAGCGCGGAAAAGCCCCGCGAGACGCGGGGCATGACCGGCGCCAACATTCAGCCGTAAATCCTACTGTACTGGCGGCCAGAAGGCCAGGTTGTCAAACGCCGTGCAGATCCCGCCTCCGGTCACGCCTTGGGTCTCAACCGAGGCGATTTTTCTTTTGCCTTTGGATACTCTCAGAGAAAAATTGGCTGGAGCGAAAAAGAGGGCTTTTAACTGGAACTCATCTGTGGCGATGACCCGCCCGCGCAGATCCCTGGCGATTAACCGGATGGGAAGGGCCGTCGGCGTTGGGTCTCCCGTACCAGCAAACCAGCGGATGCTGACGGAGCTTACGGGCGCTGGCAGTTTGGTGACTGGGTCAACAAAGGTGACTCTTAAGTTGGACCCGCATCCTAAGCTGCTAAACGGCCCGGGAGCGAAACCGCGGTTAGTTAACACATTAGGCAGACTCATGCCGAGAAAAAAACGTTCAATCTCAAACGAAGCGTCGTCAATTTTCAGAATGTCAGGCGGCGCCAGAGTATCGGCGATATCGAAAATCACTCCTTTGGCGAGATATTGGTCCGTAAGAGTCATTCCTTCAGGGACTAGCGTTCCAGTGGGAAGCGTATCGAAATCGATGGACACCAAAAGATGTCCAAGATCTGCATAGCATTGCTCCCAAGCCGGGTTCGTCGTGAGAGCAGCAGAAACAAGAGCGGTTAAATCGGCCTGGGCTTGTCTGGCCTCAGCCGTGTGGCTGGAGAGAAAGAGTTCATTGATGTCGACCCGCATGGCGATGTGAGCGGTCAGCGCGTCAAGCAGAGATTCCTCTTCGGCCTTGTGTCGATGCACACATTTTGAATAAAAGATCGACGCGCGCAGAAGCTCATGGACTGCTGCAGCGAGAGGGCTGTGATTATCACTCGCGGAGACGAAGTCTCTTTCGACAAGATCATCAATCGTTGCTTTCCTGAAAATGAGGTGAGTCTTGTTGTCATTCCCAATGATAGCAGCTCCGTTATACCGCGTCACACCTGTTGTCACCGTAAGGCCGTCGTCATCGTCCGCTAACAACACTCCAGCCGCTTGCGCACCCTCCTCATGCACCATGAGATGCGGCAAGGGCGTCTGAAGACTGCTGACCCGCAATCCCGCCTCCCCTAAAAAAGCAACCAGCTCCTGGAGCCCCTCCGTCGCGCGTTCGTTCTCGACCATGTCGCTTGTCCACACACGCTGAAGCGCGCGCGCCGGCGGAGGAAGGAAAAACAGATCCGCAGTGATCATGCCGAATAACAGTCCAAGCCTGAAGAAGCTTTGTTTCATAGCCGCCTCCTTTGTCAGCCCGCTTCTGACGAACGGCTCTCTGCGCTCGGTTGCCGCATGAGGGAAGCCCGGGGATCAGAAAAAACCGAGACTTTGAGAGAGCCAGTCTTCTGTTTGTTGAAAAGACTCGCTCACCCAACAGTTGAGCGTCCTTAAAGGCGTTTGTCTTTCATTGCCAGTGCACTCGCTGTGTGTGAGGGACTTATCAGGGGGCGGCGAAAAAAACCACAACAATTGGCGTATTTGCAGTAGAGTTTTAGTAGAATTTTGGTGGAAAAGCCCGGGCTCCACGCCAGGCTTCCCCTCCCTACCGCGCGGGCTGCGTATGGCGCAAGCGGCTTCCTGCTGTTCCGCAATATTTTGCTTGCATCCAGTCTCTTCTCTCTTCGCATGGGCCATGGAAAATTGCGCGTTTGCACGACTCCCATGCTGGCGCCTGCTTTGCTCTTTCCGTGCATCAGTCGTTGAGCACACATAGGAGGAGGTTAATCATCATGCAACAGGCGCAAAACATTCATTCCTTCCCGGGACGGCACGAGACCGTTCCGCCATTACAGATCGCCACAGTTCATCCTCCACTGGCGCTGTGGTTCAGACAATGGATGCAAAAAACATTAACAAAAGAGACAGCTGCAGAGGCGGTGTTTGGCGTCGCTGCCCTTGCCCTCTTTGCGGTGTTGTTCCTGAGTCTTGCTCGTGGGATGGCGCATTACACGATCGTGCCTGTGCCGTGAATGGAAGTGAGCTGCCTATGTCGTTATTTCAACCAGTAACCATCACCCTCACCCGCTCTCGCTCCGCTCAAGCTGCTCTCTCCCTACCAGGGAGAGGGATAGGGGGAGGGTCGAGACCTGAAAACTAGAGAGGCGCTCATTGTAAGGAGGAAAAGCCATGACCCGTTTGACCGCAATCGCGACCTTACCGCTGTTCATCTGCACGGGGTGCGGAAGCATCACTCGCTCATTCTACAATAGTCCCTGGCGCACGCGCTGGCAGCAGCCGGAGGCAGTCATTCACTCGCTTGCGCTCCAGCCCGGCGACCACGTCGCCGACCTCGGCGCGGGCGGCGGGTATTTCACCTTTCGTTTAGCGGACGCAGTCGGCCCCCATGGTAAGGTGTACGCAGTTGATATTGACAAGGGGAATTTAGACTACATCGCGCGCCGCGCTCAGCAACACGGCTACACCAACATCGAAACAATTCTGGCAAAGCCGGACGATCCGCTTCTGCCGCCCAACAGCGTCGATGTGATTTTTACCTGCAACACCTATCATCATCTTGAGCGCCGCACAGATTACTTCGCTTCCGCCGCGCGGTATCTTCGTCCAGGGGGACGGGTCGCCATCATTGATCTTAATGGCAAAGGTTGGCTCCATCGATTGTTCCTCTTTGGGCACTGGACGCCGAAGGAAACCAGTCGTAAGGAGCTGGAAGCTGCGGGTTACAAATTGACAAACGATTTCGACTTCTTGGACCGGCAGATTTTCCAGGTGTTCAAAAAAAGCGCTTGACCGTGATGAGGAAGCCGCGTCTTCTCGAGGAAAAAGTGCTATAGAATCCATCAAAACATAGAATAGTCGCCGCCATGGACGTCATCTTTCTTTTTGCCTCCTTTGCTTTCTTCGCTACCGCGTTTATTTACGGCCTGCTCGCGTGGATGGTGTGGCAAAAAACAGCCAAAACCGAAAGCGACTGGGTATTTCTTGTCGCCATGGCGGCGCTGGCGGTGTGGTGTCTGAGCAATGGCATTGTTTCTTCCTTTGGGACAACGCTAGAGCAGCCCACGAACATGTTTGAATGGATCTTGTTACAAACAAGCTACCCGCTGCTGTATCTCGTCCCTCCTGCGATCCGGCACTGCATGGTGCTGAGCCTGTCCGCGCAGCAAGGCTGGAAAAAATGGGCTAGCATCACCCTGAACTACCTGGGCATTGCGCCGGTCGTGCTGCACTTATTTCTGTCGCCGCGCCCGTTGCCGGAACACTACGGTCCCGCGTTTACGGGCGTCTTGTTTCTCTATCTTCCTCTCAGTTGGATAGAGATCCGCGTTCGCAGCGAAGTGCGGACGCGCTATGCGCAAAATCCCGCCTCACGCTCGCTCCTCCGGGCCGGTTTCGGCGGCTCTCTCGTATTAGCTGCACTTCCCTCTTTTTTCTGCATGCTCTATCCGGGGCATGCGGGTCTGATCGGACTCATCGAAAAATTTGGCGCGCTGCCGCCGGCGCTCGCTATTGCGTACGGCGTGCTGCGCTATCGCTTCATGGACATCGTGCTCACGCGCGGTTTGCTCTATTCGATCCTTGGAGGGTTGTGCCTGGGGCTATATTTTCTCGTGCTCCACTATGGAGGGCGGTGGGTATTCCCAGGCATGGGTTTCCACCCGGTCGCGTTCACGGTCGGCGCCCTTGTCCTGCTTTTTATCCTTCATTTTTTCCTTCATGTCGTCCGAGACGG
>DATLYA010000084.1:0-7322 GCA_035575235.1 Candidatus Methylomirabilota bacterium
GTGGTGGCGGTGTTGGACACCCACATGGAAATGAGAGCGGTCGTACTCATTAAACTCAGCGAGACCGCTCGCGGTGACGCGCCGACGCGGCTAAGAATTTGCAGCGCAAGCCGCGTATGCAGATTCCATTTTTCCATCGCCATGGCGATGAGGAACCCGCCCATGAAGAGAAAGATCACGTGATCAGCGTAAGCAGCAGAGACCTCTTGCGGCGTGAGGATGCGGAGGAAGGGAAAGATCGCCAACGGCGCTAGCGCCGTTACTGTGGGATGCACGGCTTCGGAAATCCACCATATGCCGATGAGCGCAGTAGCGGCGGTCGTCCGCCAAGCTTTGATCTCCATGCCTGCCGGAGCAGGCATGAGAAGCAGGAGAAGGAAAACCGCCAGACCAGCGAAGAGACCAATAGCCTGGCGGCGTTCGTACTGTGTTGACGGAGACTCACTCATTGTGTGGAAGGGCTCAGGAATGAGGTTGGGCGGCGTCGGAGTCGATCAACGAGGGAATCGGGCCAGACAACAGCCGCGCCAATTCCTGGGCAAACAGTCGGTGGAGGTTTGTGGGGCGACACCCTGCCGCAGCCGGGTGTCCGCCGCCGCCAAAAGTCTGCGCGAGTTGTGAGAGATCGATGGCGCAATCCGGAGAGCGGCGTAAACTGACTCCTTCGCCGGCGAGATCATAAAAAGCGAAGATCGTTTGGTTTACGGCTTTTCCCCAGGCATCGCCGATTTCACTGGGATATCCATCACAGACGGCGGCGACGAGGGTATAGGGAGTGCCGTTGATCTTCATTTCGAAACGACTTTTCTCCGCCAGAGTGAAACTCGCCTGAATTTTCTTCGCGGTTTTCTCGTAGGCGGCGCGCATAGCCGGCGTATAGGTAACGTTGGCGTCGATATTAAGCAACGCCTCATAGCCTGCCAGGCTTTTTTCATCCTGTCCCATGGTCCGAATCGTCCACGCGAGTTCACGTGACCCTGGAATCGCATGGATCCAACGGTCGTTGTCATCCGCCATAGCGGCGACTTTCTGAAACTCAGTGAAACGCGGGTTCTGTTGCTGGGCGCGAGCGAGCTGTTGCTGCAAATACTCATAGACAAGGCGCGCGGCGGAGTATTCTTCGCTCACGACATGATCGGCGAAGGGCACATTGATATCGCCGGCCGCATAGCGCTTGAGCGCCGTACGATGATGATCAAACCAGTAGATCTTGACGCCGCGCGCCGCCAGATCACGCAGATGTGCGTCAGTTTCTTTGGCGGTCCAGGAAATATCCGTGATCCACAGCTCACTGCCTGCCGGGGCTGCATCTGGCCCAATTGAGCGCAGCACGTCATTGATGTGCTCGTTGCCGGAAAAATGCGGAATGATGGTGGAACCCGCACGATACCGCGCGACCGCAACGGCGGCAGCAACGCCGTCGAGACAGTATGGGCCATGACTGACAATATGAACGACATGGTGAGGCTGGTTCAGTTGAAAGGTTTCTTGTTCCATACGAAATAGAATAGCACAGTTAGGTGCTGGGTATTGGAGGTTCGGTGTTAGGTGTTCGGGAGCAACAGAAAGAAAAGAAGAGCGCCGTGCGTCTTGACCTCCGACGCCCAGCACCTAACATCTAGCACCCGCGGACAGTCTCCATCACTTTTTCGATATTAAGCACGCGCGGCCCATCCCAGGATAAAGCAATTTCCCAGCGATCGCCCGCGTTGACGACAATTTCGCGTTCGCCGTCGAGGGCAAGGATAGACGGACTAAAAGTGACAGGCATGCGCCGGCCTAACTGCATGACTTCGTAAGTGCGAATGCTGACGGAGGCGACAAGGCCAGGAGCGATGGCTGCGGTAACGGCTCGCCCTGCATGGCCGAGCTGCACGTATAACCCGCCCTCTTCCTGTGGACGAATCGGATGCACCATGCCGCCAATCGAAGCCATGCCGATGTTGGTCGGCAATCCTTGCGTCAGAAAAAGTTCCTTGAGCCGTTCAACCTCCCAGAGCGCCCGTGCGCCAACGAATTGATAGTCACACACCGCGACATCAACAAGAGCAACATCTTCAAGCCGTCCATTGCGATAAAGATTCAACCGTTTCGTCGGAGTGGTGAAGTCGGCCCGACTCAATCGCCGGGACGCGTAATAGCCCGCTGCCAAGCCAGCCAGCGTCGATTCAAGGAAACGAGGAAAGGCGTTATTGGTGCCTGTAGACAGCGGGATGAGCGGCATATCCATACAACCTTTAGCGACGACACGGCTTGTGCCGTCGCCACCGACCACGATGACACAAGCTACGCCCTGTTCACACATCAACCGCGCCGCCCGTGTCGAATCGACCGCCTCATCGTACACAGACATCTCTAGAAAGCGCGGCTTCAGGCGGAGAGGTTCGGTGATGCCAGAGAGCGCTTTCACGCCGATGCCGACAGGGTCGGGCAAAAACACGACCTCATCAACGCCCGCGCCATCGAGGCCAAGAATGGCTCGCCGGACGATGTACACTTTTTCCTGTGTATCAAGCACAGAGCCGTGTGCTACGAGACGGCGAATGTCTTTCCCAGCGCGGGGATTCGCGATAATGCCAACAGAAATCATAGACAGTACCGAGTAACGAGCGCCGAGTTCCAAGTAGCAAGTTATGAGTTCAATCCAGGGACTCCGGGAAGTCTCGTCTTGTACTCAGCACTTGGTACTCGGCGCTCGGTGCTTAGAATCTTAGAATAATGATAATGCCGCCGCCGCAATCTTCTGCGCATTGGGCAAATAGTGATCTTCCAATGGCGGACTGAACGGGACGGGCGTATGCGGCGCCGTGACAGTTTTGATCGGGCCGTTCAAATAGTCAAACCCTTTATCCGCCACCAGCGCGGCGATATCTGAGGCCATGCTGCAGCGTGGGTGCGATTCATCAACGACCACGAGTCGTCCGGTCTTTTTGACTGACTCTAAAACGGTCTCTTCATCAAAGGGGGATAGACTACGCGGATCGATCACTTCGGCGCTTTTGCCTTGTTGCTGTAACTCGTCCGCCGCTTTCAAGGCGTGATGCACCATCTTGCCGATGGCGACAATGGTGACATCCGTTCCTGCGCGTTTGATATCCGCTTTGCCGAGCGGGATAGTGTACGATTCTTCGGGGACGGGGCCTTTCATGGCCCCGAGCGTGATGTCCTCAAAGAAGATTACCGGATCGTCATCGCGGATCGATGCAATGAGCAAGCCTTTCGCATCGTAGGGGGTTGAGGGAATCACGGTTTTCAAGCCGGGAATATGCGTGAAAAGCGAGTACAACACCTGCGAGTGCTGGGCGGCCGCCCGATACCCGCCGCCGCAGATCGTGCGGATGACGAGAGGCGCCTTCGCCTTACCGCCGAACATGTAGCGCAGCTTAGCGCCTTGATTCAGAAGTTGGTCGAAACACACGCCCATGAATCCAACGAACATCATCTCTGCGATGGGCCGCAGTCCCGTCACCGCAGCGCCAACCGCGGCGCCGATGAACCCGGACTCGCTAATGGGCGTATCCAAAACGCGTTCTCGGCCAAACTCCTTCACCAAACCCTTTGTGACTCCAAGAACGCCGCCCCAGGCTTCGTCTCCTTGGAGATGATCCACATCCGCACCACCGGCGACATCCTCACCCATAAGAATGACTTTGGGATCGCGCCGCATTTCCTGGCGCATCGCTTCGTTTAACGCCTGTCCAAAATTTAATTGTCGGTCGGCCATGTTCCCCTCCAGCGCCCCTCCGCTTTGGGATGAGGGCTTGAGACTTAGGCTTGTAGGGAAGGGGGACTAATCTCTAGCCCCTAACCCCTGGTCCCTAATAGTTGACGTACACGTCCGTAAACGTTTCTTTGACGTCCGGAAACGGACTCTCTTCAGCGAACTTGACCGCCGCGTCAATTTGTGCGGCGACACGGTCATCAATGCTTTGGAGTTCCGCTTCCGTCACCAGACCACGCGCCAGGACCGTATCCTTGAACAGTTTTATCGGGTCGCGCTCTTTCTGATATTTTTCTTGCTCCGCCGCAATTTTGTAAGTCTGCGCGTCGCCCTCGAAGTGGCCGTTGAAGCGATACGTTTTGCATTCAAGCAGCGTTGGGCCTTGACCGGCGCGCGCCCGCGCCACGGCCTGACCGGCGGCTTCATACACCGCAAAAATATCATTCCCATCGATCGTGACGCCTGGCATGTTATAGCCGGCGGCTCGGTCAGCGATATTCTCCACGCTGCAATGGTAATGCGCCGGCGTAGACTCGGCGTAGCCGTTATTTTCAGCGACAAAGATCACAGGGAGTTTCCAGATGGAGGCAAGGTTAAGACTCTCGTGCAGCGTACCCTGTTCGGAAGCGCCATCTCCGAAGAAACAGATGGTGACCTGATTCGTCTTGTTCAGCTTTGCGGTCAGCCCCGAACCGCAAGCGAGAGGAGGGCCGCCGCCGACAATGCCATTGGCGCCGAGCATGCCCTTATCCATATCGGCGATGTGCATCGACCCGCCTTTGCCCTTGCAGGTGCCGGTCGCCTTACCGAACAGTTCGGCCATCATGCCGCGTGGGTCCACGCCTTTGGCCACGCAGTGTCCATGGCCACGATGCGTGGAGGTCATATAGTCTGCATCAGTCAGATGCGCGCAGATACCGACCGCGACGGCCTCCTCGCCTGCGTAGAGGTGCACGAAGCCGGGAATCTTGCCTTTGCCGAACTCGACTTTCACACGGTTTTCAAACTGGCGGATGAGCTGCATCCGTTCGTACATCCACAAAAGCTTGTCTTTGCTGATCTCCATGCACGCTCCCTCCTTTTTCAGATGGTTGCATGAAAAGCTTGCCCGGGTTCATAGCATGAAACTCGCCTTTCATCATGCCCCTGCTGTTAGCCTATTCCAGGTTGTCAATTCTCTGCATGGTCGGGACGGGGACAGAAAGGGAGTATTGTGAAAAGTCGCGGGACTTAGGATGGAAGACTGCGCCTCGAGGCCTCCCTTCTTCAAACTCACTATAGTCGCCCTCTTTTCTTCTTGCCTTTTGAAGCTGAGTTTGCTCTAACCCTAACCAAATACTCGGCCATGGAGAGGGAATTAGGCGTTCCTATCTGTAGGCGACCTTCATCGCTTTTTGTCTTACATCAAAAGTGTTCGCCGCCGTGCTTGAGAACCCTGCCAACAATTCACATATGAGCGGGCTCTCGGTGGCAAGCGGCTGGAAATGCACAGCCGGCACGATTACAGTCCAATTCGATTCTTTCCCACCCTTAGTGGCTGGCTACGGCATCACACGCACGGATACGCAGAAGGATTGTGGCGATAGCAACAACGGCTTTGGTCTTCTCTTCAACTTCAACCTCCTCGGCGATGGCGTCCATACCATGAAGGTGTTTGATAATGGCGTACAGTTTGGCGCATCGACGTTTACCGTCACTACCCTGGGCGAGCCGTTCAGAACGGGCCTCTCTAAGTCCGTGACTATCACGGACTTCCCGGCGCCAGGGCAACAGGTCACGCTCCAGTGGGATCAGGCGCAGCAGAACTTTATGATCGCAGGGAAAGGGGGCGGTGGCGGCGGTGATCAGGATCTAAGTTCCCTGATTGGCGGATGGGAGTATGTCTATACGATCAGCTCAACCTTCCACGATCGCTATCAATACACCGGGATCGAGCAAATAAGCGGAAAGGATGTTCTTCGTGGCGTCTCCCTTGCTGATAACTCGCCGATTGCAGCTGCTCGGGTGCAAGATATTGTGGCTGGTAGTCCTCTGCCCTACACCTTTGCCGCTGTCCACCCCACGCTGATTGGATGCGATGCGTATTTTTTCAATAAACCGGGACCCAATACCGTTACTGGCATCTATGTGCTGGCCGTAGGCGCGACCTGTAGCACAATCGCCGGCTCCCTCTATGACATGGTGGGAATGCGCATCAACCCCTCAGTATCGATGGCGCCTTTCCCGCAAGAGGAAGGTGATCGGTATGACGAGGCGCTTGCGACGCAAAGTGACAATGAGGGTGAGATGAAGGAGACCATCGAGTCTTTTTTGCACGCCTGGCAGGAGCGGTAAGCCAGGCCCTCCTCTCCTTGCCTCATGCTAGTCTCTTTACTTCTCTTCTTCCGGCAGCCGATACGCCGTGCCTTCAATCAAACGCTTGACGTCGTAGTTCCATTCGCCCATCCATTTCTCGATGATATTGTACGCGGGGCATTGGCCCCGCCAGATCTCTTCCCGCAGACGTTCGAGGTAGATGGTTTCGTTTTCTCCAGCGGCGTTGCACTGGTTGTGACGCTCCAGCCCCTCCCAGGCGATCATCACTAATTCCTTGGCAAGGTCTAACAGCGAGATGTTGCGGACACGCGCGCCTAGCGCCTGGCGGTGGGAATCGAGATAGGCGTTGACGCGTTCTTCCCAGCTCCATTTTTTGACCAGATCCCACGCCGCCCACAGCGCGTCGTTTTCATAAAAGACGCCTTTACAGAGCGCCGGAACGGCGAGCATGAGCTCGTACGGCTGTTGATCGATGCAGCGAATCTCTAAATATTTTTTCAGCCGCACTTCCGGAAAGAGCGTCGTCAGATGTTGAATCCAATCTTCCATCGTCGCCCGTTCTCCTTCGTATCCTTCAGCAAGAAAACGGCGGAATGGAATGCCGGTCATATCAATCCACCGGCCATGACGAACAATGAAATACATGGGTACGTCAAGAGCATACTCAGCGTAATCTTCGAAGCTGGCGCGATCGGAAAAGACAAAGGGAAGAAGTCCGCTGCGGCGTCGGTCGGTATCTGTCCATATGTGTCCACGCATAGTCATGTAGCCGTTGAGGCTGCCATCACAAATTGGTGAATTGGCGCACATAGCAGCGAGAATAGGAACAAGGCCCATCCCAACACGCAGTTTCATCATCGCGTCCGCCTCGGTGCTGAAATCAAAGTTCACCTGGATTGAGGCGGTTTGCTTCATCATACGGTGGCCGAGCGTCCCGACCGTCTCCATATAAGGCGCCATAAAGCGATACCGCGTCTTAGGAATCCACTGAATATCCTCGAGGGGACTG
Source organism: Candidatus Methylomirabilota bacterium (assembly GCA_035575235.1). Classification (GTDB taxonomy): domain Bacteria; phylum Desulfobacterota; class Binatia; order Bin18; family Bin18; genus SYOC01. The sequence goes on from DATLYA010000084.1 coordinate 7,047, forward strand.
ATGGGTTGCATGCCTAGATTCAGGAAATCTAGCTCTAACTCATCAGCTGCTCTGAGGAGATGTTTAAGATGTCGGCGCAGTTCATGGTCGGCGCAGTGGATAGTTTCGCATTGTTCACCAGACAATTCGACCTGTGCTCCCGGCTCCAACGAGATGTTGGCGCGTTCGCCTTTAAGCGCGATGACATGACCTTCCTCTTCCACAGGCTCCCAGCCAAGAGAGTCGGCAAGGCGAAAAAGCAGGCGCTCGATGCCGCGTTTGCCAAAGTACCGCGCG
>DATLYA010000085.1:0-2384 GCA_035575235.1 Candidatus Methylomirabilota bacterium
GCTCGATCCTGGAGAAGTGGCGGCCTGTACCGAATGTCAGGCGCTCTATCAGCGGCGGCACTGGTTTTTCGATCATGACGCATACGTGCGCGAAACGATGCAGCCTACGACGCGCATGGTGCTGTGCCCCGCCTGCCAAAAAATTCGCGATCGCTACGCCGAAGGACAAGTCACGCTGCAGCCAAGCGCTTTTCTCTCCGCGCACAAGGATGAGGTCTTACGGTTAATTCGTAATGAAGAAGAGCGAGCAAAAGGCGTAAATCCGCTGGAGCGTATCGTCGAAATTAAAGAAGAAGACGGCGGCCTCGTCGTGACCACCACAAACGAGAAGCTGGCGCAACGGATCGGGCGCACGCTCAAAAGCACCTTTCAAGGACACACCACCTATCAGTGGTCTGATCCCAAGTTCCTCTTCGTCGAGTGGAGGCGTCAGGACTAGGAAGCCGTCCAGGTGGTTTTGAGATGACATCTCGCAACGTTGTTCGTAGCGAGACTTCATGGGCGTCAGGACTAGGAAGCCGTCCAGGTGGTTTTGAGGGTCATCGCAAGGAGCCCTTCACCACGCGAAGGATAAATTCAGCAACGAAGCAATCTCGCCCACAGCATCCTCCCTAAGAGATTGCTTCGCTCCGCTCGCAAGGCAAACCGCTCTCAGACACCCTCTTCCCTCTGGTGAGAGAGAATGTCTCTACAGCATTGCGCTGAGAGAAGGAAGACTCGCATGGCATAAGGGACACGGTATCGGCGCCTGCAGGTCCCCCCTAGCCTCGTCCTATCCCATACGCAACTTTTCTTCACGGCGCCACGCGGCTTGGATCAAACGTGAGATGAAAGAGCCGCCGCGCGTTATCGCCAAGCACCAAGCGCGCCCGCTCTGGACCCAACTCGCGGACCAGCGGCACGAGCCCTTCATTGTATGTCTCCCGGCCCTCAACATTCGGCGGATGACGGCAATAATGGTGTGGTCCGTCCACAGATGCGTCAGAACCAAAAATAACGCGTTCAGCGCTTGTCTCTTCCACTAATTGCATCACCTCGCGCCAGCAGCACCAGGAGGTTTCGAGATAAAGATTTGCTTGTTCACGGACGTGTTGCGCCGCTCGTCGACGTCCTTCGCTTGGTCCTAAGTACGTGTGGTAGAGGATCACCGGCACGGTGGGAAAACGTTCGGCCAGACGCCGAATATGATCCGGGTCGGCTTCACCGGGCGCGCTATGACACGCCACCGGACAGCCTACGGCAGCGGCGATTTCCATATAGGGATCAAGAGCAGAGTCGTCCGCCCGGTAGTCATCGACCGTTGGATGGAGTTTTATCCCAATGAAGCCGTTGCGCAAGCGGCTGGTCACTTCGGCGAGCGGGGTGTCTTCCGGCCGGACCCAGACCAGAGGAAAGAGATTCGTCGCGATTCGCTTGATATGGTCAACTGCGGTATTATCTATCCAAGAGACAATACCGACCTTAATGCCCGCTGACGCCATCGCCGTGCAAAGACTGTTGACTCCTAACTCCCCAGACCCGCGACCGCTCACATGCATATGCGCATCAATCGGCTCGAAATCGACCCAGAGTCGATAATCCGCATCGAGATTATTGTCCCATCGTGCGCCATCAGTCACAACACAGTCAAGTGAGATGTGGCCGGCGCACGGCAGCGGGTCTGAAACCGCCAGCCCAGGCTCGATCGGTTCAAGTTTCACTTCGTCAATGGGTTCCTGCCACCCGTCAAAGCCATAGTGCAGGCGCAGGTTTGGCCCGGAGAGCGGGCCGCGATAGGCTACACGAAACTGCGCGTCGCCATTGTGTCCGGTTTTGACCCAGCTGATCGTGTGTGTTTGCCTCATGCTGTGTTCTTCTTCCCTTCAGTCCACCTTCCCACGTACACCGTCATGAGTTCAGATGCTCGGCCACGCGAGCAGGTGTCTTACTTCTTCAATTGTTTCATATTCGTATCTCCCTGAGGAAGAGAGAGGGACAATCATCCTCCCCTATTTTCCGTCTCGCCAGGACCAGGCTGGGTCCCGGCGCCAGTTGAGATTTCTTCCGTATAGAGCGGAGAGTAGTAGCGATGACCGTCCTGGAATACCTCGAAATAGTGATGCAGCAGATAGCAGTCAGTGAACAGTCCGGTTTGAGGATCGAAAATACGTAACGGCAGTTTCAGGATCTTCTTCCGTAAGCGCGGTCCAGATGAACGAGCGGGCTCAGGCGAGGGAGCCATAGCGTGGTTTTCTAACAACGCTGAACGCACCAGCGGCATGAAACGGGTCACCCGCTGATGCTCCCAGTCCGGCGCGCTTTCTAAGGGGGTCCAGACATAATGAATATTCACGCCTTCGATATTGTCGGCGTAGTCATAGAATTCTTTTTCAAGATAGTGCCAG
>DATLYA010000086.1:0-16164 GCA_035575235.1 Candidatus Methylomirabilota bacterium
GGTTGCCAGAGAGCGCCACGCAGTTAAGCGCGGACGAGATTGCCGCGAACCGCCGCCGCTTCGAGCGCAAACGCGAAGAAGCGTTACAACGGTTGCGTGAACAGCAAGAGCAGGATCAGCCTGAGGTTGATGACGAGTAAGGGCGTCAGTCTCGAAGAAAAAACTGGCAGTGAGCTTTTCTGTTGTCGGATATGAGCGAGAGGGGGCGCTGCCTGGCTCGCGTCAGCGATTGCAAGCACTGCGCGCTTTGCTCTTTTTCCTGCTAGCGAACCTATGCTAGGGTAGTGCGCCGATAAGAGGAGGGAACTATGCCAACAACCCAGGGGAGCCAATCTACCTATCGGGTCGTTATTGAGAGAAATCTGCCTATGCGAACCCGCGATGGAGTGACGCTCTATGCAGATGTCTACCGTCCGGACGCTGCGGGACGATTTCCCGTGCTTCTAGTACGTACACCTTACGACAAAAGCCTCAACTTGGCGCTCACGGAGAAAGACTATTTCCCGTTGCGGGGATATGTGGTGGTAGTACAGGACACTCGCGGACGGTTCAGCTCCGAAGGGGAATTCTATCCCTTCATTCATGAAGCGGAGGATGGGTACGACACGATCGAATGGGCCGCTCGCTTGCCATGGTCAGACGGCAATGTCGGAACTGTTGGACAGTCGTATCTTGGGCTCGTGCAGTATTTGACCGCTCCGCAGCGTCCGCCGCACCTGAAGGCCATGAGCCCGGTGTCTGGACCGGTGACGTATTTTGAGAACTGCGTCTATCGTCGCGGCGTGTTTGAACTTGGCTGGATGCTCGCGTACTTCGTGTCGATGGCGCGCAATACGCTGGAGCGAAAAGGGCTCTATACGCAACAACGCGCCACGCTTGACGGCTATGTGTCTTATCCCGACATTCCGATGTCGCCGATGAAGAGAGAAGTGTACCGGCATCTCCCCTTACGCGACTGGGGCGAGCGGCTGAAAGACGGCGCCCCCTATTTTGCTGACCTGTTAAAGCATTGGACGTACGGTCCGTATTGGTACACCACAGACCTGCGCCGTCAGTTTCACAATATCAACACGCCGATGCTTCACGTTGGTTCGTGGTACGATGCATTTCAGTATGACACACTGACTATGTTTACGGGGCTGAGAGCGCATGCCATGACGGAAGAGGCGCGCCGCGGCCAGAAACTCATCATGGGGCCGTGGGGGCATCTCGTGCCGTATGCGGCGCCTACTTCGAAAGGGACGGGAGACATCGACTTCGGTCCCGAGGCGCTGATTGAACTGCATGATATACATCTGCGCTGGTTTGACTATTGCTTGAAAGGAATTGACACAGGCATTCTTGACGAAGCGCCGATCCGTTTGTTCGTCATGGGCGATAATCGCTGGCGCGACGAGCACGAATGGCCGCTCGCGCGCACGCAGTACACCAAGGTGTATCTGCATAGCAACGGCAAAGCGAATAGCCTGCGCGGGAATGGCGCGCTGTCGTTTACTGCTCCTGGTGAGGAACCGGTTGATCGTTACGTATACGATCCCCATGATCCCGCGCCTACGCGTGGCGGCACAACCTTAGGACTTGCGCTCGGCGTGTTCGATCAAACGAAAATCGAAGAGCGCGAGGATGTTCTAGTGTACACTAGCGAGGCGTTGACAGCGGATATGGAAGTGACCGGACCAGTCTCGCTCAAATTGTTCGCCGCCTCATCCGCGCCGGACACGGATTTCACCGCCAAGCTGGTCGACGTGCGTCCTGACGGCTATGCGCAAAACATCGCTGAAGGCGTCATCCGCGCTCGCTTCCGTGAGTCACTATCCTCGCCTACGCTCATCACGCCAGACACCGTGTACGAGTACACGATCGACCTCTGGGCCACGAGTCAGGCGTTCAAGGCGGGACACCGGCTGCGCTTGGAAGTATCATCGAGCAACTTCCCGCGTTATGATCGCAATCCCAACACCGGACATGAGTTTGGCGTGGACACCGAGCTGCGCGCGGCGCGACAGACCATCTTTCATGATCATCGGTATCCGTCGCATCTCATCTTGCCGGTGATTCCACGATAAAGAAGTCAACAAAAAGGGAGGATTATGAAAGCACTAGTTGTCGGAGGCACGGGGCCGACGGGGCCGTACATCGTTAATGGCTTGCTCAAACGCGGCTACAAGGTCGCTATTTTTCATCGCGGTACGCATGAGATTCCCGAAATTCCACCGGAGGTGGAACATATCCACGGCGATCCGCATTTCCGTGAGACGATCGATCAAGCGCTTGGCAATCGTACTTTTGATCTTGCCGTGGTGACGTATGGCCGCATTCGCTTTGTGGCCGAAGCGTTAGTAGGCAAGATCGGACGTTTCATCGGCATTGGCGGCGTGGCGGCCTATCGGGGATATATGCAGCCCTACGTGCTTTCTCCCTCGGGCTTGCCCGTGCCGACGCCTGAAAGTTTTCCGGTGGTCGCCAGTGAAGAGGAACTACGCTTCTCTTATTTAATCGCCGTCACGGAACAAGCCGTCTTGGAAGCGCATCCGACCGCCGCCTATTTCCGCTATCCGTACGTATATGGTCCCTATCAGCTCGTTCCTCGCGAATGGTGCATCATGCGCCGCATTCTTGATAAGCGACCGTTCATTATCGTTCCAGACGGCGGGTTGACGTTAGCAACACATGGTTACGCGGAAAATCTGGCGCATGCGGTGTTGCTGTCCATCGATAAGCCGGCAGCTTCATCAGGGCAGATCTACAACTGTGGCGACGAGCAGACGCTGACGCTGCGACAAGTGATCGAAGTGATTGCGCGGACGATGAATCACCAATGGGAGATCATCGATATGCCCAATGCCGTGGCGACGCCCGCCAAACCCATGGCGCTGCAAGAGTCTTCGCACCATCGCTTGATGGATCTAACAAAAATCAAGAACGAGCTGGGCTACAGAGATTTATACACGCCGGAGCAGGGGTTAGAAAAAACAGTACACTGGTATCTCAAAAACCAGCCGGAGCGCGGCGGGGAAATCGAGACGCGTCTGCAAGACCCGTTCGATTATGCTGGAGAAGATCGCCTTGTTGCTGTGTTCAAAGACTGTATGCAGCGTCTAGCCGCTGTGCCGTTTAATATTGATACCAGCCGTCCGCATCCCTATGCGCATCCGAAAGAGCCTGGACAACAGCGAGACCATCGGGCACGGTAAGGGAAATCCTCAAAGGTGATGAGTAAAGATGGACGATAAGATTCTGATCTTGAGGACTGGTGAGCCGCCTCGACAAGTGAGAGAGAGGCATGGTTCCTATGAGCAGGCGATTATCAACGCGCTTGGCGGCGAAGGCAAGTTTGTGGTGGTCGACGCCCGCAAAGAGCCTTTGCCTGAACCTGTGTATAAGGGGATCATTATTACCGGCTCGGCGGCCTCAGCGTACCATGAGGATGAGTGGATTCGACAGAGCGAGGATTTCCTACGACAGGCAGCCGACAGAGGGGTGGCGATATATGGCATCTGCTTTGGGCATCAACTGCTCGCCCAGGCGTTCGGTGGAAGGGTGGAGAAGTGTCCAAAGGGATGGGAGCTTGGCACAGCTTCCATTTCACTGTGCGACGAAGCTTTGCAAGATTCGCTTTTTACTGGCCTGCCTGAAGAGTTTCCTGCGCAGCAGAGTCACGGCGATGTTGTAGTCGAGCTTCCTGCTGGAGCGGTCCAACTCGCCAGCAATGCCCACTGGCCCATTCAGGCGTTTCGCCTGGGAGAGAAAATCTGGGGGACGCAGTTTCATCCTGAGTTTACAGTAGGGCTCATCGGAGGTCTCGTCGACGTTTTGACTACATCTTTGCCGGCGGAGTCCTTTCCTGCGCTGAGAGGGGCGCAATCGATCAGAGAGCGGATTCATGCCGGTTTGCGCGATACCCCCCAGGCGAGGAGCTGTTTGCGCAATTTTCTGCGGTTTCTGGCCGTGTCTTAGAGTCATTTTCTGTGGTGTGTACGGAAAGAAGAAATTTTGGAGTGCGCAAGCCATGCTTGCGCTTTGGGCGCCCGAAGCATGCTCCAGGCGTAGCGGGGGAGAAGCATGGCTTTTCCCGGTACAGGCGGGAGCGTGGCTCCCGCACTCCAAAGGAGAACGCAATCCTTGCTACAGAATAAAGCTGTTGTTCTCCTGACCTTGGTCCGAGTCTATAAGATTGATCTGTTTTACTGCGATCTTCCAAGAACCTTCTTCTCGCCGCAGCACGTACCCGCACCAGCCGGGAAGCGCCCGCTGGATTCCCGATCGATACGTGTAAATCACGAAGTTTGCTCTGGCCCTGACTTCTTGCGGACTGGCGGTCCATATTTCGCTGTTGGTCAAGAGATGGCGAGTGCGCGTAGGGGGAATCTGCGAATACGCGTACCCAGTGCGCAGCCGCGCGATGCGGTCCTCAAGTCGGCGACGGTCGTGAAACTCTAAAGAGAACCTCTCGCCTGGGGTCTCCTCCGCCAGGAGTTGTGGGAATCCAGTAGAGACACTCGCGGGTGAAGAGATCGAGCCACTGTGTAAATTCCCCGTCGTCGATGAGTCGGGCCTCTCGGATGAGTAACTGCTCGCACTCCTCTCGCACTGGCGCACTCGGCGACCGCCCAACGTGTGACCACTCTCGCGCGACCTGCGTCAGCCACAGATAGAATTCATCGTTGATATAGTACGAGAACTGGGACGTGTCTGATCGCTGCTCCGCCATTGTTGCTTCCCTCCCTGGGGACTATGCGACAACCAAACGCAAGTTGGCGCTCATCAACCGCTTCCACTCCTGATAGTAGGCGCGGAAGTGTAAGTCATCAGTGACTGGACCGGTAATCACCCCTCTTTCATCTACGCGCTCCTGGCCGGTATGGAGGTGCCGACTCATGTCCACCCACTCGATCTCCGGGATGGAGAGCCCTTCCTGACAGGCTTCCCAATTAGCCACGTCATCGACCTCGCCAAAGTTCGGAAAATCTTCCTGCGTGCGCATGCGCAAAATGTTGATTTCTTCCGGGACCCCCGTGACGGTGGTGGCGTACCAGGTGATCTGCGTGCGATCCACGGCGAGGGGTTCAATCGTCTGGATTTGGTTGCCTATGACAAGGAGATTGGGGAAAATGTTGAGGTTCATGCCGGAGCCCACCGCCACCTCAAGCAGCCGCTCGGCCTCTTGATCTCCTAACCGTTTCCTGAGTTGCTCCTCATACGCCTCGCACCCTGGCTGGGGACGCTGCTGTCTCCAGGCGGACACCGCATGCATCTCTGGACGCTGGTCGATGAACGTATGGCCTCCACTACCTAAAGACTGGGAGTACATGTGTGTTTCATCGGGGTTTCCCTGAAAGTAGGTCATATCTCTGGATTTTCCATAACGTTTCGCTATCATCAACAGGGACTGATGGGAGAAGCCTGGGTGGTAGCCGTCTCCCGCGTTGTCATACACCAGCTTCCAATTTGCCCGTATCACGAATTGATGGGTCGCGCTTCTGACCATGACCTCTCCGGTTGGGGAGCGATCAATCCACTGGTCCAGTAGTTCCCGCGCATGGCCCAGATAGGCGCGCAGGCTGGGAGCCCCCGGATTGAGCGTGCCGAAGATGAAGCCTCGGTAGATTTCAACGTGAGGGACGCGCGCCAAGTTGTAGCGCGTGCGGTCATAGGCTGACCCGTAGGCTTCCTGCAGCGGTACTGAGACAAGCTCCCCAGCGCTATTGTACACCCAGCCGTGATAACCACAGGTGAAGTACCGCGCTGATCCCTTCGTTTCGCGGCAAACGGTGGCGCTGCGATGAGAACAGCGATTGAAGAGGGCCTGGACCTGTCCGGCATGATCACGCGTCAGGATAAGAGGGCGGAGCCCGAGACGGCGCGCAACAAAGTCGTGCGGTTGCGGAATCTCGCTCTCATGCCCGAGGTAGACCCAGGTCCCGCCAAAAATTTTCCGCATCTCCATCGCAAAGATTGACGGGTCTGTGTACAGGGAGCGGTGCACCCGGTCCTGCTGCACGAGATGATCCCAGTGGTGGATCGTCGGGTCTTGTTGACTGATTGCTGGCTTGGCCTGGGTCATACGTTGCTCCTCCTTTGTCACGGCGTGATCCACGCCGTGGAAATCTAGAAGAGATCAAAATACTCTCTATGCTCCCAATCCGTGACGACATCGAGCGTGTCCTGAAGTCTCGTACCCGTCGATTCGAGGTGTTTGAGGAACCGGTTTGCTTCGAATTCCTTCATGGTGATGATGAAGTCCAGGAACGTGTCGCCAAGTTGTTCCCGGAAGAGTGTGTCCTGTTTCAGCGCGTGGACTGCCTCCATGAGCGTCTTCGGCAGCGGCGGCCGGTCGGTGGCGGCATACGGCGTCTCACTCGGCGGGCCGGGATCGATCTTCCGTCGCATGCCATCGAGACCTGACACGATCTGCGAGGCCATGTACAGGTACGGGTTTGCGGCCGGCTCGCCGACCCGGTTCTCCACGTGCGTCGCCGGATCGTTCACACCCCCCTGCACACGGACTATCGCTGCTCTGTTTTCGATTCCCCACGTTGCTCGGTCGGGAGCGAGTGAATAGGGCTTGACGCGTTTGTAACCGTTGATCGTCGGCGTGGCAAACGCACACGCCGCATGCGCATGCGCCAGGATGCCGCCAATAAAGTGAAGTCCGACCGGCGAGAGGGGACGCTCGACGTTGGTCGAGACGAACGCATTCTCGCCGGTTGCCCGATGTAGGAGCGATTCGTGGAGGTGCCAGCCGCTCGCGTAGAAGTTCGGAATGTTGGGCTTGCACATGAACGTCGCATGGTAGCCGTGACGGCGACAAATCTGCTTGGTCGCCGTGCGGAAGAACACCATCGCGTCTGCAGCCGCGAGGCCGGGAAGGGGATCGAAGGTGAACTCCTGCTGGCCCGGACCCCATTCATCCTCCATGGTTCGCAGTGGGAGTCCTGCGCCTTCGAGATTCTTCCGTAGGATCTGGAGGATGGGATCTACCTCGTCGAGGTGCGACTCCAGCAGATACTGGAAGCCGTGTGATACCGCGCCCACACGCGGCGGCGTCGGCGGCATGCCCGGACTCCCAAGATGTTCGGGCTCAAGCATCGGGTCTTCAATCTTGATGAGGTACCACTCCACCTCCAGACCAGCAAAGTATTCGAAGCCTGCTTGCGCAAGTTCCGCGAGCGCCCTGCGCATGACGTTCCGTGGGGCATACGGCAGCGGCTCTCCGCTGTCGAAATACAGATCGCCGAGAATCCAACCCGTACCCGGCGCCCATGGCAAAACCCGGAAGGTTAACGGGTCGGGCACGAGAACCACGTCAGGGAACCCTGCCATCTCGCGGCGACCAAAACCGCCTCCGGCCTCGAACGAATTGAAGACGATGGAGTTCGCCGTATCGAATGGGCGCGGTGGTAAAATCAACCCCGTTGCGCAGGGCGCTCATGAACGAACGTGCGGTCAGTGTTTTGTTCCGTAAGACGCCATGCTGGTCCGCGAGAGAGACACGGATTGTTTCCAGCCCGTGCGTCTCTATCTCCGCTTTGATGCGACGCATTGCCTCCTTCTGCTCGTCCGTCCATAGACCATGTTGCTCGATGAAGCCGGGTTTGCCGACGGTGATGTCCCTGAGATCTGTTGGCACTGGAGAGTCTCCTTGTAGTTGTGAGTACAACTTTCGTCTTTGTTTCAGGCCAATGCTTCCAACAGCGCTTTTGCCTCTTGCAAGTCTTTGGCATCAAACCCCTCGGTGAACCAGCCGTAGATCTCCTCTAGCATCTGCCGGGCTGCTTCCTTCTTGCCCTGCTGCTGCCACAGCCGGCTCAAGCTCATCGCTGCTCGTAACTCCCACGACTTGGCACTCTGCCGGCGGGCGATCTCGATGGCCTTCAGGAAACACGTTTCGGCTTCTACCTCCGTTTGGGGATTGGGGATTAGGGGTTGGGAGTTGGCAACTTTGAACCTTGAACTTTGAACTTTGAACTGTTGGAGCGTTAGCTCGCCGTTCAGCCGATACAGCTCCGCCTCGTGGGCGCGCTCCCCGGTTCTACGCATCTGAGCCAGCGCCTTGGTCAGCACGCTCAGTCCTTCCTCCGCTTGCCCCACTTTCCCATACACCTCGGCCAACAGGGCAAGATGATAGGGCCGTGCCAGCTCTGCTCCTGTGCCCCGAAAGGCGGCCAAACCCTGCTGTATCTGTGCAATTCCCTCTTCTGTCTGTCCCTGTTCGGCTAGCGCCCAACCTTGCAGGATAGCGCCCAGTGCGAGCCACTGTGGGAACCTTTGCTCAGCCGAAAGCGTTATAGTTGTTTCTGCTCTCTCTTGCGCAGCTCGTCCCTCTCGGCTGTGCTGATGGAGCCAAGCCGCAAACCACAGAGCATAGGCCAAGCTAAAGGGGTGAGATAGTTCCCGGGCTAGGGTGAGCGCTTCGTTAATCCTTTTCCGGGCTTGATCTGGATAGCCAAGATACCACAGGGCCAAGGCCGCATAGGATAAACCAGCTACTCCAGGGTCCTGCGCGTAGAGGAAGGCATGGTCGCGATGCTGCCGGGGATCGTATAGGGCTATGCCCTTCTCTAGATATGCTCGGGCAAGCGTGAACTCTCCGAGATGGGTAACGGTCGTCCCCTGCAACCGGTAGGCTTCCATCCGGAGCGCTGAGTCTTGCACGCGCTGGGCCAAAGTAAGGAGCTGCTCCCCCACCTCGCGTGCTGTTTGCAGCTCCGCCCGCACGAAATAATGCGACCGCAGTCCAAATAGCACTAGGAAGAGCTGAGGCGTTTCTCCTGCCTGTTGGCTCAGCTCTCTCGCCCGGACATACGCTTTTTCTACTTCTGGGGCGGCATAGCCTTTGGCAACCATCAGTGTATTGCCTAGAGTGATTTGTAGCGTCAGTTCTTGCTGGGCGCGTTCAGACGTGCCTGGGAGAGTCTTGAGCAACTCCAGCCCTTCCGTGAGGTGACTGATCGCCTCCATATTAGCCGAGCGCTGAGCGGCTCTTTGTCCTGCCTGTTGCCAGTAGGGAATAGCCTGCGCGACGAGACCCGCCTCGGTGTAGTGATGTGCAAGGAGTTCGGGTTGGGTCTCTATGGCCTCAGGAAAGCGTTTCTCTAACACCTGAGCAATCTGAGTGTGGTACTGCTGGCGCGTACTTTTGAGCAATGACTGGTAGGCGGCATCCTGAATCAGGGCATGCTTAAAGAGGTACGTGGCGTGCGGCGGCAGTCCACGCTGATACAGCAGCTCGGCGTCGATCAACTGATGGAGCGTTTGCCGTAAGGTATCTTCATCTTCTCGCGAGACGGTGTGCAGCATCTCAGAGCTAAACTCGCGTCCGAGTGTGGCCCCGAGCTGGGCTACTGCTTTGGCTGGTCCAAGCCGATCAAGTCGGGCCATGAGTGAATCTTGCAGCGTGGAGGGAATTAATAAGGGTAGGGGCACGGCACGCCGTGCCCCTACATCTCTTCCACAAACAGCGGCGCGCCGTCGGTCTTGGCGACAATCTGTTGCCCGCGGAGGTCGTGCAACAGATTGTCGCCGGTCACCTTCCCTACCATCGCCTCGGCCTGTGGGCGCCCTAAGCGGTGCAGAGTGAGATGACTGATATGTGAGCGGGGTCGCCATGGCGGGGTGAAGTCAGGCCGAAACGTCAACATAGCCAGCAGCCGTGTGGTGGGGACCTGATCAAGGAGGAGCGTGAGTAATTCTAAGCTGGACGGATCAACCCAGTGGAGATCTTCCCAGACGCAGTACACGGCGGCCTTCGTCGCCTCTTCCACCAGCCACGCCACTAGCGCTTCCTGCGTCCGCTGCTTCTGTTTCTGCGGACTCAGAGTCAGGGGCGGAGCGCCTTCAGGCTGTGGGAGTGAGAGCAGCGCTGCCAACAGGGAGCCTGTGTCGGCATGAGGGAAGCGATAGGCTGCCAGAGCTTGTTGAAGCTTAGCGAGTTTTGTTTGAGGAGTATCGTCCTGTGTAAACTGTAAAAATCGCTGGAGGTGGTCGATAATGGGGTAGAAGGCGCTGTTCTGGTGATAGGGGGAACAGCGAAATTCAATCCGGGTCGCTCCCGCTGCCGCTACCTGCTCTTTCAGGACTTGCACCAAGCGGGATTTGCCGATGCCGGGTTCGCCGCTTAGCAGCACGACCTGCCCCTCGCCGGTGGTGGCGTGCTTCCAGCGTTCCAGTAGCAAGCCCACCTCCTGCTCTCTCCCGACCAGGGGCGTTAAACCAATCCTGGCCGCCGCTTCAAAGCGACTTTGGGCAGCACTTTCCGCAACGACGCGGTACACTACCAGCGGGGTTGAGATGCCCTTCAACATCTGCGGGCCAAGCTCTTCACACGTAAACAATCCCTGAACTAAGCGCTGGGTGACGGCGCTGAGCACCACCGTATCGGGCTCGGCCAGCCCTTGTAGCCGGGCGGCCACGTTGGGCGTCTCACCCAGGGCCAGGATCTCACGCTTCGCGCTGCTGCCGATCTCTCCAATCACCACTAATCCGGTGTGGACGCCGATGCGAACATGAAGTGAATTCGGGCGGCGACCGTAAGGGAGCGGAGGGTTTGCCGCTTGCTGACGCGCGCGGCTCTGAAGCGCTCTTATGATCTCCAGCCCTGCCCGCACGGCCCGCCGGGCGTCATCCTCGTGAGCGACAGGATAACCAAAGTAGACGAGCAATCCGTCGCCGAGATGCTGAGCAATGTGGCCGTCATAGCAGCGGATAACAGTGGCGCAGGTCTCTTGATACGCCCGCACCACCTCGCGCAACTCTTCCGGATCAAGCTGGGCCGAGAGGGCCGTGGAGCCGACCAGATCACAGAACAGCACAGTTAATTGTCGACGCTCGGCTATGTCTTGCCGAGTCTCCAGCTCTCGATGCCTAAACGCTAGACCTTCTTGGACTGCAGAATATTCTAAACTTTGCACTTGAAACTTGGAGCCTTGGACTTCAGCGGTGAGTGGAGTGGCGCACTCGCCGCAGAACTTCGCCCGGGGCAGATTCTCAGCTCCGCAGCTTGGACACCGCTTCTGCAGTGGAGCCGCGCATTCGATACAAAATTTCGCCCCGTTAGGATTCTCCGAGCCACAGCGTGCGCAGTGCATAGCGCTTCTTTACTCCTCCGCCTCTCCCGGAGCAAGAAGAATATTTCAACCGTAGGAGTCAGGCGATCATCTGTTGTGGAAACACGGTCATGGATGTAAATAGGAGAGGCGGACCTGTCCGGAAACGATCGCCTGCGTCGCCCGCGCCATTCCCGCTGCATCATCCACGACCATCCACGGCCCAGAATGCACAAAGCCATACAGCGTCTCGCCCGCCAGCAGCAGGCGCGGATAGGTCTCTCGCGTGGTGCTGAACGGTTTCAGCTCCGGCATGAAAGCGAACACCCGCGGCTCCAGAATTTGCAACCCGGTAAACATATATGGTGAGACTGGTTCAATAACTGCCAATGCCTGGTCGCGAATGCGGCGAATTTGTCCACTGCTGTTGATTGCAAGAACGCCATACTGAGCGGCGTTAGGATCTGGACGCAGTACCAGCGTGGCGATCGCCCGCTTGCGTTGATGAAACGCCAGCACCTCCTGGAGATCCAGGTCAAGAATCGTATCGCAGTTCAGCACGATGAACGTGTCGCCGGCGAGCAACGGCTGCGCCTTTTTGATGCCGCCGCCCGACTCCAGGATGGGATCCTCTGGCGAATAAATAATACGCAGGCCATACAGGCTGCCGTCTCCTAACGCCGCACGAATTTTCTCGCCGAGATGATGCAAGTTGATAACGACCTCCGTGATGCCCTGTGACCTGAGGAACAGCAAGCCGTATTCGATCAGTGGCCGACCCGCCACGGGAACAAGGGCTTTGGGAGTCGTGTTGGTGAGTGGTTGCAGTCTCGTGCCGAAGCCTGCGGCAAGGATCATCGCGCGCATGGGGTTACTCCGGGAAATGAACAGCGATGATGTCCTGCAGCCGATGATATTGCGGCAACCGCGCGACTACACGGCGAATCGTCGCAAGCGTTGGCGGAATATAACGGCTGTAGCCAGTTTTCCCTTTTTCCAGTTCAAGAAAGTAAAATCGTCCAACTACCTTGCACGCCTTCTGCAGCAGGCAGAGGTTGTATTCTTCCCACAGTTGATCGAGTGTAAGCGCGCCGCCGCCGCGCTCCATCCAAGCCGCGTGATAATACTTCACCAGCGCCTGTTCGAGCGTTGGCGTAATAATCGTGGGTGTGTCGCGATCATTGAGCAGGGTTTCGAGGTCGTACGAGACGGGCGCTAGCAGCGCGTCCTGGAAATCAATCACGCGAATCTCGCCGTTCTGCACAAAGAGATTCCAGCTGTGATAGTCGCGATGATTCAAATAGGCGGGCGCTTGATCAAGGACGGAAGAGATCTGATCAAACATCGTCCGTAGTTCCCGCGCTTCTCCGTCAGGCAGCGGTTTTCCTTCCCGTTTCTCCAGGCCCCATTCGATGAAGTGCTCGAACTCCCACATAAACAAGCGGTGATCAAACCGCTGCTGAAAGGCGATGCACGACTCAGCGCGACGCCGCGTGCCTTCCACTTGCAACAGGACAAGTTGGTCTATGGCTTGACGATAGAGTTGCTCAATCTCCTGGGCTGATTTGCCTGTCGCCGCCTCGCGCAGCGGCATGTCGCCAATATCTTCCAGAAGGAGGAAGCCCTCCTGACTGCCGTCGTAATAAGTTTCCGGCACGCGCACGCCGAGCGGCTGCAGAAAGCGATAGACATTCAGATAGGGCAATTCCTTCAACGGTTCGGTGAAGACGGCAAGCTCGTCTGAGGACACAGAGAGGCCGCTGCCCGCAAGGATCATCACCACGACGGTGTGCGGACCAGTCTCTTTCAGTAGCAGTCGCGCGTAGCTTCTGCTGGAAGCATCGCCAGTTAAGGGCGTGACCTGAGCGATGGTTGTCGTGTGTCCCCATGCTTTTTTGACCGCCGCCTCAACCGCCTGCCGAAGTGTCGGGTTCATGAGGGAATGGAGTACCAAGCCGGCAGCAGCGTGTCAAAGCCGTTCCAACAAGCCCCTGCCGGTTGCACCCAACTCCATCGCGTGATGAAAGAACATTCATGAACGCAGACATTGATTTATTCTCCTTGAGCGTCAGAGAACTCGTCTCCCTGGTGAAGGAGCTACATCAACAGCTCGACGAAAAAAACCGGGAGATCGAGCGATTACAGCAGCGGCTCACGATGGGGCAAGGAGAGGACAAAGAGGAAAATGCCGGCATTGGAAGGGAGGCGAAACCCGCGCCAGGCAGTCAGGAAGATTTGCTGACGCAGTTGGAGAAGATGTATCCAGAGAGCAGATAAATTGCACTTCTCCGGTTCTTAGGCGAGTCCCCTGCAGGGAGCGTTGTTCTATAGCCCGGCGACTTCATCGCCGGGCAGAGTCTGTACTATACGCTACTAAATTTTCCCGCCCTTAATCTTCTCAAACAACCGCCGTGTTTCGTCATCAAGCACAATGCTTTCCATCACCGCGCCAATAGCGGCTTCGGTATCGAAGTAAGCGAACTTCACGCCCGGATTATTACCAATGCGGCCGCTTTGAATCACCGGGAAACCATTCGCGGCGAAATCGGCAATCACTTTGTCATGATCCGGCACGATAAACCCCAGGTGATGTAGTCCTTCTCCCCGACGGTCGAGAAACTCTTTGTAGATGCTGCTGCCGGATAAGTGCTGGATCAATTCGATTTGCGAGTTCCCTGCATAGCCTAGGGAAAGGTGCATATGAAAATCGCCCGGCCTCCCTCTATACATGGCTTCATGAACCTCTACATCGTTAAAGCGGAAGAACTGCGGCACGCCCATCTTTGCAGTAAAGAAGCGCTCGGCGGCGGCCAGATCCCTCACCACAAAGGCAATTTGGTGATGACCGCTCGCAATGTAGGCGTACGGTGATGTCGCAGGCATATTTTTGCCCTCCTTTTCTCGGAGAAAGCTATTGGCTATTAGCTTCTAGCTATCAGCTCGCAACAGATTGAGACAAGGACTTGCCGTCTCGTGTCTGGCTAATAGCTAAGAGCTAACAGCTAATAGCTCATTGCTGTTCTGTCTCTTTACCCTCTCCGGCGAAGCGGCTAAGGTAATGCCCCGCGAGGAAGCGTTTATGGATTTCAATTTTACTCCTGAGGAAGAGGCCTTTCGCCAAGAACTGCGCGCCTGGCTGCGGCATAACCTGCCTGAGAATTATAATCCGCAAGAGTTCGACCGCATTGATGCTGACGCGCGCTTTGAGTTTCAACGCGCCTGGCAGAAGAAGGCGTATGAAGCCGGTTGGGTTGGCATCCATTGGCCGAAGGAGTACGGCGGACGCGGTGCCAGTCTGCCAGAGATGTTTATCTACAACCAGGAAATGTCCAGGGCGCACGCGCCGCGCTTCGCCAACACGCTTGGGCTGATGATGTCAGGGCCAACGATTATCCATTGGGGCACGGAAGAACAGAAGCGCCGTTATTTGCCCAAGATTCTGTCCGGAGAGGAGATTTGGTGTGAGGGGCTGTCTGAACCGAACGCGGGCTCAGACCTTGCGTCGCTCCAGACGCGCGCTGTTGAGGATGGTGACTACTTCGTGGTGAACGGACAAAAAGTATGGACCAGTTTCGCCCATCGCGCCAGCTTTATCCAACTCTTTGTTCGCACCGATCCGAACGCGCCAAAGCATCGCGGCATTACTTGTCTCATTGTCGATATGAAGACGCCTGGGGTGACCGTGCGCCCCCTTGTCCAGATTACTGGCGACGCCGAGTTTAACGAGGTCTTTTTTACCGACGTGCGCGTGCCGAGAACAAATATGCTCGGGCCGTTACAGGAGGGATGGAAAGTGCTGGTCACCACCCTGATGCACGAACGCGCCGGCATTGGCTCAGAACTTCCCGTACATAGACAACTCGAAGAACTCATCCAGCTGGCGAAGACAGTGGCAATCAATGGCAAGCCGGCAACCGAAGACCCCGCCGTACGACAAAAACTTGCGCAGTTCGCGATCGAGAGTAAGGCGATTACCTACAATATGTTTCGTAGCTTCAGTGCTCGCTTGAAAGGCAATCAGCCAGGACCAGAGGGGTCAATTAATAAGCTCTTCGGCTCCGAGCTCAACGGACGTCTCGCTATGTTTGCGACGGAGTTGCTTGGTCCGTATGCGCAATTGGTGCAGAGTTCCCCCTATGCTGTTGATTATGGGCGCTGGTCGCGTGCAGCGTTGTGGTTCCGTTTACTGACTATTGCCGGCGGCACGTCGGAGATCCAGCGCGGGATTTTAGGCGACCGTGTGTTGGGGTTGCCGAAAGGGTAGAAGCTTTTAGCTCTTAGCTGTTAGCTATTAGTAAAGCAGAGAAGGCAAAATTTGATCCCCTCTTGTCTGGATTTGGCTAAGAGCTAAGAGCTAAAGGCTGAAAGCTAGAAAGGAGGAAGAAAGATGGGCAAACTCGATGGCAAAGTCGCAGCAATTACCGGCGCTGGTCGTGGCATTGGGCGGGGGATTGCGCTCCTGATGGCGAAAGAGGGCGCCAAGGTGGTTGTGAATGATCTTGGCGGAGATGTGCATGGTGTAGGGGCGGATCGCGCGCCGGCTCAGCAGGTCGTTGATGAAATCAAAAAAGCGGGTGGTGAAGCCGTGGCCAACACGGAAAATATCGCCACCGTGAAAGGCGGCGAGGCGCTCGTACAGAATGCGGTCGATTCATTCGGCAAGCTTGACATTCTGGTGAACTGCGCCGGAATTTTACGGGATCGTATGATTTTCAATATGACCGAAGAAGAGTGGGATGCCGTAATTAACGTTCATCTCAAAGGGCACTTCTGTACCATCCGCCCAGCTTCTGCGCTCATGCGGCAACAGAAGAGCGGCCGTATCATCAATTTCTCTTCCGGCTCGGCGCTCGGCGCTCCAGGGCAACCCAACTATGCCGCCGCAAAGGCTGGCATCCTGGGCCTTACTTATAGCTGTGCGAACGCCTTAGCGAAGTATGGCATCACCTGTAACGCCATCATGCCCGGCGCGGCGACACGCATGACAGACACTATTCCTGCTAATTTTGCTCAACAGATGGGCCTCTCTACCAGCAGCGAGCAGGCTCAAGCCAGCCCCATGGATCCGGCTAATGTCGCGCCCATCGTAGTCTATCTGGCGAGCGACAAGGCTCAGAAC
>DATLYA010000087.1:0-13172 GCA_035575235.1 Candidatus Methylomirabilota bacterium
GTACTGGGCGGATCTCCTGCAAGAGACTTCGCCGTATTTGCGTGATTACCTGACGCATCCTGAGGATGGACCGTATTGGTGGCCGATCAACATCGAACGCCAACATCGCAATATCGCTATTCCCATGTACCATGTCAGTTCGTGGTACGACATCTTTTTGAAAGACGCGATTGTGCACTTCAACGGCTTGCGCGCCAAGGCCATGACGCCGGAGGCGCGCGGCGGACAAAAACTCTTGCTCGGTCCGTGGGCGCATTTATTTCCGTACACCACGCCGACGACTGGCGGCACAGGCGATATCGATTTCGGTCCCAATGCATGGATGGATTTGCATGAGACGCAACTACGCTGGTTCGATTACTGGCTGAAAGGGATCGATTCCGGGTTGTACGATGAACCGCCGATCCGTCTGTTTGTGATGGGGGTGAACCAGTGGCGCAACGAATATGAGTGGCCCTTGGCGCGTACGCGGTTTACGCCTTACTACTTCCATAGCCAGGGGCGAGCGAACACGTTAAACGGCAATGGCGCACTCAGTCTTGACCCCCCAAGCGACGAGCCTGCTGACTCCTATACATACGATCCTGCCGATCCGGTTCCGACCTGCGGCGGTAACACGCTGATTATTCCTGTGGGCGTGAAAGATCAGCGGGAAGTGGAAACCCGCCAAGATGTGCTGGTCTACACCGGCGCTCCGCTAGAAAAACCGCTAGAAGTAACGGGGCCGCTGAAGGTAGTGTTGTACGCGTCGTCTTCCGCGCCGGACACCGACTTCACTGCGAAACTGGTAGATGTCCGGCCTGATGGGTATGCGCAAAATATCGCGGATGGCATCTTGCGCGCCCGCTATCGTGAGTCATTCATGACGCCAAAATTGATGCAGCGGGATGAGGTGTACGAATTCACCATTGACTTGTGGGCGACGAGCCATGTGTTTCTCCCGGGGCGCCGTCTCCGTGTGGAGATTTCGTCTAGTAATTTCCCTCGCTTTGACCGCAACCTGAATACCGGCGGCGATCAGGCGACAGGAACTGCGTTCCAGGCGGCCGAGCAGCGCGTGTTCCACAACGCGCGTTTCCGCTCGCACATTCTACTGCCGGTGATTCCGTAGCTATTTCAGGACAACGGCCGGGCGCCGTTGAGGTAAGCAAAGTTGTCATTGCGAGCACAGCGAAGCAATTCGGGAGATTGCTTCGTCGCTGATGCTCCTCGCAATGACCTGTGCTTCCTTTATTTCATGCCATTGACTACAGACTCCATTCCCAATACCGCACTTGCTGCAAGGGCTCGGCCACTGCCAGCGCGCCGACGTACCCATCTCCGGGTTCTGGCTCATAGAGCACCCAGCGAGTGGTGACCGCTTGGGGGTAGTGCAGCACCCGCGGCTCTTTAGGGGAAACCGATACAGTCAATTCTTGCAGCGGTATGGTTAGCCCCAGCCCCTGCGCTTTCAGCACCGCCTCTTTCCGCGTCCAACAGTGAAAGAATGCCTTGATTTTCTGTTCGCCAGATAATCTCTGCAAAGCGCTGCATTCCTGGGGTGAGAAAAAGTGTGCAGCAATCTCGTCCACTTCAATCTCGGGAATGATCCGCTCAAGATCAACCCCCAGCTCTTGCCCTAAGGCGACGGCGATCAAAGCAAGCTCGTGAGAATGCGATGTGCTGAAGTGCAGCCACGAAGCATGAGCTGGCGTGATGAGAGTTGGCTTTCCTGCTGGATCTGGATAAAAAGAGAGCGCGTTGGGCGGCTCCTCTACGTATCGGCTTACAATGACGCGCAGCGCGCCACGCCGGGCGATAAACCGACGCCTGTCTCTGGGAAAGCGAAACTGCGCGGCGTGCACACGTTCATCCGTACTTAATGTGTTGTGCAACGCTGCGAGTTGGGCATCAGGGAGCGTAAGCGCCACGCGCCAGACATGCACTTCGGCGACGCAAAGGGTGCAGATGGCGGGTGAGGGCTCCCAAGTCAAGCGACGCGTTGCCATGCAGATATTATATAGCAGCTCGTCAGCAGCGCAGCGCCCGCTTCCTATGAGCCTATGAAGCAGAGTTACAGTCTCAGGATACGTTTTTGCCTCGTAGAAACTTAGCAGGGGAACCAACTACGACTGTCCCGGGTGGTACGTCGTTGGTGACCATAGTGTACGGACTGATGACGACATTTTCGCCAATGAAGACACCAGGAAAGATTGTCACCTCGCGACCGATCCAGACATTCCGTCCGATGATAATAGGCTTTGCTTCGCTGTCTGTTTCTTGTTGTACCTGCTCGGCAATGGCAGGAGGAAGCACGGTGTATAACTTGGTATGTTCGCCAATAACAACATCAGCGCCAATAGACACCGGCGCGGCGGCGATAATGTGTACGCCACGTGAGAGAATGGTCCGGTCGCCAATCTCGATAGCTCCTGTTTGCCGAGTGTCCCAGTAGAGGTCGCTGGCAAGTTGTAGATGTTTGCCTAAGCTGATCCGTCCCACGCCGTGAATTTCCGGCGTCTCTCCAAGCTGCATTGAAGGGTCAAATGATCGCTGCAGGCGATGAGCGACGCTGGCCTTTAGCCACATCTGGTGTAACGGGTTCCACAGCACGCCAAGCAAGAGGGCAGATAAAGCAAATAGAAGAAAGCGGCATTCTCTGGCATCCATAAAAGGCGCGTCTCTACGGCTTGTTAGTGCTATAGAGCAAACCGCTTGCCGATGAAGGAAGACGACTAGGCGGTATTGGCGCAAGGCTCAGGCGCTGCGTGGGGATGAAACGTTTACCGATCAGAAGCAGGGCTGTCCGGCAGAAACACTACGCGGGTTGCGCCTCTACAAGGCTGTGTCGGTTTCCCTCGGGGTTTAATTACGCCTCTCTATTCCGTTGGATTATCAACGTTGACGTCAGTAGTTTGACTGCTGGAGCCGTTGTGAGCCTGTTAATTGGTGAAGACAGTGTCGTGTTTGATTGCAGGCGCGCACGGGGCCTACAGAAAAAGGCGTTGCCGTGTCTCGTCAAACTTTGCCGCTCAGATACGGTTGCTATGGTGAGCAGGTCGCCTTTTGCTAGAGGGAATGGTTTATGCTCTTGACCCGGATGGACAGGGACTCTTGTATGATTACTATCTCGGTGACTGAACAAAAATCCCAGGGGCAGTATTTCGCACCACGTATTTCTTACACGGTCCACGTTCCCCCGACTGGTCTGCTGAAGTGTAGGCAGCAACCGGCAAGGTGAAGAAAAACGTACTGCCGACCCCCTCTTCGCTCGTGACCCAGACTTGTCCTTCATGGGCTTCGATGATCTTTTTGACTAAGGCAAGACCAAGGCCGGTGCCGCCAATGCTGCGCGTTTCTTGATTATCCACGCGGAAAAACTTGCTGAAGAGCTTCAGCAGCGCGTCCTTGGGAATCCCAATGCCCTGGTCCGCGACCGATACGGTGACGCCAGATTCTTGTTGCGTAGCTCCGACTGTGATGACTCCTCCTTTTGGAGAGAATTTAATGGCGTTGGAGAGCAGGTTAGTGAGCACTTGGCGGAGACAGTCCTGATCCGCACGCACCAGGGGAAGACTAGAGGGAAGGGCGACGCGAAATTGATGCGCAGCGCCCTCAGCCGTGAACAACGCCAGTGTCTCGCGCACAAAATCGGGGAGGGCGATAGCTTCAAAGTGATAAATTTGCCGGCCTGATTCCATGCGTTGAATATCGAGAAAGTCGTTAATGAGATTGGTGAGGCGGATCGATTCATTGTGGATGATGGACAGAAACTCTCGCTGCTTTGCGGGAGGAAAGTCGCGTTTCAACATGAGCTCGGTAAAGCCGCGCAAGCTCGTGAGCGGCGTGCGCAGTTCATGGCTAACGGTAGAGACTAATTCATCCTTGAGCCGTTCGGTCTCGCGCCGTTCGGTAATGTCCTGTACGAGCGACAGCAAGGAAACGATATTGCCTGCTTTATCTCGTAAAGCGGAATCGTACCATTCACACTCAATGATCGCGCCATCTTTTTTATAATTCCGACTCCGGTGGATCAGGTGCGGCGCTTCGTTTGTCCGGAGGAGCTCCAGGGTGCGCACGATTGATGAGAGATCTTCTTGAAGAATAAAACGCCAATCCGTGAAACGCTGCCCGAGCACCTCGTGCGCCGACCAACCAAACATCCGCTCAGCTTGCGGCGACCAACGGCGCACGCGGAACTCGGCGGCCCACTCCACTACGGCGAGCGGCGAGTTTTCGATTAAGAATTGCAGTTGGATGTGCGCCTCGCGCAGGTCTTTCTCGGCGCGCTTGCGTTCTCGGAATTCCCGCTGCAGTTGTTGGGCGGAGTAATGTAACTCCGCCGTGCGCGCCGCCACGCGCCGTTCCAGATCGGCGTGCGCGTGGCGCAACTCTTCTTTACTTTTGTACACTTCCTGGAGCGCTGTATTGGCGCGGAGCATATAACGCAGGCGATGGTTGAGAATGACAGCATTGATGGGCTTGGTGATGAAATCCGTGGCGCCAACTTCGTAGGCGCGGTTGATCGAGTGCACATCATCCAGGCTGGTGAGCATAATAATTGGAGCGCGGTCGCCGTCAGGCATCTGGCGTAACCGGGCGCAGGTTTCGAACCCGTCCATCTCTGGCATCATGACGTCGAGCAGGACAATGTCAGGCTTGATGAGGGGAAAGAGCTTCAACGAGTCCGCGCCGCTGAGCACGTCTTTGACCACAAAGCCCCATTGCTCAAGCGCACGGCGCATCTGCAGCAGCACGGTAGGACTATCGTCAACCAGCAACACGAGCGGGGCGGTTTTTTCGGCCGACGCCGGCCGGCGCTGTTGGGGATCGTGAGTCATTGCAGATGCTGCCATAAGAGCCGCTCGTTTCATAGCTGTTTCTCCGAGAATATGGCAATCGCGCCGCCAGGTGGGGGAGATTTCATAACGTTCGCCAACAAGTTTGTGTGTCCACCTGCGGAGTCCGCCGCTTCATTGCTTAATCCGAAATGCGCGCGAAGATCGCCGCAAATTCCTGCTGGAGGTCGCGGAACGCGTCGAGGAGCTGGGGGTCGAAATGTTTTGGGACCGTGCGTCCGTCGCCGTTGAGAAGAATATCGCATGTCTTGTCATGGTCGAACGGCGGCTTGTACGACCGCCGACTGCGAAGCGCATCATATTGGTCAGCTAACATGACAATGCGGCCTGCGAGAGGAATGTCTTCTCCTTGCAGCCCGAGCGGGTAGCCGCTCCCGTCCCACCGTTCGTGATGCGTCAGCGCGATTTCGCGCGCGCACTCCAACAACAGGGAATTTGATCCAGTCAACAAATTTGCCCCCATTTCCGGGTGCTTTTGCATGAGGCGCCATTCAGCGAGAGTCAAGGGCCCGCGTTTGAGAAGAACGGAATCCGGCACGCCGATTTTGCCGACATCGTGCATGGGTGCAGCGGCGAACAGCAGGTCGGCTTCCGCTTCGCTGAGTCCCAGATGCAGCCCCACGAGGCGGGAATAATGACTCAACCGCTGCACATGCGCTCCGGTTTCTTCATCCTTGTATCGGGAGGCGTGCGTGAGGCGCACCAACGTATCGTAGTACGCTGCTTCCAGCTCCGCGCTACGGCGCCGTTCGGCGTCGAAGGCGCGTTTCAAGTCTTTGGCAAAGCTTTGCAGCTGCTGGTACGCAACCGCTAATTCTTGCGCCTTTGAGTTTTCTGCTTCGATGAGGCGTTGCAACTCTTGCTGATAGGCGGCGACCTGCCCTTTCGCAAATTCTAATTGCCTTCGGAGTTCGGCAAGAGAGAGAGAGGAGGGGACATTCAACATGGCGATGCAGTCCTCGGGTCGGCTCATACAGGAAAGCGAGAATTGGCGTTCATGAAGTGGACGCTCTATAAGAGCGACACTTCCGGTAATTCAACAATAAAGGTTGCTCCCTGACCGGTTCCCGCGCTCTGGGCGCGCATGGTTCCTCCGTACGTGGTGATGATAGCGTTTGCCAAAGCGAGGCTCAGCCCCGTCCCCTCTGAGTGATTCATGATATGGGCGATCGTAAATGGGCGGAGCAGTTCAGGTCCCATTTCTGGGGCAAAACCTCGACCATGATCACTCACGGCTAAGGTGACGTATCCGTTCATAGCGCCGAGGCGGATCTCGATACAGGCGTCTTTCTCGGAAAATTTAAGCGCATTCTCCACGAGAACGTGTAGAACCTGCGCGAAATGCTCCGCTTCGCCGCGCACCAAACACGGCGCTTCGGGGGTGTCGCATACCAGCGTGACCGTTGGAGCCTGGAGGCTTGGCATGCTGTCAAGAACCGAGCGCACGACGCTGGTCAGATCTGTAATGGCGACGGGTTCCGTTTGTGGGTCGGCGGCGAGCCATTTGAAATACAGCAGCCCTTTTTCTACAAACTTCTCCAAACGCTCGTAGCCGCGCCGAAGGATGTCGATCATTTCGGCAAGCGCTTGGGGATCATCGTTAGGATCAAGCAGATCAAGCACGACCATGTTGCTGAGCGGGGTGCGTAATTCGTGAGCGATGAAGGCGAGAAAATCAGTCTTCAGCCGGTCGAGAATGGCAAGGCGGGCGTTAGCCTCGGCTAGAGCGCAGGCTTTTTGCCGCTCGGCGTCGACCGTACGTTTCAGGTCGCGCGCGTAGAGCGCCATTTGCGAATGGATGCGGTCAATTTGGGTCTGCGTGTCGTCAATCTCTTGCCTCTCAAGTTCTAACGACGTTCTGGCCACGCCATTTTTCATGCAACGTGCTTCTCTTTCCCTCTGGCGCTCAGCGAGAGCGGACTACTGCCCCAGCACTTCTTGAACTTTCTCCAGCAGTTCAAGCGGACTAAATGGCTTCACCAGATAGGCGTACGCGTCTAGCGTTCGACTTTGTTCCTTATCTTTTTCCTGGCCTTTCGCGGTCAGCATGATAATCGGAATATGAGCGGTCTGCTCGTTATTGCGCAACGCCCGCGCCACTTCGACGCCAGTCATGCCGGGCATCATCCAATCAAGCACCAACAAATCTGGACGCTCTTGTTTTGCGAGTTCGAACGCTGCGGTTCCGTCAGCCGCTTCAAGAATGCGATACTTGGGGTCATCGAGAGTAGTGTGCACGAGCATGCGCAAATTAGCTTCATCATCCGCCAGCAAAATAGTTTTCATGCCTGCTCCTTCTCTTCCCTGCAGGTAGGGTGATTCTTCAGTATGCCCTATCGGCGGGAAGAGAAGAGGGTTTAGGCGTTTAGATGTTCAGGTCGAAGAAGATCGTATACCGTTTTGACGGGATTGAAGGTGCTGAGCGGCGTTTCGACAAAGATCGTGTTCCAGTCGGCCATGGCGCCGTTCCATAACCCTGGCAACTCAAGCGCACGCAATTCCTTCCCATCTTTTGATTTCGTCGAGATGAAACCTGTGGCGGGATCGGTGAAACGATGGAGATCAAATGGGCGGCCCTGAAAATCCCGTACACCGCACACGAGATCGACGGGGTTGAAATGCGTAGCGGCCTGCCATACCGCGCGTTGATCAGCCGCCTGTATGTTGACCTGCGAAGACTCGATAATTTGCAGAGACAGGGCTCCATCCTGGTCGTGCACCCAGAATGGCCCTCCTCCCGGCTCGCCAGTGTTTCGCACCATGCCGCATACGCGCAGCGGCCTGTTCAGTTTTTGCATAAGAAATTGCTGTTGGGCCGCCCTACCTGCACGCATGACCTCCTCTGGCGGCTGGAGAAACAGCTTCTGGCGTGCGAACGCCAGGGCGGCGAAGACTGCGGCTTCACTTCTGGGCTCTTGTGTGAGGCGCCGCAGATGCATGAACAGTTCATTCTGCACAGAGACCAGATAGCCGCCGAGCGCTTTTTTGTAGCGGTACGTCTCGGCTTTCAAGTGGTCAGGGACGACATTGTCTATATTTTTAATAAAAATGATATCGCCTTGCAGATCGTTGAGGTTCTCCAGGAGAGCCCCGTGTCCGCCTGGACGAAAGACGAGTTCGCCCTGCTGATCCCGGAACGGACGATTATCATGGTCAACCGCGATAGTATCGGTCGAGGGCTTTTGTACAGAAAGCGAGAGGTGATAGCGGCAGCCGACGCGTTCGTATCGCGGGAGCACGTGTTGTAAGTACGAGGCGATCATCTCTCGGTGCTCTACGGGTACGGTGAAATGGACATGAGCCGTGTGCGTTCCGTCCCGGGCATATGCGGCAGCCTCCACCAGATGTTCTTCGAATGGCGTACGCGTATGGTCCGCGTACCGATGGAACGGAACCAGCCCCTTGGGCAGATTGGCGTAATTGAGCCCCTGGGGGGTGAGCAGATACGTCAGCACGAGGTGATAATACCCGTTCGCAACCGCTTCACCTAAAGAGACGCCATCACGAGCCATGACCTGTCGTAGGGCGTTGGCAAAAGCGAATTGCTCAAGTCGCGCCAGGAATTGGCGAAATTGCTGACACTCGCGGTCGCCAGATTCCGCGGCAGCAGCAACTGCAGCAGGTGTCAGCGATTCTCCCCGGTTCAGGAGCGTCAACAAGGACTGAAACATGCGGCTGGCCGCTCCAGACGCCGGCACAAATTTCATGACGCGCCCGGCGTGGGCCGCCTGGTCATGCATGGCGATAAAATAGTCTATTTCTTCGGGCGCAAGCGTCACAATACCATCGCCCACCGTGCACGGACGCTGCAACCGGACGAAGGGAAATCCCTGCTGCAACCACTGGATTTGCTGTAACACGGCGTCTACCGTCATTCCCCGCGCCGTGATAAGTTGACGATCTATCGGTGAAAACATGTCGGCAAGCACCATAGCATCTTCCTTGCTTTTCTCATCAGACAAAAGGGTTCTGCTATTCTCGGGCTATTTCTTCATTAAGTGACGAAAAGAAGGAACGCAAACACCCTCGCCTTTTTTCCTTCCTCTGTTTATCCTGTTGCTCTTATGAATGTCCGTCTCCAGAAGAATCTGCTGCCGCCAGAAGCGGAAAAGGCCGCCATTGTACGGGCTATGTTCGACCGCATCGCCCCGCGCTACGACCTTCTGAACCGGCTGTTTTCCTTTCGCTTAGACCAGCGGTGGCGGCGGGAGACGCTCCGAACCCTGGCGCTTACCCCCAGCGATATCGTGCTTGACCTTGCGTGCGGCACGGGCGATTTCAGTGCATTGGCGGCGCAGACTGGCGCGCGGGTCATCGGAGTAGATTTTGCCAAAAACATGCTCACGAGCGCGCGCCAGCGACGCATCAACGCGGCGCTCGTGCAGGCCGATGCGTCCGCCCTCCCTTTCCGCGCGGGACAGTTCTCGGCGCTTGTGTCGGGGTTTGCCTTGAGGAACTTCGTGTCGATTCCGGCCGTCTTACGCGAGGCTGCACGAATTGTTGCGCCAGGAGGACGGATCGCGTTTCTTGAGGTCGATACGCCCAGTCACCCTCTGTTACGCTGGGGACACGGCGTTTATTTTAACCGTGTAGTTCCTGTCCTTGGCGCACTATTCTCTGACGCATGGGCGTATGCGTACCTGCCGCGCTCGGTCGCCTATTTGCCGGAACCGGCGGCGCTGCGACACATGTTTGAGATCGCAGGTTTCCACACTGTGACACGGCGGCGACTGTCTGGCGGCATTGCCCAATTACTCACGGCGGTGAGATAAGGGGGAACGCGGCGCGGACAGGAAAAATTTGCGGCAGGTTATTTCAATGGAGCTATATCAGGCTCCCTTCGCCACACGTCCCGGCTGCCGCTGCCTTTGCAATGTGGACAAATCTGCTCAGCCTCGCAGAGATAGCCTCGACCGTCACAATGGCGGCACAGGCCGTTGAGCAGATACAGTTTATAGTAAAAGTCGGTAATATCGTGCACGTCGCCGAAAAAAGCCTTGATTTGCGAGACGATGTCGCCGGGATGGAAGGCGTAGGATGCCATGAAGAGTCCTTTCGTTTTGTCGCAAGGTGGAGCACTTTCATCGACGCCCGCGGTGGAGGAGCCGCCACAAAGCCCAGCTTGCCAGGGTGCAGCAGAGGGACACGACCGCCTCTGGCAACACAGACGCCGTTTGGGGCTGGAGAGCGGCGCCAAGAGTTTCCACGAGGAGCCACAGCTGCAAGCATACGAACGCCATGATGAAAATGGCGACCAGGGAGAGAACAGTGCTCTGTTGCTGACGGAGAGTAGGGGGAACAGTCGTCATACTTGGACTCCAACAGCCCAAATTTCATCGTTTGTAACTTGGATCTCAATGCGCGGGAGCGGCCGTTTGGGCGGTCCGGACAACGGCCGCCCATCTTCCACCGCAAAACGACCAGCATGGCAGGGACAATAGAATTGCTGCTCGGCGGCCTGGTACACCACAGGACAAGAAAGATGCGTGCATTTTTGACTGTAGGCGAGGAATCGCTCCGCCGAGGCGCGAATCAAGAGGCAGGGATCGCTGGCGGTAGGATAGCGAAACAGTTTGACCCCGCCGATAGGAAGCTCGCGTAGTTGCGCAATGCGCACTGGAGCCAACTGCGACGTTCGCCGCCGGAGCCAGTTCACCACCCCGATAGAGCCAGTGCTGGCCAAAAATGTGGCGGATAAAAACAAGAGAAAGGCAACGAACGTCCGGCGAGTCACCTGGTGTTCATCTTCCCAGTTGATGGGGAAGTCAGCGGAGTGCGGATTCGAGGGGGGGAATTGAGAATGAAGCGGGACGCGGGTTGACTGCATCAGTTCGCCAGAGTTCATACGATTGTGTCTCCTTCGTTTATCAATGCTTCCTCCTGAGCCCCGAACTCTTATCCCCCGACCGCCTGTCGCTGAGCGCCGTCATCAGGCTGAGGTGCGGGAGCTTCCACGAAACTGGCGACATCAATTTCCAGCGCAGAGGCGTCAGCGCGCACCATGAGGTTGACTTTGGTGGTGACAACTCGTCGTCCGAAGATGAAGGTATTAGTCGGCCGCTCTCGCCGCATTTGCACGATGGTTTCGCGCGGCCCGTAGTACAGCGCGCCGCTCGGACAGACGGTGGCGCACATCGGCTTCAGCCCCGCTGAAGTGCGGTCATAACACATGTCGCATTTCATCATTTGATCCATCGCCGGCAGGTACCGCGGCACGCCAAAGGGACAGGCTAGGACGCAGTTCGAGCAGCCTATGCAGCGAGGCTTTAAGGCTGATTGCACCACCCCTTCCGCTGTTTGTTTGATGGCGTCGGCGGGGCACACCCGCGCACACGTGGGGTCGTCGCAGTGCATGCAGACGGTTGGCGTCGTTTGTGGCGAGCTGGAGCGATCGACGAAATCCAGATGGATCATAGAGATGCCGCGGTGGCTATCGCACTCGGCGCACGCCTGCGCACAAGCCTGACAGCCGATGCAGCGAGAAGGATCGACAAAAAATTCCATGGTCACCGGCGAGATCCTCCTTTGACTGCGCCGCGTCCAACGAGGGACACGACTCGCGCCGTTGCTTTTGTCACTCGCACGGCGCAGACCTTGAACTCGGGAATTTTGGAAATAGGGTCCAGTGCGCGATTGGTCACGCGGTTGGCGGATTGTTCTCCAGGCCAATGGTAAGGGATGAAGATCGTATCCGGGCGGATCGTCTTGACGACCAGCGCTGGCAACGTCAGCGCTCCCCGGCGGCTTTCGACGCGCACCAGCTCGCCGTTTCGCACCCCGAGTTTCTCAGCCAGTTGCGGATGCATCTCCACCTGCGGCGAGGGATATTGGTCCACCAGCGGACCGATGCGGCGTGTTTGCGTGCCGCTGAGATACTGCGACACCACGCGCCCGCTGGTCAGGAAAATCGGATAGTCAGCGTCAACGTCTTCGGCCGGCGGCCGATATTCAATCGGATGGAAACGGGCTTTCCCGTCAGGATGGGCGAAGATCCCGCCCTCGAACAATCGCGGCGTGCCTGGGTGGTCGGGCGCCGGACACGGCCAGAAGACTCCTTTATTTTGTTCAATTTTAGAGTAGCTGACGCCGGCATAGTCGATCGGCGCTCCCGCCGAGGCGCGACATAACTCCTGGAAGATGTCTTCCGCTTTGGCGTATGGAAAAAAGCGCTCCTTGCCCAGACGATGGGCGAGATCAACAACAATCTCCCAGTCCACCCGCGCATCGCCCGGCGGCTTGACCGACTGTCGGAGCCGAATCACGCGCCCTTCACCATTGGTGACTGTGCCCTCGTCTTCTTCTTGCAAAGAGCCGGCGAGCACCACATCCGCATGCCGCGCGGTCTCCGACAGAAACGGCTCGATCGCGGCGTAAAACTCCAGCTTTTCTAAGGCGGCCTTCGTTAACGCGGCGTCAGGCAACGATACCATAGGATTGAAAGAAATCGACAGGAGCCCTTTGATGTGTCCCTCGTTAATGGCGTTGAAGATTTCTACCGCGGTCAGCCCTTTTTGCGGCAGCTCAGACTCCGCGACGCCCCAAAACGCCGCGATTTCCTGACGGTGCTGGGGGTTGTCAATGTCGCGCCCGCCCGGCAGTTGGTTGCAGCGTTGACCGTGTTCACGTCCTCCCTGCCCATTACCCTGGCCGGTAATCGTGCCGTACCCGCACCCGGGACGGCCAATGCGCCCGGTCGCCAACACCAAATTAATACACGAGAGTACGTTCTCGACGCCTTTGGTGTGATGCTCAATACCGCGGGCGTGCAGGAGCATCGACCGCTCGGCTTCTGCCCACAGCTCGGCGGCGCGAACAATATGAGCCGCCGGTACGCCAGTGATCTCCGCCGTGCGCTGAGGCGGGTACGCTTTAACTGTGTCTCGTACGTGCTCGAACCCCGTCGTATGGGCGTCAATAAAGACCTGATCAATCCATCCGCGTTCGATCAGCACATGGAGGACGCCGTTCATCAATGCGCTGTCGCGTCCTGGACGCACAGGCAGAAAGAGATCCGCGGTACGCGCGATCGGCGTCATGCGCGGATCAATCACAATCAGTTTGGCGCCGTTGTCGCGCGCGCGCCAGAGATAATCCGTCAGGATGGGGAAACACTCACCGACGTTGCTGCCGGTGACGATGATGCACTGCGCCAGGGGAATATCGCTCCAGGGATTGGCTGCGCGGTCGATCCCAAACGCCAGCTTGTTGGCGGCGCCGGCGGACACCATGCACAGACGACCATTGTAATCGATGTTGGCCGTGCCAAGGGCGATGCGAGCGAACTTGCCCATGAGGTACGCTTTCTCATTCGTCATCGACGCGCCGGACAGAATG
>DATLYA010000088.1:0-5529 GCA_035575235.1 Candidatus Methylomirabilota bacterium
TCATAGCCTCCCCATTTCTCGTAGCACAGCCTGAATATCTTGCCAGACCAGTTTTTTGTCTGCAGGATTGCGCAACAAATAGGCGGGATGCAACGTCGGCATCAGTTTGATGCCTTGGTACGAGTGCCAATTGCCACGCAGCCGGGAAATGGGGGTTTTGCTCTTGAGCAGCGTCTGTGCAGCAAAAGTGCCGAGCGCGACAATGATCCGTGGTTTAATCAGTTCGAGTTGTTTGATCAGGAACGGCTCGCAGGCGGCGATCTCGTCAGGTTCGGGATTGCGATTCTCAGGCGGACGGCATTTCACGACATTACAGATGTAGACGTCCTCCCGCCGCATTTTCATGCCTTTGGTAATAATTTCTGTCAGCAGTTGTCCGGCGCGGCCCACAAACGGCTCACCCTTCAGGTCTTCATCCCGGCCCGGTCCCTCGCCGACGAAGACCAGCTCTGCTTGCGGATTCCCTACCCCGAAGACAATGTTGGTCCGCCCTTGACAGAGCTTACAACGGCGACAGTCGCCAATCTCAGCACGCAACTCTTCTAATGTCCGCACGGTGTTCACCTTTGGCGAGAGAAACAGGTCGCCCGCCTGCGCTACCGCCATTTGTCCAGCGGCTTTCGGGAGAGAGGCCGCGAGAGCAGCGCGCGGCAGTCCGCTCACGCCGCTCTCGCGCAACGTCTCGACATAGTGATGCAGCGAGGCGGCGATTTGGAAGAGCAGCTCATGAGTAGAATCGGTAGCCATTGCCTGAATCAGGTGTACTTACCTGTGAACATACGGTCAGGCCGTCCGGTCCACCAATTGGTGAATAAAGAAAGAAAGACAATCATAATACAGAGACGGCGATAATCGCTCCAGAGCAGAAAGCGCCTGACTCCGGTAGGCATAGGCCATCTCCCGCACTTCTGTGAGCACCCCTGAACGACGCACACGCTCAAGCGCGTGAGCGACTTCGTCTGCAGTCGGATGCTTCTTCTGAAATACCCGCTTCACTTCCGCATCAGTCGCAATAGCCAATACCAATGGCAACGAGGGATTGCCGTCCTTCAAATCGGCGCCAGTAGGTTTCCCGGTTCGTTTGCCATCTCCCTGCACGTCGAGCAAATCGTCTACAATTTGAAACGCCATACCAACGCAGTAGCCGCACGAGGCCATGCTTTCCACAATTTCGGGCGACGCGCCGGAAAGATAGGCGCCAAGACGCGCGCCCTGGCTAAAAAGCGACGCCGTTTTCCGGGCAATAATTTCGAGATAATCCTCTCGGGTCACCTCAGGGTTGTGGCGGAAACGCCCCTGCATGACTTCGCCTTCAGTCAATTGAATACACGCCTCGGCCGCCCAATGAATGACTTTTTCCTCGAACCGGCCACACAGCGCAAACGCTTGACTGAAGAGGAAGTCACCGGCGACCAGACTATCCGCCAGCCCAAAGCGCTGAAACGCGGACGCTTTGCCCCGACGCGTGGCGCTCCCGTCAATGATGTCGTC
Source organism: Candidatus Methylomirabilota bacterium (assembly GCA_035575235.1). Lineage (GTDB taxonomy): Bacteria > Desulfobacterota > Binatia > Bin18 > Bin18 > SYOC01. The sequence continues at coordinate 1,492 of DATLYA010000088.1, forward strand.
ATGCAGCAGCGATGCCGTGTGAATTAATTCTAAGGCAGTCGCGATATCGATGATGTCAGCGGGGTCCTCTCCGCCGCAGGCGCGGAAAACCAGCAGCACGACCGCCGGTCGCACCCGCTTGCCGCCCGCGCCAATCAAATATTGGCTGATCTCATTGAGGAGAGGTTCACGAGATTGTAGTCGGATGGCCAGCTGCCGTTCTACTCGTTGCAGCTCGTCCACCACAAGCTGGTGAGGCGCAAGTGGAATCGCAGAAGAAAGGTTTGCTTTTGAATGCACTCGATCACTCAGGCTGGCTGTTTTTTTTCTTTATCGATCTATACTTGTCTGGGTCCCATAATGCCAAAGGGCCAGAAAAGGTCAAGGAGATCACTGTCTCGCCCTTCCATGACAAGACTGAGCTCTTTACTTGCCTCGGGCGCCATGGTAGGTACTGCGCACCCAGAAGGAAACCCACACTGGAGGTGAGGCGTGGGGAGGACAATCCGCATTGCCATTGTGGGGGTCGGCAACTGCGCCAGCAGCCTGCTGCAAGGCATTGAATACTATCGGCACGTTGCACAAGCAGCACGCGCTCCGCTCATTGGGCTCATGCATGACGCCATAGGCGACTATACACCGGCCGATATTGAACCAGTGTGCGCCTTTGATATCGACCAACGAAAAGTCGGACGTCCCCTGGCAGATGCAGCCTTTGCCAAACCAAATAATGCCAAGGTGATCTGGCCGACATTACCATGGACCACTGTGCCAGTTCACATGGGCCCAGTCCTTGATGGAGTCTCTCCCCATTTAGAGCAATATCCGGAAGATCGCCGCTTTGTCGTGGCGTCGCACTCGCCGGTAGACGTCGCCAGAGTCTTAAGGCAAAGCCGGGCGGAAATTGCGCTGAATTATCTGCCAGTCGGCAGCCGACTTGCCGCTGAATATTATGCACGCGCCTGCCTGGAGGCGGGCGTCAGCCTGATTAACTGCATGCCGGTTTTCCTCGTCTCGCAAATGGAGTGGGCGGAGCAGTTTCGTCGTCGCGGCATTCCCGTGGTTGGCGACGATATTAAATCCCAACTTGGAGCCACAATCCTTCATCGCACGCTGGCGCAATTGTTCGCAGACCGTGGAGTCGCCATCACCCGCACCTACCAACTCAACACCGGCGGCAACACGGATTTCCTTACGATGCTGAGCCGCGACCGTCTTGCAGCAAAGAAACGGTCAAAAACTGAAGCCGTGCAGAGCGTATTACCCACACCGCTTCCAGCCGAGCACATACATATTGGTCCTAGCGATTATGTACCCTGGCAAGAAGATCAAAAGATCTGTTTCCTGCGGCTTGAAGGACGGATTTTCGGCAATATGCCTATTGAGCTGGAAGCGCGTCTTGTAGTTGAAGATTCCCCTAATTCTGCCGGCGCAGCGATTGACGCCATTCGCTGCTGTCAGCTGGCTCGCGACCGAGGGGTTGGCGGTCCGTTGACGAGTATTTCCGCATACACCATGAAACACCCGCCACAACAACTCCCGGACGCCGCAGCGCGCCTGCTGGTCGAGCGCTTTATTCGGGGAGAAATTGAGCGATAGGGGAAGGGACAGGGTTCCCTAAAACCGCCCCCCTACTACTCCACCGGACCGATTCAGTGTAATGAGGATGGCAACGGGACGACGTCCCGCCTGACTTTACAATTGATGGAACGGGTATGCTCGCAGGCAAAACTATCGTACTAGGCGTGACGGGCGGTATTGCCGCCTACAAGGCGGCTGAGATTGTCCGTCTGTTGGTCAAAGAGGGCGCAGTCGTCCGCGTTATCATGACCAGAAATGCGCAAGAGTTTATCACTCCTCTGACTTTACAGACGCTCTCCGGCAACCCGGTTTCCACTGACACATTCAGTCTGACCCAGGAATCCGAGATTGGCCATATCCGTCTGGCCGATACAGCGGACGTCATTCTTATCGCCCCAGCCACGGCGGACATCATCGCTAAATTAGCTAATGGCATTGCTGATGATCTGCTCAGCACCGTGTTGCTTGCCGCCACCGCTCCCGTCCTGCTTGCCCCCGCGATGAACGTGCATATGTATGCGCATCCCATCGTGCAGGAGAATATGCATAAACTTGCCGGACTCGGCTATGGCTTTGTTGAACCCGCTGAAGGCTTTCTGGCCTGCGGCTATGAAGGCAAAGGACGCCTGGCCGATCCTGAAGATATTGTGGAAGAAGTGCGAGCAACATTAACGAAAAAGGATTTACGGGGCGAGCGGATCATTGTGACGGCGGGACCAAACGCCGAGCCGATTGATCCTGTCCGTTTCATCACGAACCGCTCGACCGGCAAAATGGGGTACGCCATGGCGCGAGTGGCCTGGCGCAGAGGCGCCAATGTCACGCTTATCAGCGGCCCTACCGCGCTCGACGCGCCGCGCGGCGTGCAGTTCTGTTCCGTGCGTACAGCCTTGGAAATGCAGCAAGCGATTCTTGACCAGTACGCGAACGCAACGATGGTGGTCTCCGCCGCAGCCGTCGCAGATTATCGTCCCGCCAAGGTCGCGCCGCAAAAGATCAAAAAAATGGGGAATACTTTTGTCATCGAACTGACGCGCAACCCGGATATCCTGGCGGAGCTGGCGCCGCACAAAGGCGCTCGCCTGCATGTCGGCTTCGCCACGGAAACGGAGAACGTCTTAGAAAACGCCGCCAAAAAACTTCGCGAGAAAAACCTTGATATGATCGTCGCCAACGATGTCACGCAAGAGGGCGCGGGGTTTGCCCATGACACCAATATTGTCACTATTATTGACCGCACGGAGCGCAGAGAGACCTTACCGCTCATGAGCAAAGACGACGTCGCGCACGCAGTGTATGACCGCTTACTGACGCTCAAAGCCCGAAATGGAGCAGCGGAGCAACGGGGAAGCGGGGAAGAGAAACGTTGAAGCGGAGGAGCCGCGCCAGGCCTGGTCCTCTTCGCGTTTCTTCGTTTCTTCCCCTCTCCGATTTTCCGCCGCTTTCTGAGCGTCTCCCGTTCGCTGATTCGTTTGCACTATGGGCGTTCCTACTCTTCCCTCCCCGGTCAAACTCCTCGTCGCACTCCTGTCTGCTGAGGCGAATCTTTTGATAAAAGCAAAACACACGCTGGAACAACGCTACGGCCCTACAGATGTGGAAAGCGCCGTTCTGCCGTGGCGCACCACAGATTACTACCGCGATGAAATGGGAGAAAACTTGTTGCGGCAATTTATCGCCTTCGAGCGTTTGATCTCTCCTGAGGACTTAGTGCGCATCAAACTCGAGACGAATGCTGACGAGTTGGCGTTATCATCCGCCACGTCACCCGCAACGCCGCGCCGCGTCAATCTTGATCCCGGCTACCTGGACGCTGCCAAACTCGTGCTGGCTTCAACCAAGAATCAGGCGCACCGGCTCTATCTGTCGCACGGCATCTACGCCGAGGTCACGTTGCTCTATCATCACAAAGCGTTTCATCCCTTCATATATACGTATGAGGACTATCGTTGGCCGGAGACGCATGAGTTTCTGCGACAGGTACGAAAGCGCTACCTGGAGCAAGTGCGCGTAAAAAAACAAATGTAATTCATAGGATGCAGCGCGCCCGGACAACCAGTGGCTAATTATCAGACAATTGTCAGGCGCTCTGGTGCTCCGCGCTCATTGAGGGAAACTGTGAAGTCGGCTACAGTTTCTTCTCTCATCCCTGAGAAAAGGAGGTTCGCTCATATGGACGCCACGGAACTCGCACAACAGCTGACCATCCTCCAGGACATCGAAGCAATCAAGCAGCTGAAAGCTGAATACTGCGATATTTGCGATGACGACCACAACCAGGACCGGATTGTGACGATCTTCGCTGAGGACGGAATCTGGGAAGGACGAGGAATCGGGCGAGCGCAGGGGCATGCGGAAATTCGCAAGCTCTTTCAGAGCTTCGCCGAACGGATCAGCTTTTCACAGCACAATGTCTTTAACCCGCGCATCGCGGTGAACGGCGCTGAGGCGCACGGGAGCTGGAATTTCCTGGGGCCG
>DATLYA010000089.1:0-19653 GCA_035575235.1 Candidatus Methylomirabilota bacterium
TGAGCGCAAATTCATGCATCTGGGATTTCACATCTACGATGTCGGCTTTCAATCGCCCAATGTCGAGGCGGCGAAACCGATGGTGTTTACGACGACATTGTTGTTGATCGCGATCATTCTTCTGTTGAATCTGACGGCAATAACTGTCCGCAACCGGCTTCGTAGCCGCCTCCGCTTCGGAACTTTTTGAAATTAGGGCCTATGGCGAACGAGACGCTCTCGCGTATTCCTTCTCTTGCCGGACAGGGCAATGGGAAAGACAAGGCTCCGCTCCCCCGAGAAAGTCAGACGGAGATACAAATCCGCGACCTGTGCCTGTTCTACGGCAGCAAGCAAGCGCTGTATAATATTGACATGGACATTGGCCGGAATCAGGTGACGGCGTTTATTGGTCCGTCAGGCTGCGGCAAATCTACCCTGCTGCGCTGTTTGAATCGTCTGAATGATCTTGTAGACGGGGTCAGGGTGACGGGAAGCGTCGTGATGGATGGACTTGAAGTCCTTGACCCAAGTCTTGATGTGACTGAACTCCGCAAACGGGTCGGTATGGTGTTTCAGAAACCCAACCCCTTTCCCAAAACCATTTACGAGAATGTCGCCTATGGTCCGCGTATTCTCGGCATCAATGGGAAGGCCAAACTGGATGAAATCGTCGAACGCAGCCTGAAAGGGGCCGCCTTGTGGGAAGAGGTAAAGGATCGCCTGCATGACAGCGCTTTGGCGCTCTCTGGCGGGCAACATCAGCGTCTCTGCATCGCCCGCACTATTGCCGTGGAGCCGCAAGTGGTGTTGATGGATGAGCCGTGTTCCGCGCTTGACCCCATTGCGACGGCGAAGATTGAAGAACTTATTCACGAACTCAAGGAACGCTACACCCTGGTGATTGTCACCCATAATATGCAGCAAGCCGCACGCGTGTCTGACTACACGGCGTTTCTGTACATGGGGCGGCTGGTGGAATTTGGCCGCACTGACAAGCTGTTTACCGCTCCGGAGAAGCAAGAGACGGAAGATTATATTACTGGCCGGTTCGGCTAGAAGTGAGGGCGCTTATGCCATTGCATACAGACCGACAGTACGAAGAAGACTTGCAGCAACTACGCGCCAGAGTGCTGGAAATGGGCGGTCTGGTCGAATCGCAAATCGCCGAAGCCATGACTTCGTTAATGGAGCGCAAATCTGACCTGGCTCAACAGGTGATCGAGCGCGACCATATCGTGAATTATCTTGATGTCGCTGTTGATGAGGCGAGCACGCGGCTCCTCGCCTTACATCAGCCCGCCGGTCGCGACTTGCGGTTTATTATGACGAGCATTCGCATCGCGACGGATCTCGAACGCATTGGCGACATCGCGCAGAACATGTGTGAGCGCGCCCTCGAACTCAACCAGGAGCCTCCGCTCACCCTCTCTGTAGATTTGCCCAAAATGGCGGAGTGGGCGCGCGCCATGCTGCGGGATAGTCTGGATGCGTTTGTGCGAGAGGACACCGAATTGGCCTTGCAGGTCTGTCAACGTGATGACTTCATTGATAATCTGACTGCGCAGATCTTTCGTGAGATGCTGTCCCACATGACCCAAGATCCCCAGAGCGTGAGTCGGGCGGTGCGTATTTTATTCCTGGCCAAATATCTCGAGCGTATTGCCGACCACGCGACGAACATCGGCGAGATGGTGATTTACATGGTCAAGGGGAAGAGTATTCGCCACATGTCTCCCCCGCCCACGTCGGTGTAGATTGGAGGTCAGAAGCATGCTACCTCTTTCGGCAGTGGATGCTCAGGTTGACATCTCAAACCGTGAGCAGAATCGGAAAGAACCTATGGAAGCGCAAAACTCCGCCCGGCTGTCTCAGAGCGAGGCGAAGCGTAAAGTTTTGGTTGTCGAAGATGAGAAAGATATTCGCGATCTCGTACGGTACAATCTGGAAGCCGAAGGGTTTTCCGTCGTGGAAGCAAGTGATGGGGAAATCGGCCTGGCGTTAGCCTCACGAGAACGGCCCGCGTTGGTGATCCTCGATCTCATGCTGCCTGGTTTGTCCGGGCTGGAGGTCTGCAAAAAACTGCGTGAACGCGAAGACACGTTACGGCTGCCGATCCTCATTCTGACTGCGCGGGCGGCGGAAGTGGATAAGGTGCTCGGTCTGGAAATGGGTGCGGACGACTATGTGACGAAGCCGTTCAGTCCGCGTGAACTGGCAGCGCGCGTGAGAGCGGTGTTGCGCCGGGCCTATGGTGCGACGCCGGATAAACCGCATGAGGTGTATGAACGAGGACGGCTGCGCATCGACTTTGACACCTACGAGGTGTTTCTCCAGGGTCAGCCGCTTGGACTTGGCTTGCGTGAATTTGAGCTGCTCAAATTCTTTTTGCAGTATCCGAATCGTGTCTTTAGCCGAGGGCAGATTCTTGATCTGGTCTGGGGGCAAGACGTCTATGTCGAGCCGCGCACGGTGGATGTGCACATCCGGCGTCTGCGGCAGCGGCTGGAGCGGGATGATGCAAACCCGACATTTATTTTGACCGTTCGTGGCGTTGGGTATAAATGTAATCCCGATGCGTTGGAGGAATAGCGTTCTTTTTCCTATCGTGGTTTTTCCCTGCCTCACTCTGAGTGCGCTGAGTATCTACCTGCTCGTTGCGTTTTTTTCGTCTGCATCGCCTTCGCTGTCATTTACCCTCGCGATCTTCTTGCTTGGTCTCCTGGCGCCGGTGCTGGCCTTCTTTTTCGGCGTGCGTTTGCGGGACCGCCTGCGGACCTTGCTGAACTTTCTTGACGTCGCCCCGTTGCGTGAGTTTCCTCCTTCCCTGCCAGTGTGGAATGAAGACGAAGTTGGCGCGTTGGAGCGCGGATTCCAACGTTTGGTGTCGCGTTTTCATGAGGACATGCGCGCTTTGCAAAGCGAGGGAAAAAAACTGGCAGCCGTGCTGCAAAGCATGGCTGAGGGGGTTGTGGTGATTGATCCCACTGGCAACGTCATGCTGTGTAATCGCGCGGCGCAGGATCTCTTTGGTTTGTCTCCTGTACAGGAATGGAGAGGGAAACCAGTCCAGGCCTTTTCGCGCCATTTCGTCCTGCCAGAGTTGCTCCGGGAAGTGGCGAACCGCCGGCCCGGCGACCCTCCGGTGTCTCGGGAAATCGAAATCGAAGGGAAAACGCGTCGCTCCCTTTCGGCGAGTGCGATGCCGGTGTACGGAGAGGGCGCTACGGTCAGCGGCTATGTCCTTGTGTTTCACGATCTGACCCAGCTCAAACGGCTCGAAGCCATCCGTTCCGATTTCGTGGCAAACGTTTCTCACGAGTTGCGCACGCCCCTCACCGCCATCAAGGGATATGCGGAAACCTTACTCAATGGCGCACTCAAGGATCCAGAGACCGCTACTCGTTTCGTGACGATTATTGATCGCCACTCTGAGCGCTTGAGTCGGCTCATCGATGATTTGCTCACTTTGTCTGACCTTGAACTGGGAAAAACTGAACTGCGGCGAGAGCCTGTCGTGCTCGCCGAACTCACAAGCGATGTCTTTGAAGTCGTTAAAGAGAAGGCGGAACGTGGCGGGGTGCGCTTGCTGCAAGAGTTGTCGACAGAGCTGCCGACGTTGCTGGCTGATCCTGACCGGCTGTATCAAGTGTTGCTCAATGTTGTGGACAATGCCATCAAATATACCCCTGCCGGCGGTTCGGTCACCGTGTCGGCCACGACGGTGTCAAGTCCAGTGCCCAAGGTGCAGGGTGTAGATGGAGTAGAAACTGAGGTGGAGTTGCCAGGAGAGTGGCTGGAGCTTGCGGTGGCCGACACGGGCTGTGGCATTCCGGCAGCCGAGATTCCGCGCCTCACGCAGCGGTTCTATCGCGTGGATAAAGCACGATCACGAGAACTTGGCGGCACAGGCCTTGGTTTAGCGATCGTGAAGCATATCGTGCAAGCGCATGGTGGATTTCTGCATATTGAAAGCCAGCTCAATCAGGGCACGACCGTTCGTTTGTTCTTCCCGGTTCCTGCCGCTGCGATTGACTCCGATCCCTCTGTAGGGCAGAAGGAGGCGATCCTCCTGGAGGGATAGGCATGGAACTGGTGGTGTTCTTGATTGTGGTGGCGCTGGTCTTCGATTTTATTAACGGCTTTCACGATGCGGCCAACTCGATTGCAACGGTGGTCTCGACGCGGGTGCTGTCTCCCTTTCAAGCGGTGGCCTGGGCAGCGTTCTTCAATTTCGTGGCGGCGTTCGGTTTTGGCGTGCAAGTGGCGACGACAGTAGGCAAAGGCGTTATTGATCCAGCCGTGGTGGATTCGCACGTCATCTTTGGCGGCCTCATGGGCGCGATCATATGGGACCTCCTGACTTGGGTTTATGGGTTGCCGACGAGTTCCTCCCATGCCCTGATCGGCGGATTTGCCGGGGCGGCCATCGCCAAGGCGGGATTCGGCGCCGTGATTTTTAGCGGTTTCAATAAAATCGCCACTTTTATCGTTTTGTCCCCGCTTATTGGGCTCACCCTGGGCGTGATCTTCATTGTGGTGGTGCTCAATCTTTGCTGGCAAGCGACCCCGGGACGAGTCGATAAATATTTCCGCCGCCTCCAGCTTGTGTCTTCCGCCCTGTATAGCTTAGGGCATGGGACGAATGACGCGCAGAAGACTATGGGCATTATTACGATCTTGCTTTTTAACTCAGGTTACTTGGGACCGACGTTCTACGTGCCGTTTTGGGTCATTCTGTTGTGTCACGCCGCGCTTGGATTAGGCACGCTCTTCGGTGGGTGGCGGATCGTACGCACAATGGGCATGCGCATCACCAAATTACAGCCCGTGGGAGGATTTTGCGCAGAAACAGCCGGCGCGATTACCCTTCTAGGCACCGCCTATGCCGGCATTCCAGTGAGCACAACGCACACTATTACCGGCGCAATTGTCGGCGTGGGTGCGGCGCGGCGGTTATCTGCAGTGCGTTGGGGAGTCGCGCGTACGGTTGTCTGGGCATGGGTATTGACCATTCCCGGCTCGGCGCTCATCGCTGCCGCGACGTATGTGCTGAGCGACCGGGTGCTGTCCATGATCTTCTGAGAAACTGCTTACTCCCTGGCAGCCGGCTCCCCGCTAGGAGTCACAATGAGTGATTCGGCCCCGACGGTCGTACTGGTTGCTGAGGGAGCGGAGCTGAACGGCCCCCGGCCTTGGGCATATTCGTGTTTAGCTTCGGCGTAAATATCACTGAGTTGTTCTCTAGCTTCAGCAAACAGTTCGCGCGCTCCTTCCGTTAACGCCAACGTCCCCCGCACCAGACCTTTGGCGACTGGCCGCAGGACTGCGCCGACTGCCGGCAACACCGTAGGGGCGAGCAATACGGCGCCAAGTCCGACCATGCCGGTCGTTCCCCATCCCCAGTCACTGAACAGATCTTCCAATAACGCCATGGGCTGCTCCTTTCTCCTGCATGATTCGCGTGTGTCCTACGCGATACGAAAAGGCAAATCGCATGCCAGAACCACAAAGTAAACTGCTTAGCCAGTGCTTAGCCGTTTTTGCTGAGCCGTTCGGCGTGGAGCGTTGGCTGAGACCGGCGCAAACGCGGACATATTAGCTGGCTCAGGTGGATGCAAGCGCACAAAAGCGTCGAACGCGAGCCACAAGAATAGCCATCCAGGAGCTATATCAAGCATGGGACCATTCTCCCGAATGAGCCAAATCCCAATGCCAGCCAGGCTCAAGGGAAAGAGAGTCCGGAGATCTACGGTCGCTCCGGTCAGGGAGGCAAGCTGATGATCTAGATCATCGAGGGCAGCCCCTAAGGTCGTGGCGATGCTGCTGTTCTCATGGAGAATGTCCGACCCTGCGACGTGCGGGAGGTCTAATCCTGTTCCAACAATAACATCAAGATCTTCAAGGAGTTTAAGTATGCTGTTGCCAGGATGGCGGTCGGGATCATAGTGAACGGTGAGACTTCCAGCGGCTTGATTAACGTGCACAGCCCGCACCCCTTGGCGCTTCTCCAGAGCGACCTTCGTCTGCTGCAGCACCTGAGGTCGGCGACTGTTGCGACGGAACCTCACACGGAGGCGTCCAGGCACATGACTTGCCAGGTGCGCGCGTTGTTTCTCTGATAAGGTAGGCATAAAGCGACCTCCGTAAGATGACTATGCCGCTTTTGCCTTGCCCTCCCTATCTCCTTTTGCTTCGTCCTCCGGATCCTCGGCTCTTTTGGGGGCGCGCTCATACTCGACTTCAGCGACGAGATCACTGAAATATTCCTGCCCTTCGGCTACGAGTTCCTGCACAGAGTCGATGAGTGAGAGTCCTTTGTGGATCAGAGCTTTTGCGACAGGGCGGAGCGCTACTCCCATCTTAGGGAACAGATCATCAGGAACGGCTTTCGCGATTCCGAATCCAATCAATGTCCCAAGCACACCATGCCGTAGCGCCATAGTCTTCTCCTGTTTTTACGTGTCAGCATAGCAAGAAGAATTGTCTATACAACTGTTTCTTTGGGAAAGACATCACTGCTGGCAGTAGCAGGGCGTTCAGCGGCCCAGGCCTCCTCACGCAACAGCGCCGCTCTATCGGTCACCTCCCAGGGCGCCCCAATGTCCATCCGTCCGACATGACCATACGCCGCCAGCTTTTTGTAGAAACCGCCTTTGACAGTCGACGGTAGAAACCGCAAATTGAACTGCTTGAGAATCGCCGCGAGGCGGAAGTCACAGTGCCGGGCGAGAAGTGCGCGAATCTCTTCGTCCGGGATCTTTCCAGTACCAAAGGTTTCTACCTGAATGCTGACCGGCTGCGCCAGTCCAATAGAATAGCTTAGTTGGACTTCACATTCTGTGGCGAGTCCAGCCGCCACCACGTTCTTCGCGGCGTAACGGGCGGCATAGGCTCCAACCCGATCGATACGCGTCGGATCTTTCCCGCTCAGCGCCGCGCCGCTATGTCGGGAATACTCGCCGTAGGTGTCGATAGCGTTTTTCCGTCCAGTCAGGCCAGAGTGTACGGATGGGCCGCCTGTAATGAACGGCCCATCGGGGTTGATAAAAATTCTGGTCTTCTCGTCCGGTTTGATTTCTTCGTCGCGGAAGACTGCGTCAATGACTGTGTCATGGATATCGCAGAAGAAGCGTTGACCATCAGGTCCCCCAGCGCTCGGCAGTTTGTCCTGGCTGCCAATCACCGAGATACTGTAGATACGAGAAGGGCGGCGGTTACGGAATTCGACGCCGACTTGTGTTTTTCCGTCAGGGGCAAGATACGGCAGGATCTTCTGCAGCCGCACCGCTGTGAGTCGCCTCGCTAAACGATGGGCCAGCCAGATTGGCAGCGGCAGAAAGGCAGGCGTCTGGTCGCAGGCAAACCCGAACACCGTCGCTTGATTCTTGACGGTAATGCGGTTGATGTCGTTGTCCGACAGTTCTCGTTCGTTAAACGCGCGCCGTTCCTCGTCCGGCAATTCTTTCAGGCTGGTGACGATGCTGCACGTCTTGGCATTGAAGGTGGGCTGATCATACCCCACTTGCGTAATGACTTGCCGTGCTACGTTAGGCGCATCGACGACGGCGCGGGACGCGAAACGCGCCGCGATGAAGACGATGCCAGTGGACACCGCACATTCGGCAATGAGCGCAGAGTACGGATCTTGTTGGAGAAACCGATCCAGGATGGCGTCACTGATCTGATCGCATAGCTTATCAGGGTGTCCTTCCGTGACCGATTCAGAGGTGAACATAAAGTCTCTTTGCATGGTGTTTCACCTCGCGTCTACTGGCCGTGAGGCTGGCTGCAGAGCTCGGAGTTTCTTAGTTGCTTCGTTCACCAGGAAAGGCAGCAGCGCGCTGCCGCCGATTACGAGCCCATCGAGCGCCGACAGCGGCGTCAGGCCAAGCAGGCTGCGCAACCCTGGAACCCTAAGGGTAAGCGCTTGTAGTCCGAAAGAGCCAAGCAGCGCAGCGCTCAAGTAGGGGTTCGACGGCAGGGGGGGCGTGTCAAACACGCTATGAGTCTCTGATCGCGAGGTGATCGCGTGCAACAGTTGCCCCGCAGTCAGGGTGGTGAAGGCTACCGTACTGGCCTGCGCCCCAGCGCCATAGCGCAGTAAACCGTACCCATACGCTCCAAGCGCGCCTGCAGACAGAGTTGTTGATTCCAGGGCGATGCTGCGAAAGTCGGATGTTTTGAGAATTGGCTCGTCCGGATTCCGCGGCGGTTGGCTCATGATCTCCGGCTCTGGCGGCTCCAGCGCTAATGCGAGGCCCGGGAAAATATCGGAGAGTAGATTAATCCACAAGAGTTGCATAGCGTTGAGTGGTTGACCGAGACCGGCGGAAATAGCGGTCGCTGTGACAATAATTTCACTTAAATTTGTTGACAACAAAAAATGCACCGACTTACGAATGTTGTTATAGATCGTCCGGCCCTGACTGATGCCGATGAGCATCGTCTCAAGATCGTCGTTCTCCAACACCACGTCCGCCACCTCCCGAGCGACGTCAGTCCCTGCATGTCCCATGGCGACGCCAACATTTGCCGCTTTGAGCGCTGGTCCGTCATTGACGCCGTCGCCGGTCATCGCTACCACTTTCCCCGCGCGTTGCAACGCTTGTACGATTTGCAGCTTATGCGCCGGGCTGACGCGCGCAAAGACATGGACTTTCCCGGCCAGTCCTTTCAGGATCTCGGGGTCAATGTTCGCAAGATGCGTGGAATCAAGAATCTCCACCTGCCCGTTGGGACTCAAGGCTAATGCTTTGCCAATCGCGTAGGCGGTTGGGCTTTGGTCGCCGGTAATCATGATCGTATCGATGCCAGCGCGATGAAAACCGTCGATGACTGTTTTGACGCCGGGCCGCACCGGGTCGGCCATACCAACGAGTCCCACCCAGGTTAGCTCCTCAAGAAGGTCGCCATCTTCCCTTTCGCTCTCCACATAGCCATAGGCGCAGCCGAGAACCCGCAACGCCGCGCCCGCCATGCGTTCGTTCTCCGTTTCGATCCGCAAGCGATCTTCATCCGTCAGCAGTCGGCGCACTCCATCTTGCATACGCCACGTACACCGGCTCAGCACTTCACCTGGGCTGCCTTTGACCGCGAGGAGCAGAAGCGGCGCGTCACCATTCTGCTTCGTCTGTGTTGGACGATGGAGGGTGCTCATGAAATTGCGATTGTCCGCCCGTAGCCGCATTGTTTGCATCGGGTACTCCTCGCGCAGCGTCAGGACATCAAGACCCGCGCCGATCGCCAGATGGATCAAAGCATTTTCTGTCGGCGAACCTTTGAGCACGTACTGCCCATTGTCGCGTTCGATCTCAGCTTCGCTACACAGAACGCAAATTTGCGCCAGCCGGACAAACTCCTCGCAGGTTAACGGATCGATACACTGCTCTTCCGCGAGGAAGCAGCCGTCCGTGATAGTGATACGCTGCCCACCCGTGTAGGCGGCAACCACCGACATGCGGTTTAACGTCAGGGTGCCGGTTTTATCAAGACAGACGGCCTGTACGCAGCCCAACGCCTCTACGGCTTCCAGCCGACGGATCAGTACGTGATATTTGCGCATGTTGACAATGCCCAGCGCCAGGGTGGTGGTGGCGACCGTTGGCAACCCTTCGGGCACCGCCGCTACGGCCAGCGAGATGGCCATCTGCAACATTTCCAGAAACCCATACCCGCGGAGCAACCCCACTCCAAAAACAAGGCCGCAGATGCCGCCTCCGATGAGCACCAATTGTGCGCCCATGTGGTCGAGCTGGCGTTCCAGCGGCGTTTTCGGTGCCTGCGCTTTTCCCGTCAGGATCTGTATTTGTCCTAGTTCCGTCAAGCGTCCTGTGGCGACCACCACGGCAAGTCCCTGACCGCCGGTAACCAATGTTCCCATGTATACCATGTTGATACGATCCCCAAGGGGAAGATCAACGTTTGACAAGGGCGCGGCGGTTTTACGCACTGGCAGACTTTCTCCTGTCAGAGCCGATTCGTCCACGGTAAGCCGCTCGACTTCGAGTAAGCGACAGTCCGCCGCGACATAACTACCCGGTTTTAGCACGAGGACATCCCCAGGCACAACTTCGCTAGCGGGAATCTCGCGGAGCTGTCGATCCCTGACCACGAGCGCTGCAGGCCGGACCAGGGTTTTCAGAGAGTGGATAGTGTTTTCAGATTGGCTCTCCGTCAGGTAGCCAATAGTGGCGTTGAGCGCCACTACTCCCATAATCACCAACGCATCAGCCAGCCCACCGGTGACGAGGGAAATGCCGGCGGCGGCTGTCAGCAACGCCACGGGAAGGGAATGGACTTGATCCAGCATCATTTCCCAGGCTGAACGAGACTCGGCTTCCGGAAGAATATTTGGTCCATGGAGACGCTGTTGTTTCTCCACGTCTGCGCTTGATAAGCCGTGGGTGCGTGAAGAATGCCACGCCGCCACGGCCGCATCCGCTTCCAACACATGCCAGGCTGGTCCCGGGCGCGTGTCGATGGCTCGGTCCAGCGCCTGGGCGGGAATGTGAGGCGCGGCAAAAAGCATTTGCTGGATAGGCGACGTTGCGTCTGGACCTTTCCCGCTGGTGTGCCTGGGCAGAGGCGCGGCGAGTGTGTGAGCGCCGTTGGTAGAGACCTGAACCGCAAGGACAGACCTGTGCTGCGCGAAATCCCCGAGCAGGCTTTCAATGACTGCAGCGATCGAAGCCGGCGTGTTGCTTGAGTTGAATGAGACAAGGACCGTGCCGGTGAGAGCGCTGGCCGAGACCGAGAGAATGCCCGGCGTTGCGGCAAGTCGGAATTCTAAGGCTCGTTTCAATGTCTCTGAATGGTAGAGTTCATGAACCTTGAAGCGGGCTCTGCCCGGGACAGCGGTATGAATCGCTTCGACCACCGCTATGTACTCCCCCTTCCTCAAGCGGGCTGCCGCCATACAGCCCGAGTCAGGCGGCCTCCTGACCAGGAGAGTTCACTCTCTGTGATTTCATCGGCGCTGTCAGACCAATGCCTTTCGCGTTTGCTACGGCGCTGATGAGAATTTCCCTGATCGTTCGCACCGTCGCGCTTCCAAGACTCTCAGCTGCTGCGAGCGCGCCTTCCACTGCCAACGTCGCCGCCAGGCTGACATCGCCGCCGATCTCACGCACAGCTTCAATGACGCCGGACACAGCGCGGTGCGCGATCACGCTGACATCCGCCCCAATCTCGGCAGCACCAGCTACCGCCCCTTTCACGGTATGATGAGCAACCGTGCACATATCGCCTCCCACGTCACTCACCCCCATCACTACGCCCTTTGTCACGCTCTTGACGCCGAGAGTCAGACCTGCGCCTACCTCCTCGGCCGCTTGCAAGGCTCCGCGCACCACATCGCTGGTGATCGATATGCCGTCTGCGGCAATGGAGCCGGCTGTGCGTAAGGTGTTCGACACCGTAGCGCGCACGAGACTGACGATTTCTGCCTCGATCTCATTCACTCCTTTGAGACTGCCGACAATGCCTTCCTTTACAATCACTCCAGCTCTACTCATATATGCCGCTTCCTGCTCACCTGTCTCCATTATGAACACGCTCCTTTCTGGTTCAGGCATTCATCTTTCGGCAGCGGCGCGAGGCTGTCCTCCAGCACCCGCAGCGTCTCTCGGCCGGTGCCGCCAGATTCAGCCCCATATTGTACGGGACGCACCAGGTAGAACCGCTGCGCACCCCCTGGGCCGATGACGAGCGTACTCGAGATGATGTGAAACCGCTGTACGGCCGGTTGACGCACAGGTTTCAGGAACCCCGCATGTGTCACAACCTCGCCAATCTGATACTTGAATCCCAGGTTCCGCATATACGCCTCGCTTTCCGTCGCGCGGGCAACGCCTTTTTGTTCCAACTTTCAGGAGGTCGCCCGTCCTCAATCGTTCGCCCGGTATTCATAGCAGTTTACCGTCGTGGCAACGCCGCATTGAGCACGTCTTTTACCCCTTGTACGGCGGTGACCAGTATGGTGCTGGCTGTCTTGATCGCTTCCGTACCGATCATCTGGATGGTGTCAACCGTCCCGCTCGCCGCCGTCTTGAGCAGTCCGCCGATATTGCCTCCAACTTCTTGCGCGACGCCGACCGTTCCGAGAGTAGTATTTCTCGCGACGGTCCCTACGTCAGCGCCAAGCTCGGCAGCGCCAGATACCATCCCGCGCGCGGCGCGATGCACCGTCGTTAGAACCTCACCACCCACGTCACTGACTCCGGCCATGAAGTCGGTGGACAATCGTCTCGCGCCCCCCATCAATCCTGAACCTACGTCAGTGAGAGCTTGCAATGCCCCGTTAGTCACATCCTTGATGGCGCCCATACCGTCGACCGCCACGGTACGAGCGGCTTTGAACGTCTCGCCCGCGGCGCGTTCGATGACGCCAATAGCCGCAGTCTCGATTTCCTGGATGCCTTTGAGGCTGCCGACCAGGCTGTCTCTCACTGCTGCTCCGGCCTCTGCCCACGTTTCTTCAGTTGATGCGCTGCTCGTCTCGTCCGCCTTCATAGCGGGTCTCCCTTCTTTTGCGACTTGCTCTTTGTTGACAATCAATGTCCTTTCTTCCGGCGCTACGAACGTATCCGCTGATGAACCGGAACGCTCCAGAGATGACGGCGCCGGCTGATCGCTTCGCTGCCGCCGTCTGCCGCGTTTTTCAGCCATACGATTGCCTCGGTTCTGCAGGAAAAAAAGAAAGGCAAAGCAGCGCAGACCCTGCCTTGCCGCCCCGGGGATGATCGCCTTTATTGTTGCCCCTCACCCGGTCTGGGGTTCAACATAAAATACGAGCCGAAAGCAAACCAGAGAAAATCGTACCAGGCTGGAGGAGCCAGTTTGTCCGACTTCACTATAGCGCGCAGACCCAGTCCCAATAAAAGTAACGGCGCCAGCACTCTAAGATCGGTGTGGCCGCCAGTCGCATGCTGGAGTTTTTCGTTTACATTATGAAAAAATGATCTTATGCCGGCCGCTAAGGGCGGAAAAGCACTCTCTTCATTTGGAGCGCGCCAGGTTTCGAAGTTCGGCAGAACGGCGGCTGGAAATATGGCCGTTAGCGGCGAGAGGAGTGCACGTCGGGATTCGGGCGAGGCGATAGTAACAGGATCGTATTGAATGACAAGACTGCCCGTACGCGAGTTTGCCGCTACCCATTGGACGCCGGTGACTACGGTAAGGCGCTCCCGGAGTCGCGCCGCCAGCGCTGCATTATCGCGCAATTCGGGTATTTTGAGGCGAACGCGTCCGGGAATGGCGTGAACAAGAGTGATCGCGGCGGTTTCCATGTCTGGTGAGTCCGCTTCTTTCGTTATCAGGGGTGCGTCTCCCTATGATGGAGACACATTCGTTGTGGCGGCGCGCTCGGCTTTCACCTCAGCCACCAAGTCGCTGATCTGTTCGCTGCCCTCAGCGACGAGTTCCTGGAGCGAGTCTGCGATGTACAACCCGCCTTTGATAAGACCTTTCGCCACGGGTCGAATGATGGCCCCCACTGTGGGGAGCAGGGTAGGCGCGGCTAATGCTACACCTAATCCGATCAGTACCGTCGTTCCCCACCCTGAGAACAAATCATCAAGCGCTGCCATCAGACACCTCCCTGCAACAATGCAGCAATATTCTTGTAATATTTTTTTAACCCGTGCAACCTAGCCGAAAGTTATAGGCCGTGCCGGTCATCACACAGCCGCCATCAGCAAAGAAAAAGGATTGCTCAAGCCGTGCAACTGGACCGTCCGAAGCGCCGTTTGCTCAATCGAGGCGCAAAATGCCGCGCTTCAGCGCACTGGTCACCACCCCGACACGGTTCTCCGCCTCCAGCTTTGTCATGAGATTGTTGACGTGGAGCTTCACGGTCCCTTCCGCAATGGACAACACCGCGCCGATCTCTCGATTGCTCATCCCCGTGCTTAACAAGCGCAGGACCTCAAGTTCACGATTCGTCAAGGCGGGGCTTGACTGACCCTGGGCTAACTTCTTGGCCGCAGTGGCTGAAAAGTACGTCTCGCCGCGCTGCACAGCGCGAATACAAGAGATGAGTTCTTGGCGAGGCGCGTCCTTGAGCAGATAAGCCTGGGCTCCTGCTCGGAGCGCGCGCAGAATATTCTCGTCGGCATCGTAGGTCGTCAAAGCAATCAGCTTTGCTGCAGGCTCCTCCGCCCGGATCGCCTTCATCGTTTCAACGCCATCGCCATTTGGCATGCGGAGATCAAGGAGAGAAAGATCCGGGCGATACTGACGAAACAGCGCGAGCGTTTCTCGTCCACTCCGCGCTTCGGCCACCACGGTCATGTCTGGCCGCCGATTGATCAATTGTTTCAACCCTTCACAGAAAATGGGGTGATCATCCGCGATCAGCACGCGAATCGGGTTCTTCTTTTCCATTGCTCTTACGAGGGACTGTAGGGGACAAAGCGAATCGGCGCCACTACCTTCAAGGTGGTTCCTTGCTCAGCCTGACTGTGGATTGTTAAGTGACCGCCCATGCGTTCGGCGCGTTCTTTCATACTAAGGAGGCCAAAACGGCTGTGTTCGTCCTGATGAGGGTCGAATCCTTGCCCGTCATCCGTGACTTCTAACGTAACGTGTTGCGCTTCAAAGCTGAGGGTCATATGGATCGTGCGTGCGTGGGCGTGGCGGAGCACATTACTCAACGCCTCTTGGCCAATGCGAAAAAGATGTTCTTCCACAGTAGACGGCAAGGCCTGTGGGGCGCCATGGCAAGAAAAATGTGCGTGCGCGACCGTCCCGTTCGTCAGTTGTTCGACCATCTGTTCCAAAGCAGTCGCCAAATCCTTATGTTCCAAGAGAACCGGTCGCAGCTCCCACACTGAACGCCGGGCTTCAGCAAGACCGTCCTGCGCCAGCGCACGGGCTCGTGTAATGTGTTGCCGTAATGCGTCCTGGTTTCGTGGATCTTCTTCCAGGAGATCCACGACGTTTTCCAACTGTATGACAATACCAGTAAAGCTCTGGCTCAGAGTATCATGGATATCGCGCGCTACACGCGTGCGTTCGGCCAGGATCGCTGCTTGTTGCTCGTGTTCCGCTAATTGACATTGCAACTTATCTTGCCGCCGTAAGACGAAAAAGGCGGCAAGAGTCGCAATAGCACTGCCGAAGATGATGGTGACGACATGCGATTCCCAAATGCTTATCTCCGGCGCCAGCAGTTGTTTCGTTATTTCCATGGCCGTCAAACCTGCGGCTGTGAGCACTAAGGTCAGGGCCAGAGATTGTTTCAAGCGGAGAGACCGAAGCGGAAGCTTCAGGAAGGGCTGATCGCTCATCAGGCAGGCGTTCCTCATACCTGGACAGGCGGCTTTGAGCAACCATTAAGAGCAACAGGAAAAACGGAAGGGCTGTTAAACAAAAACATCATAAATAGGCTGAGACGAAGAAGCAAACCTCCGCTTGGGGTGAGTGGTGGGGCACAAACAACAGACAATGGAGGGGAGGACAATGGAAAAGCGCGAAGGCAAAAAGACACGTACGTCAACAATGACGATGGAATCCATGCTGGGGGCAGTCGTTTAGATAAGTGCGTACACAAGCCGTTGCACGGTGAACTCCAACGTGGAAAGGACAACTGTTCTAAGGACATCGTGTCCAAACTCGCTCCGCACCGAATGGAGTTCGTGTGTGCCGATCGGAATGCCGCGGGCAGTTTCAAAACATCCCAAGGCTTTTAAAGTATCAAGAATAACACTTTGCGAAAGGCAACGAGGGTCATACAATACTAACACACTGCCGGTAATCGGATTAACCGTCACGTCAGTGACGCCTTCACGGCTTTTCAGCTGCCGTTCGACTTCGCACGCTTTCTCTGGCTCTCCTTTTAAGATGGCGCTTTTGATACGGAGTCGACCCTCTATGGTGTGCAAATACGATGGCGTATTCACTACTGAACCTCCTTCGCTAGGGTGAATCTTTGTGCTCCTTTCGGCACCTCTAGCGAAGGAACGTTACCCGTAGGTGTGCGGCGCGTTACAATTTAATGAAATCTTTTCAGGGTGCGCATCGCGGAACGGACGCTGAACGGCTGAGGGCTGCCGTCAACTGTTCTTCAGCACAACGCCTTCGATGACATTCGCGACATCCTCGCAGCTATCGATGGCGTTTTCGACCGATTCGTAAATTTCTTTCCATTTCAGGACCTCAAGCGGATCGTCGCCCTTCTCAAAGAGCTTCGCGATCGCCGAGCGGTAGACGAAGTCCCCCTCGTTTTCCCACCGATTGATCTCGATGCAATGCTGGAGAATGGAGTCAGAACTTTTCAGATCCCGGAGTTGCCCGATCGTATCACGCACCTCTTGGGTCGCGCGCAACAAAATGTCAGTAAGCAGCACCGCATCGTCTTTGACGGCAGCGATACGGTAGAGCGAAAATTTATCAGCCGCTGCTTCAACGTGATCGAGAATGTTATCGAGCGAGCTGATGAGGTTGTGTATATCCTCGCGATCGAGAGGAGTGACAAAAGTCTTATTCAGCCTGGCGACTGTTTCATGAGTGATCAGGTCAGCTTCATGTTCGACATCCTTAATGCGTTTCGCTTTGAGGGGAACATTGATGAAATTCTTCACCAGGTCTTCGAGCAGTTGCACGCCTTCGTGGACTTTCGTAGCGCCGCGCTCAAAGAGGTCGTAAAAATTGGTGTCCTTCGGAAACAGTGCCATGGCGCGCCTTTCTTTTTGTATTGTTGCTATGCATTCCTATTGTGCATGGATTGTTGCACCCAGGCGAGGGCGTCCTCGCGGGTCTGGAGCTGTCCCTCCAATTGCGCTTCTTCGACGGCGGCGAGGATCTCTTTGAACCGCGGACCCGGTGGGAGTCCAAGGGCGATCAAATCGTCTCCCGTGAGCAGGCGCGGCGGCTTCATCTGTTCAGGCCCTAGCTCGGCCAGCTTCTGGCGACAAAATTCATAGGGACGCAGGTCGCCGCTGGACGATAACGCATCGAGCCGGACAAGTTCGAGCAATTCCTCTATGCCTTTCTCCCGCAGCAGACGTTTCAGCGTAGAAGAGCGCATGTGGGGGGCGCTCAGCACGCGCAAGTGATTTTTGACGAGGTAGGCGACGCGCTCCCACGTGTCACGCGACCGTCTGAGGCGTTGGCAAATCTCCACCGCCATCTCCGCGCCTTTTTCGCAGTGACCGTAGAAAGTAATGCGATGCTCCTTCCGCTCTTGACACAGCGGCTTTGCTACATCGTGGAGCAGCGCGCCCAACGCCAATGTTTCCGTCGGGGCATCCAACTTGTCGAGCAAAAGCAGGGTATGAGTAAACACGTCGCCTTCGGGATGAAAATCTGGAGACTGTTCGACGCCGCGCATCGCCTCGATTTCCGGCAGCACGACCGCAAGCAGGCCAGACTCGGACAGCAGCTCGAAGGCCCGCTTCGCGCCTTTCTCGGAAAGGATTTTGATGATCTCCTCGCCAATGCGTTCCCAGGCAATATCGATAATCGTTGACGCTAGCTCCTGAATGGCGGTGAACGTCTTGGCTTCAATGGTAAAACCGAACCGGGCAGCTAAGCGTACGGCCCGCAGCATGCGCAGACGATCCTCAGAGAAGCGGGCATGGGGGTCGCCAATGGCGCGGATCACCCCGGCGGCGAGGTCTTGCCGACCATTGACATAGTCGATGACTTGCTCAGTGACGGGGTCGTAGAACATGCCGTTAATCGTAAAGTCCCGGCGCAAGGCATCCTCGCGCGGATCACTAAAACGCACACTGGCCGGATGGCGCCCGTCAAGATACACGCCATCCGAGCGGAATGTCGCCACCTCGCAAGGAATGCCGTCATGGATAACAAGCACGACGCCAAACTGCGCGCCAACCGGAATGGTGTGAGCGAACAGACGTTGCACCTCCTCCGCGCGGGCGCTCGTGGCCACGTCAAAATCTTTTGGCTCATGACCAAGCAATTTGTCCCGCACGCACCCGCCTGCAAGATAGGCGACGAAGCCGTGATGGCGCAGCGTACGGATAATCGCTCTGGCGTGTTGTTCCTTTTGGGTCACACCAGCCATCGTGGCATGGGGGAGGATCAGGATCAATGTCTAAGGACGACTCTTGCTGAGCGACCGAAGCCTGGATAGATTTGCCGAACCATGCCAGTCTCTTTTACTGTGCAGGAAGTCTGTGCGGCCACTGGCGGATCGCTTGCCTGTGGCCGTGCGGATATTGTATTCACCTCCGTTTCTATCGACTCGCGCGCCATTACGCCGGGCGCGCTATTCGTGCCGCTTCCCGGCAGTCGCACGGATGGTCATGCGTTTTTGGCCGAGATCATCCAACGTGGCGCAGGCGGTTTTTTTTTCTCGCCGCGTATCGTCGCTCGCCCACCTGAGGGTGGGGCGGGAATTGCGGTCGCCGAGCCGCTGAAAGCACTCCAGGACCTGGCCGCGTGGCATCGTGGCCGGCTTCACGCCACAGTGATTGGCGTGGCCGGCAGTAACGGCAAAACGACAACAAAAGAATTACTGGCGCAGGTCTGCGCGCCGCAGAAGAAGACGTTTGCGACGCAGGGGAATCTGAATAATCATATTGGCGTGCCGCTGATGTTGCTCCGTACGGAGCGCGATGTTGAATGTCTCGTGCTGGAATTAGGAACCAGCGGTTTTGGCGAACTCACGACGCTGTGTCACATTGCCCAACCTCACGTCGGTCTTATCACGAGCATTGCCGAAGAACATACCGAAACGCTCCACGATTTAGCGGGCATCATTATAGCGGAAACCGAGCTGATCGCCGCGCTGCCGCAGGAGGGTGTGGCGGTGGTCAACGGCGATGACGAGGCGTTGCTGGAAGCGGTGCGGCGGCAAGCGCGCTGCCGGGTTGTGACCTTTGGTTATCGACAGACGAATCAATATCGCGTCGCCAATGTACAGGTCTCTCGCGCCGGCACAGCGTTTTCGATATCGACCCCCGTAGGGGAGCAGCGCGTCCAAGTCAAGCTGTTGGGCAGTCATTTTGCTTTAGCAGGAGTTGCCGCCATTGCGGTGGCGCTGGAATGCGGCTTAGAGTTCGATGCCGCTTGTGAGGCTTTACGCGCTGCTCAGGGCGCAGCGCGAAGAATGGCGGTCATTGAGCTCAAAGAGCGGCAACTCACTATTCTTGATGATTGTTACAACGCCAATCCTGCCTCCATGCAGCAGGCCATTCTCACGGCGCAGCAAGTGCGCGCGCCTGGAGAGCGAGTCCTGTTCGTGCTCGGCGACATGCTTGAACTTGGAGCAGTAAGTCAACATCGTCATCGGGAGATTGGCGAGATGGCAGCGTCTCTCAAGCCCGCGCCTGATCTGGTAATCGTCGTTGGACCAGAAGCGCGCTTGATGGGCGCCGCGGTTGAGCAGGCTGGTCTTACTATGCGCTGGTTTGAGCACTCTGCTGAGGCGGCGACTTTTGTGCAAGAGACAGTGGCCAGCTACACGGGACCACAATTGCTATTAGTTAAAGGGTCGCGTGGCGTTCGGCTCGAAGAGGTCATAAGGAGAATAACAGAAGCGTGATATGCAACACGCAACACGTAAAAGGAAGGAGAACATATGACTCCCCGCGTTGGCGTCCTCATGGGTAGTGATTCAGACCTGGAGATTATGGAAGAAGTGGTGAAGGCGTGTGAGGAGTTCGGTGTAGAATGCGACATGCATATCATGTCCGCGCATCGAAC
>DATLYA010000090.1:0-24133 GCA_035575235.1 Candidatus Methylomirabilota bacterium
ATCTCCTGCTCATCAACTCTCCACTCGTACGTCAGTGGATCGCCGTCCGGGTCCGAGGCTTGGACTATAAACTTTTGCGACTGTCCAAGCGACGCTTCTATTATCCCCTTTATCTCCGGCTTCATAGCGACGATAATCGGCGGGCGATTGACATTTTGCACCCGGACGCGCCAGAGCTGAGATACGGGCTGTGCGGATTCCTTCGTTTGGGCGTCTCCATCCGTAACAACCACCTTGATCTCTTTGGGTTTATCGCCGCCCTCCTCAAAGTCCGGCTGATAGGTCCATTGCTTGCCTTCCGCTTTTTTTACGTCATCAAGGAACCAGGCATAGCGCAGCGATTTGGGCGATGAACTTTTCGCCTCAACCGCAAAAGCGAGTTTATCACCCTCCGCCACAGATAGCTCTGGCGCATCCGGACTCGCCTGTGTAATCGTAATCGTGGGCGACAGGGGCGGCGAAGGTGGCCGAGGCGAGGGAGCCGGAGCGGGCGTCACTTCGACTGATGGTTGAGAGGGAATAGGCTCAGAAAAATAACGCGGTACAGTAATAGCGATGACGATTGCTGCGGCCAGTGCTGCAGCAGCGCCCAGCAGAACAGTGGGCCGTCGCCACACTGGAGACGCCGGAGCAGGCGGTGCCGGGGGAGGCAGCACTTCTGTAGGAGCCCCCTGCAGGAGGTCGTTTAATAAAGAGATGGCTTCCTGATATTTTTGTTGCGCTTCGACATAACGTTGGGAGCCGTATAATTGCTCCGCTGCCGCCAACGCTTGTTCCGCGCGTCGCTTTTTCCGCGGTTTGACCTCGTGTACTTGTTGCTGCAAGGCGAGGGCGCTGGCCTTTGCACGTTCGGCCTCGCGCTGTTGCTTAAGCGTCGCCACATCCTGCAAAATCTGCTGAAAGAGCGTTGTACTCTTCTCAAACAGAGCCTGAGCAGAGCCAAAAGTTTCTTGGGCAAAAGTCTCTTCCGCCTCTCGCAAGGCGCGTGTAGCTTCCGTAAAAGCCTGTGGAAATAATTCGCCCCCCCGAGCTGCGACAACGCCTTGACGGGCTTCGGCCGCCTTTATTCGGGCTGCCTCCGCCATCCGCTGGGAGCGTACACGCTGGGCTTCACGAGTGGTCTCAGCAAACAACATCGCAGCCTGGAGCAGTTGCGCTGTGGCTGCTTCCCAGTTTTCCGCAGAAAATTCTTGCTCGCCCTGTTGTTTTGCCTCTACAGCCTGCTGGTAGCGGTTGGCCGCATACTGTCGCCCTTGCGCCTCGTCCGCTACAACTTGATTGTGCTCCGCTTGTTGGCGCGCCTCCATAGCCTGTTGACGGCGTTGTTCTCTCTCAGCCGCACGTTGCGCCTCTCCCTGCTGACGTAACGACAGGAATTGCTGAGTTGCTCGCTCATAGGTCTTCAGGGCTAGGGTAAAAGAGCCGTTGGTTTCTTGCTGTTGAGCTTTTTCAAGGAGCTGTCGCGCCGAGGCGAATTCTTGTACAAATCGCTGCGCCGCTCCGACTTCTTCAGCCTGGCGATGAGCGGCGATGGCTTGTGCGCGCGCTGTTGCCGCTCTTTGTTTGGCGCGTTCCTGTTCTGCTTCAGCCGCTGCTTGTGCGAATTGCTCCTGCGCTAACTGGTAAGTCTTTGTTGCTCGAACATCCCCGGCTGACAGGCATTGTTCAGCCTCTGCCAGAGCGGCTTCGCCCTGAGCAAACAGTTGAGAAGCATAGCGTCGCGCTTCTTGACCTTCCGCCTGCGCCTTGGCGGTAAGGGCCTGACGTTTTGCCTGCAACGCTTCCTGCTGCACCTGCTCGCGTTCGGCTGCCTGAGCTGCGCGCTCATACGCGAGCCGCGCCTGCTCATAGAGTTCGGCGGCGAGCGCATACTGTCCCTCACGATAGGCGTGCTCTGCTTGCTGCTCACTTTGTTGCGCTTCAGACCAGAGCGGCGCCGCCCACTCCCGAAGGTGGGCGCCTTTGTCTCGAACGGCAAGAAACTGTTGCCGCACTGCCTCCGCCTTTTTTCGCGCTGCTTGCAAAACCGCTTGGCGTCGTAGTTGAGCCAACTTTTCTGCTGCTTGATAATATAAAGTCCGAGCCTGCGCAAACTCCTGATGCGTTTCACAAGCCTGGCCCTGCTCGACCCAGGTGAGAGCAACGGAGAACTCTTCCTGAAAATGCTCTGCCGCTCCTGCCTCTGCGGCGGCTTGCTCTTCCTGTTTGCATTTCTGCAAAGCGGCAAGCGCGGCCTGGCGTTCTTTTCCTCGCTGGGCCAATGCTGCGGCCTCACCGAAGAGTTGAGCCGCGCTGGTAAAGTGCTTTGTCGCTTGCTCCCAATCGCTACGCGCGAGATACCGAGTTCCTTGTTCTTGCTTCTTAACCGCACGTTGATAAGGGGGACGTGCATCATTGTGGCGCAGCGCTTCAAGGGCCTCTGCGCGGCGTTGCGCAGCGTGCGCTTGCTGCTGCGCTTCTAGCGCAAGCTGCCGGATGCGCCGCTGCTCGGCTTCGTCTCTGGCGCCCTCATATATTTGGCCTACCTGCGCGAATGACACGGCCGCGCGCTCATATTCCTGAGCGCGCCATGCCCGCTCAGCCTCAGCCTCCAACTGCTGTCCCTTGCTCCAGTTGTCTCCCAGCCATGGCGAGAGTGCGGCAAGCCGTTGCTTGAGCTCCTCGACGTACTGTCGCGCTGCTGTTATCGAATCTTTCGCCTTCTGGCGCAACGCCTCACTGCGCAGATCAGCAAAAGACCGCGCCGCTTCTTCGTACCGTTGCCGTGCATGAGTAAGGTCGCGGCGCTCCTCGTCATGTCTGCCTTGTTCATATAGGTGTTGCGCCCGGGCATAGTCTGCTGGGAACCTGTCCGCAACCTTCGCTTGCGCCGCCGCCGCTTGGTTTTGCTCCGTCACTGCGCGGATCGCAGCAAGCGCACGCTTCTCCTGCTCTTGTTGAGACTCGGAGGCCGCCTTGTGAAATAGCTCACGCGCCTGTTGGTATTGCTGGCTCGCGAGATCGAAGTCCTGGGCAAACAAGCTGTGCTCTGCTTTTTCTTGCGCAGAAACTCCTTGTGCGAACAACTCGGCGGCATACTGGCTCGCCTCAGCCGCTTCGGCGTCTGCTTTGGCGGCAATAGCCTGTTGCCGGGCCTCTTCTGCTATCCGGCGCAATCTAGCACGCTCGGCCTCGCGTTGCGCTTGTTCGGCCGCAAGACGAGCCAACTGTTGTTGGGCTTCTTGCCTTGCCTGAGCAAACAGCTCTTGAGCGCGTAAAAGATCTGTGACGGCTGCACTCCATTGACGCGCGGCAAAACGCTGTTCGCCTTGTTGCAACGCAGAGCTGCCATCAGCGAATAAGGAAGCTGCATGTAAAGCTGCGTCAACCGCCACTGCCGCCGTATGTTCCCGTTGTGCCGCTTGTTGTGCGGCGAGCGCGCGTTGTTGCTCTCGCTGTTCTTCGGCTTCGACTCGCGCCTCTTGGTATGATCGTTTCGCTTCTTCATAGAAGGCGGCTGCCCGAACATAATCCTGAGTGTTCCAGGCTTGGCTTGCCGCTGTTTCTTTGTCTTCAGCCTCAGTCCACTTTCTGCCCCTCCATTCGGCGAGGCTGTTGATTCCAGCCTTTTCTTCCTCCATCCCCTGTCGTGCGATGTCCGCCTGCGCTCGCGCTGCGATGATAGCGGCGTCCTGTTGTAGTTGCTCAAACTCCTGTGTGGCGCGCTCATACCACTGCGTTGCGCGCTCAAATTCTCGACCTTCCTCACAGCGCCGTCCCTGCTCTGCGAGAGACTCTGTCTGAGCAAAACGCTCGGCAAAATGGGGCGTAGCTTTGGCGTGATCCGCGGCTGCGCGCGCTTGTTCCATACGCAACCGCGCCGCCTCAGCCGTGGCCCTACCTTGTTCCTGTCGAGCAACTCCCGCCGCGTGAGCAAAGAGGGTTGAAGCGTGCTTAAAACTAATGATCGCCTTACGGAATTCTTGTTGTGGTAGAAACTGTTGCGCCTCCTCAAGAAACGCTTTCCCTCGGTCAAACAACTCGACGGCATATCGCGGGGCGCCTGCTTGTTCTGCTGCGTGCTGCGCCTTTTTTCCTTGCCGCTGGGCGTCGAACGCATCCCGTCGTTCCTGTTCGATCTGCGCAGCGATGAGGTGTCTCAGTTCCTCGAACCGTTTCGCCGCTTGGAGGTAATATTCGGCAGCCTGCGTGAATTGCTTTTGTCGCTCACTGGCTTGAGCTTGGGTGATGAGGTGTCGGACTTGCCCATTTTCTACGGGCAACCGAGCGTCAAGCTCTTGGAGGGGGATTGCGGCTTGAGCCTCTGCGAGCTGACGGCGCGCACGATCAACCCGATTTTTCTGTTCCCGCTCCGCCTCCTGGACTGCCTGTTCATAATGTTGGCGCGCTTGCTCGTAATGCTGAGCGGCATCCGCATACCGTTCTATCTCGAATTGTGAGTTTCCTTGATATTGTTGTTCTTGGGCCTGGCGGTAGAGCTGTGTCGCATCACGTTCGGCGCCCGCGCTCTCGGCTGCGATGCGGGCCTCTTCCGCTCGCTGTTGCGCCAATGCCGCTGCTTGCCGCTGTTGTTGGAGGCGAGCCTGTTGGTGCGCCTGTTCATACTTTTGCAGCGCCTCGCTATACAACGCGTAGGCGCGGGTCAGTTCATCGTGCGCAAGCGCCGTGGCGGCTTGCTGTTCACTACGCAGGGCGTCGGAGAAAAGCTCCGCGGCGAGTTCCTCCGCCCCGTCTCCTCGGGCTGCTTCTCTTTCAGCGCTGACGTGCGCTTGTTGCGCTTCAATCTCTTCTTGGAAGGCGTCATGCGCACGGTCGCGTGCATCCGCAAAGGCCTGCGCCGCCCGCTCATACATCTCCATGGCTTGGCGATACTGCTTCACTTCTTCGAATTCACGCGCTTTGTCTTCTAACAACAGCCCATCGCGGCGAAATCGTGGCGCGCGCTCTCTCGCCCCGTAGCGTTCGGCCTCACTCTTGTTCCTTAACATCGCTTGGCGCGCTTCTTCCGCCTTCTGCATCGCGACGGTGAGCGCTTTGCCGCGCGCTTGGTCGAAGAGGTTCTTCGCCTGCTCATACGCCTCTTGCGCCGGGAAATAGTGCCGGTCCTCGAGCTTTCGATCCGCCTCTTCTTCTTGCTTCACCCCTTGTTGTAAAAGTTGAGCGGCCCACTCTTCGGCGCCTGCCTGCACCGCTCTCTCATACGCGGTCTTCGTTTGGGCTTGCAGGCGCAACGTGAGGCTGCGCTGTTGCTCTTCTAATCTTTTGCGCTGCAGCTCGCTTTCTTCTTCCTCTTTCTGCAATACTTGAATGGCTTGGGTTGGGGGAGTAGCGTCCGGCAGAGATTTGCGATAAACTTTTAGATCACGTAAAAAATCCTCCGCACGCTGGTAGCGGTATGCGTGATTCTTGGCAATGGCCTTACGCACTAAATTGACGAACTCTGGGTCTGCAGGACGGGTAAAGCGGGGCTCGTTCTCTTCAGCGTCGTTCTGTACTTTGCGGATAATGCTCTGCTGATCGGTATCCGCAAAAAACGGCTTCCCGGCATACATCTCGTACAGCACCATGCCGAGGGCGTACACGTCTGCGCTGTAGCTAATCTCCTCATTGCGCATCTGCTCGGGCGCGCAGTAGCGTGGTGTGCCTGGCCCTCTGACATTGCTGCCCATGACATAACTGGTCAGTGGCGCGTCATCGGTGGATAATTTTTTGGCAATGCCCCAGTCCATGACGACGGCCCTCCCCAACGGATAGTCAGGGGTAGCGTCGGCGATCATCACATTGCTGGGTTTGATATCCCGATGGAGGACTGGGGGATGCTGATTATGGGCGTAAATCAGCGCCTGCGTGATGTGCGCGGCGAATTCGAGCACTTGCTCGAGGTCGAGCTGTTCGCCTTTGGCGTCTTTTTCCCTCAACAGGCTATGCAGCGTTTTCCCCTGGATGTACTCCATCAAAATGTAATCCAGGTTATGAGGACCATCGTGTTCCATTCCGTTACTGAAGACGCGCACGATATGTGGATGGTCAAAGGCGGCCATGACCTCGCCTTCGCGGTAGAAGCGAGCGCGCAGTTGTCGGTAGAACTGCTCACGGCTCTGCTGATCAGCAAAATGTTGCGGGTCCAGGATCTCGTCGATGGAGCGGAGCACCTTCATGGCGAGCACGGTTTCGCGCATGCGGAAATTGCGCACCAGATACACTTCTCCCATGCCCCCAAATCCCAGAGCCCTGATGATCTCCCATTGCGCAATTCTTTCACCAGGATTCAGCATAGTCATGAATGCGTAGTCAGAATGGCTGCTCGGATAGCGCCGGGAAATGTCTTGCTCCGGTCGTGCTCATTCCCTAAAGGGGTCGGGGTTGGCAGTCTTATGCTATTCTTCTCCTTCCTCGTCGCTGTCCTCGCACCGCAGGAGAATCATCGTACAATTATCCGGACCACCCCGTTCGTTCGCCAGGTTAATTAAAGTATCGCACGCTTGTTGGAGATTCTCTGTGTTGCTCTCCACGGTTTGGAGGATTTCTTCTTCGCTCACTACTCCGTGCAGGCCATCGCTGCACAAGATAAAATAATCATCCAATTGCAGTTGAGCAGTCACGAGTGCAGGCTGCACTGTTGGACTGATTCCGACAGCCCGGGTCAGGATGTGTCGCTGGGGGGATGTTTTCATTTCTTTCAAGCTCAATTTGCCTTCGCGGAACAGTTGCTGCACAAAAGAGTGATCTTCTGTCAATTGTTCAATGTAGTGGTTGCGTACATGATACACGCGAGAATCGCCTACATGAGAAATACTAGCAAGGTTTTCTTGTGGTTCAAAAAGAATAGCAGCCACCGTGGTGCCCATTCCTAAGAGGCCTGGTTCTTGATAACTTTTTTCCCAAATCGCTGCATTTGCCTGTTGGATGGCGAGAAACAGGCGACGGCAACCAATGCAGGATCGCCCTTCACTGTCAATGAGCGGCGTCAGATCTTCGGTTTGTGTATCAATGATAGAACGCAGCATCGTCTCGATGGCTAAGGCGCTGGCGATTTGGCCTCCGGCATGCCCGCCCATACCGTCGGCCACCACGTAAAAAGATCGGTCGGGGAAAAACCCAAATGAGTCTTCATTTTTTATCCGTACTTTCCCAAGGTCAGTGCGCGCCGCACCTCGGACCAGCATAGTAACCGTCCTCCTCAAGCTTCCGGAAACCCTGATAATGGTATCTCCTATGACGAACAAGGATTTTCTGTCAAGCCCTAATTCAGCCAGACAAAACACGGGGGAACTTTTTCCTCTGGATCTTGTGTTTTATTTAGAAATATCGGTATAAAAGGAGATCTCAGGAGGGAGCGTTATGAAACGGTTGCTCACCGTCGTTGGTATCGGGATTGCCCTGACAGGCGTGTGGCCGGCAAAAGGGACGGCGGTCATGCTTCAAAATCGCGCCGTTATTATCCCTGCTTCCCCCAGTGAGACGCTGCAGAAAGAAGCGGTGTTTGCGTTTCTGCAAGAATACTTCTCTGCCTTGGCCACAGGAGAAGTCGAAAAACTGGCGGTGTATCATCCGACCTTATCTCCCCAACAACTTGCTACGTTACGAGATTATTTTGCCTATACGATACGGGACCTGCGTATCCGCCTCGATCATGTACAGGTCAATGTTGGGTCAGGCGCCGCGACTATTACATTCGCTCGCACCGATCAGTTCATTGATCGTCCGACTGGCAGACCAGTGGAAAAGAGCATTCAGCTCTCGACCATGCTTGTTCAGGGAGCGAATGGGTGGCGTCTAGCCGGTACTGACCAAACTGCTTTTGCTCTCGCAGGCAAGCATACAAGTCTACACTCCTAATGATATTGGCGCATGGCACGAGGTAACAGGTAGGGGCGAAGCTTGTCTTCGCCCTGCTGAGGGCGGCCTTCCGGTGGGCGATCACAAGGATTGCCCCTAACGGCAAAAGTAGAAAGACAATTTCTACGGGGGGCAACCGATAACCTGACAGCCTAATGTCGGTTGTTTGGCCAGCTCGCAAAGCTCAGGCAGCGGCTGGAAAGAGCCGCGTGCTTCATCGAAACGCATATCCTCGATCGGCGCTTGCACCTGACATTTCCCGCGTGCAGCTATGCAGATAGCCTCGAAAGGGGCTAGCCCCCGAATTGTCTCTTGGTCAGTAAGAGGATTAGAAGCCGAGGTGGTGCGAAGAAAGCGTGGGATTGTCACAATGTCAGTAATAGTGTCGATATCAGCAAACGTCACCTTTTGATCTCTGTTCAGGTCCGCCTTGCTGTTGACAGTTTTTTTGTTATCAAAATCCGCCTTTGCCTTGACAACGGCAACGATATCGTTATCGTCCACCTTGCCATCCCCGTTGACATCGCCCAAGCCGCAATAGTCAAAGCCTGGGTCTGTACGAAGAGCAGGGCGTGTATCTGCAGTGTTGAGATAAATATTGACATGTTCAACCGTCGCGTTGGCGGCGACATGAATGATCGTGTACGCGAAGGGGTTGTCCGCGCTTGAAGCGCTTTCGCCTGAAGACTTGCCGCTGGCGTCTGCACAGATTGTTTCATCCGCAGGATTACAACCACCAGCAGGACCGTTGTAGAATTCTCCGCTCTGCGGATTTGGGAAAACGGTAATGAAGTTATCGTCATCTGAGCGAATCGGGACAACTGGTGAAAAAGTAGAACGAACCGGCGAAGAGAAACCGCCAACCACAGATTGGATTGCTTGAACAATATAATCCCCTGGAGGGAGACCGCGCAGCTCATAGAAATTTTCCGCCTCCGCAGGAATCGCCCGAGGAGCGCTGCTAGAATTAAAACTGAAAAATCCACACTGCGTAGGGCCGATAGCATTAGGAAAACGAGCGCTGCATTCAGGAGAAGGAGAGCCTGGTGTTTCACAGGCACCGAAAAGCCCCAAGAGATCTCCCTGGCCATCTCCATCAAGATCAAGAATGGCAAGGCATCTACGTGGAGAGAAGGTGGCGCCGGTGAGCTGTGACACCGCGACGGTGAGTGTACTATCGAGATCGTTTGGATCGTTTACGCGACGTGCGACCACGAACACGCCTTGCGCCCTTTTGGGAGTGGAGGCAGTGGGAATGAAGACCCTGCCAGTAATAGCTCCGGTGGAGGCAGAGAATTCCTGCGTACATCCTTTCCGCCCTGTCGCACGCGCTGCCGTCGCCCCTTCTGCCGTGCAAGGATATAGGGAAGCAAGCGCGGCCTCGTCGTCTTTATGCAGTGAATCAGAAAAGCTCTTTTGATCGCTTCTTCTTACTAAAGCGAACGGAAACATTGTTTCGGCCTGTTCCAGTGGAACACTGGCTAAGGCGTCGACAGGGATAGCGTCTTCAAGCCCTCCTTTTGTAGCTGTACCTGCACTTTGCACAGCAGGATTAAAAGCCGTTTGATTGCCGTTGGCAACGGTATGGGCAAGTCCAAGGAAATGGCCAGCTTCATGGGTGAGCACTCCGGCAAGAAAACGATCACCGGTGGGATCATCGATAGCATCATCACGAGGATCATTAGGGTCGCCGCCGAGAGGGGTATCTGGATTCCCATCGAAAAATCTACCGTTGATAAAAATCTCAGCCTGGAGGATTGCTACGTCTGTGGGAGATTGAATGGATGTCTCAAAGTTAACCAAAAAAACATTGGTCAAGCCGAGCACGCTGGCGCCGACGCCGAGGGCATCTAAAATGCCGCCATCGTTATCAAAAATGACCGGACTCGGGCAGTTCCTCCGATTATTGATGGCGAGGCACTGTCTGATCAATTCACATTCGAAGCTAGCTATAGGGAAGGTAGGTTGTCCCAGCGCATCGCAGTCCACTGTGTTAAAATCAGAGGCGGTAATATCCTTGAGAAACAAGGCCTGTCTTGCCGGAGCGACATCAAGCAGCTCTTGAATCTGGATGTCCGCCGTTGGCGTATCCGCCCACGTGGAGAATGCTGCGCGGACTTTGGTCGCAGCAACAGTATTTGGAATCTTTCCTAAATCTCCAGTCTCCACAAAAAAAGTGGTGCGGAAAATTTTCTGTCCTTGGTCATTCGGTTCGAACCAACGGAATGGAACGCCATTCGAGTTGCTGAAAAAGAGCGGACCTCCAGCATGGACAGAAGTGATACTCAACAACCCCCCTAGCACTACGCCGCCGACAAGCCATCTCGTATTGATATACATGGTTTTCCCCCAGGAGTTATTTGCTTTGCTGCACCAACGTGCGGACTGCGGTGACGAATTGTCGGTAGTCTCCTGTCTTACCGACCGGGGGAATGGCGAGGGTTGACGACGATTCGGCCAGCAACGCCATATTCGTCACAGTTTTGCTCCCATCCGTTGCCAGTGCAACCGGCAGCTTGCCTTGCTGAAAACCTAAAGGAGAGGTCAGACCGGTGCGGCCCTCTTTCTGTAAAAAGAGAATGGCCTCCTCCCCCTTCGTGTAGGAGGGTAAACCGAATGTGGGGATTGCAGCCCACAGGCCGCCAATCTCTGGTCGTGGAGGAGGGGGCTGTATAGGATTGAGTTGGCGAAACGTGACGGTTTCGCCTACATTTCCTTTCAACGCGTCATGCACAGCGAACGTGACCGTCAAAATAGAGAGGCCACGTTCGTTTATGTTCTCTTCTACAGCGATACAGGAGCCAGCAAAAATTTTTTCCGCTTGTCCAGCCATTTGCTCAACATTAAAGGGGGCCAAAGTGAAGGCTTCTGTTGTTACGGTAGCGCCGACTACTCCAATAAACAGCAGGGTGGATAGTAAACCGCGCTTATACATAATCGCTTCTCCTGGTTGTCCTCTCCGTACGTTGCTTCATTCATTAAAAATCATATTCGAGCCCCGCGAGATAGGTGAGGTCCGAACGGAGTCCGTCATTCGTTGCCGGGATGCGGAAACTGGCTTGAATAATGAGGCCGGCAAAGGGGTTGGCTTTAAAGCCAAAAGCGCCATCAATAAAGTTATCAGGCAGTCCGCCAGAGTCGACCCGCCAGGAGCCAATCATTTCAGCGATAAGAGACAATTGCGGCGTCACCATAAGGTCAACCGTGGAACCATATTCAAGCGCGTTCTTGAGACTGGTCTGGGTCGTCACTTTGCCGCCGCCGTTCAGGTGGAAGTTCAGGTGATTCTCCAGAAACCCTTTGGAATAGAGGAAGAGGAAACGCGCCTTAAAAGCGCCGTCGCCAAGGAAGTTATCCTCCTGCCCTGTCGGCACCGTGAATTCGGTGAGCCCGCCCAGTGCTCCCCAGGAACCATCTATGAAACGCGCCTTACTGCGCAAGATCAAGTCGCCAATACCGGCGCGTGTGCGGTCAACCGTGTTTCGCACAGGTTGTCCAGAGCCAAAAACGAAGGGAGTGCCCTTACGGAGAATGGTAAAATCGGCTGGACGGCATTGGTTTGGATTGTCCGTAGTGCACTGAGAGTTAGGACGGAACACAGGGAGATCTTTTTGTAGGGTAGGCAAGCCCCGATCAATCACTGATTGCGCCTTCAAGGAAATCTCGGTGATAGGTAAAAGGAGACTCACATCTAACCAATCAGTCAAACCGTAGATGCCGTAGAGTGCGACCGTGCTGGTTGAGATATCGAGATCAACGGAAGCCTTGACAAGACCAGGATCAAGAAACTCTCCTAAAGACGTCTGTCTGGCGAAAAGACCTTTCGTGATGGAGAGATTGGAAAGGTCTTTCCCATTGAATTCATCAAAGTCCTGGCGAATATACGCAACCCCGACAGCAAACAGACCTTTCCCCAGCGTGTTCACCCGTTCATTGAAAATTGACCCCAGACCGATGGCTTCGCGCTCGAAGACATTCAGACTGGTGTTGTAGACATAGACGAAACTGGGGCTGCCTGATGGGACTGGAACCGTAACACTTTCCGTGAGAATTTCGTTGGATAATCCTCTGGTGAAAAAGCGCGCGATGCCGTTTGCTCCACCGCTCTGGATCAATTGACCGAATCGTTGCGGATTGGCCGAAAAGACCGGCACCTGGCGGCCTAGGGGGCCGGGCACAGTCAAAAATAGGGATTGATCGGGCGAGGCTGCAAAGAGCGTGTTCTTCAACTGAGATTTGAGACTGCGGGCGTGCACTGGAGTAAGAGCACAAAGGATCGTGAGCACCCCCACCAACGCCATCATGACCTTCTTCATGTACATGCCTCCTTAACTGATCCCTGCCGCCAGCCCCCTTGAGAAAATGGAAGGAGAACGTGAGCTCCCGCTCTTGAAGAGGTGAAAAACGCACGTTTTTTTATAGAACTTTCGGTAGGAAGTCAAGGATTTGCAGGATGGGGGAGTGGGGTCGAGACGCCCCGGCGAGGCGTCTCGACGAAAGACTGGATTCCCGCTTGCGCGGGAGTGACGTTGTTGCCTGTCTCCTCGTTTATCATGCCCGCCCTTCGCCAAGCCTGTCCTGAGCGTAGCGCAGCGGAGTCGAAGGGCTCAGGACAAACGCCGACGGGCATCCAGAAGAAGGATTGCCGGATGATTCTAGCGCACGTCAGCCGTTGCAAGCATTTTCCATTGCCCATTTTGTCGAATGAATTGCTTGATAAGCTGCGCTTGCACGCGTATTGACTTGCCGGTCTGTGCGTCAATAAACCGATCATGGCGAATAAACGTAGCGGTCGCTTCGTGATCGTTGACAGGCGAAACACGAATGCCTTCAATCTGTACGGTCAAGTCTTTGGCGTTGTTGCGGTAGTTGCATAGAGCGTTACGCAAGGCTGGAGTGAAGTCGATAAACACACTGGCTAATATCTGCATGTTCTCCTGTTGGTAACCTAACCGATACCGTTCGATCAATTCGCGGATCGCTTGCTCATCAGTCTTGCTAGGCTCTCGGTCCACAGGAGTCAAGGATGCATATTGCTGAGAAACAGCAACTTCCTCGGCCCGGCAATGGAATGCAACGCTCAGAGTCGTAATAACGACCAGTCCTACGGAAAGCACATAAAGCAGACGGCGCATGCTACCCCTCCTGGAAAGGACTTCGAGACAGGAGGAACAAGCGCAAGAGCGGCGCCGCTGTAAGGATGTTGATTTTACAAGGGATTTTTTGTGAAGTTGAATGGCTGGCAATTTTTTGCCGAGAAAATTTTGCCGCGATGATAAGACGACTACAAAAATTTGCCGCTGTGGTCTATTTGCGGCTCTGAGCGGTGGAGGCGATCACTATGGCGGTTTTTACTTAGGTTGTGGCCTCTGCTGAGTAAGGGCGAAGCTTGTCTTCGCCCTAGCGCTTGGGCGATCACAAGGATCGCTCCTACGGAAAATGAAATAAGGTCCCTCACAATTCCACGCAGTCCCTACCATGCACTACTACTGCAATAAGTTGCGTAATTCGGCTACATGCTGGGCAAACGCCTGTCGATCAAAACGCTCACGGTCTTTGACGTCCTCGTAGAGTCTGTCGATCACGCGGTTGACCGGTCCCTGGGCGATTGCCGGATTGCTGCGCGCCATTGCACTGACCAGGGCATTGATCGCCATGATGGCCTGTTCTACTGAATGAATCTCCGCATCCACTAAATACGGCACGTCTCCAGCGATCGCTTCAATCAACCTCCGCGCGGCAGTGTTGTCGATATCAGCTTGACGGATTTGTGGAATCACACGGTCCATAGTGTCCGCCAAGTTTGTAGCCACGGTCACTACGGTTGCTGGCGGCGTATTCAATTGCGCAATCGCTAAGGCTAAGCGGTCGACTTGCGCATCGAGTCGTGCACGCTCTTGGGACGCAAATGCTGAGACCAACTGCCGCATCACCGCATAACGCGCCGGGTTCCAGGGCGGCAAGCCTGCTTTAAATCGGTACCCGCGAATCTGTCGCCACTCACTATCCTTCAGCGAATGATGACAGGCGTAACAATTCATCTCGGCGAACTCCGGCCAGTTCTCTGAATGCGCGCGCCACGCCATCTGCAACATCCCCTGACGAAACGCGACGACTTGTCCGACCGCCCACACACGCGCTCCATGCGTATCCTCGATACCGTCCTTGTTGCGCCGAGTGGTATAGGGAGTCCAATGGGCCGGCATGACCGCGCTATAGTTATCCAGTTCAAAAACCAGATCCGGATGTCCCGAGGCGATTAATTCATGATTCACGGTTTTCTGCTTGTTCCCGAGGTGGCAGGATAAACATGTTTCTGCTCGTACGGTTAGACTGCGCAGATCTTTCATGCCGGCTTGCACCGACTGTTCGTGCGTCCAGCCCTCTTCGGTGTGCTTGGCGAGCCACCCGCCGGCTGGGCCATGACAGGCTTCGCAGGACACGCCTTCGGCGACATCGATGGGGCGCGCCTGGTTTTGTTGCGGTACGTTCAGGGCGTGACAGTCAAGGCACACCGTACTTTCGTACGCCAGTTCTTTCAATTTCATATTACGAGCGATGCGAGCCGACTTTGCCGAGCGCAGCACCTCATAGGCTTTCGTGTGACGGTCTTGTTGTAACCAGATGAAATATTCATTTTGTTTCACGTCGTACACATCACGCGGCTGCACACTGCCATGACAGTTGCCGGAGGCGCACGCAGCCGGACCGAGATATTGGCCTGGCTGGAGCGCCGTAGGTTCTAACGGAAAAGCGTCTCCCGCCCCTTCTTGCGCCTGCACGACGCCGAGCGCGCCTGCTGCGAGCGCCACCCCCGCCGCCCAGGTCAGTAGTGTCAGAATATAGCGTTTTTGTTGCCTGCCCATGGCACTCTCCCGTCTTTTGAACGTTTCTCTTCAATCGCGCGCCCCTTGTTCTCTTGCCTGAAGATTCAACGGCTCTTCTGCCGCCGGTCCCGGAGGCGTATCGCTGACTTGATATAGTTTGCCATCGCGCAGATACAGCTTCTGCATTTCCGTTAAGGTGAAGGGCCGCGCGCCAATGCGGTTAAAGACGCTCACTTGATTGCCACTTTCATCTACAGCGCGGTCACGGTCCAGACCTTTGGCAATGGCCAAAGCTGATCCATGCGTACGCCGTGTGGCGATCAGCGTCGGCGCAGGCCGTGGACTGAACCCCAAATAGCCCGGCGTGGTGTCAGGCGAAGTCAGTTGCAGGACCCGTAAGCCATTCTTGCCGTCCGCAACATAGGCGAAGAGACTCACGTCGGTCGAAGCAATCTTCACATCTTGTGTATCGTTTAGCTTTCCATCGGCATTATAAATCTGATCAATCACCGGTTGCTCGGGCCGCTCCACATCAACAATCACGAGCCCCTGCGCCCCAGCCGCGACGTAGGCATACGTACGGGCAACATACACCCGCCGCGCGCCTGCGATTGGTACACGCGCCGCTATTCTAGGTTCGCGGACGTTGGTGACATCTACGACAGAGAGGCCATTTTGGTCGGTGACAAACGCATAGCGGAACTGCACCATTACCGAAGTCGGCTTCATGAAGTCCGAGAGCTGCGTGACAATTTTCGGATTCAGTGGCTCGCTGAAGTCGACAATCACCAGTCCGCGATCACACACGACGTAAACATAGTTGCCGGCGATCGTTAAATGCTCAGCGCCATTCAGCGCCCCATCCGGATTAAACGTCAGCGCCCGCTCGAAGAAGTTATTGGTCGGATCACGGTCCGCCAGCGTATCGACATTCACCAGGATTAAGCCTTCGGAGCGATCAGAGACAAACGCATAGTGATAAATAGGATGGAACGGCTGTTCTTGGTTCTCCGGTAGATGAGTGCGATATGGAGCAATCGGCATATTGATTGGCAACGCCACCGCAGTGGCGTACGTGCTACGCACGTAGGTGCGTTGTCCAAGCGGCGAAACCGGTGCGGTCACTATTCGTTCGGAAAAATCTTTATTATCGACGTTGGCGACGTCAAACACCTCAAAGCCCCGCGGCCCCAGGGCGGCATAGAGAAATTCCCCCCGTTTCTCTAACCCCAGGACTTCCCCACCGCCACGGTGATGGTGGGCCTCTTCGAGCTCCAACTCGCGTTCCTGATGTTTGCGATAATGGGCCGGATAGGCGAGCTTGTGCAGCGAACTGCCCAATACCGCCTGTGGCTCTTCCCATTCGGTCACCCCCACTGCTTCGAAACCGTCTTTACCTTCCGCCACCCAGGCAAAACGGCCCATGAAGTTGACAAAGTTTGTTCCCAAGGTCAGTAACTGCGCCATCCAGGCGTTGTTATCGTTGCGCTGGGAGACATGGCAGTCAGAGCAGGTCTTCGTTTCGGTGCTGCGCACCGTATGCGGCACGTGGGGGTTAAACGCCTGGCTGCTGAATCCAGGTGCGGAGATCGGCGGCTGCTGAATATAGAAGCGTTGGCGGTTGAGATTGGTGGAGCTTAGCACCAAGGCGCTGGAGGACCGTAAAGGAGCGATTTTGTTGCCTTTCACCGTGCCGTTAATGCCGAGCATATAGACGTCTTCCCGCACGACCTGAGGGTTGTACGAGCTGTACTGGCGTGTGTCGCCTCCTTCAAAATGATAGCGCTCTGATTTGACATTCGCCTCCTGCGGCAGATGGCAGCCAAAACAGGAAGTGATCCACGCCGAGTGGCAAGCGTAGCAGGTCATTTTGCGTTCTGCGTGCGCTAACAACGGCTCCGGGGCAGTGGAGTTCCCCCAGGTTTTCCCATCGCGTTGAATGGTTTTGGCCAGGCGTGATTTCTCGTTGTAGTGCGGATTGCCTGGAGTGATGCTATCGAGCACCTGCACTACTTCCCACTCCAGATCTTTGTCGACCATGGACCGCTGGAACAGCTTACCTTCTCGCCAGAC
Organism: Candidatus Methylomirabilota bacterium; assembly: GCA_035575235.1. GTDB lineage: Bacteria > Desulfobacterota > Binatia > Bin18 > Bin18 > SYOC01. The sequence goes on from DATLYA010000090.1 coordinate 16,740, forward strand.
AAACCGTTGCCGCCCAGAAGGTGTTGTGCCCAGGAGCAGATCATTTCCTCCAGGCGGGGCGGCCGGACCTGAAGTGCGCAACGTGGCCTTCGCCTTTGTGGTGCCATGGCAGTCTTCGCAGCCGATCTCAATCGCGTTGCCGTATTCAGCGTAGAGTTTATTTTTGCCATGGACATCCTGGGAGAAATGGCAGTCGACGCAGTGCATGCCTTTTTCTAAATGAATATCCTTCAGGTGCACGGCTTTACGGAAACGCTCGGGATCGGAAAAATCTACGATGTTGCCATCTTTATCGAGTAGATTACCTTTACGGTCGCGCTTGAAGACCGCTTTGAAGACCCAGCCGTGTCCATGATAATCGGCGAACTGCGTATGTTGCAGCTGGGGATTGAGCTCGCTCACCTTGGCGAGAAACTCACGGTTAGTCCATAGCCCTTTGGCGGCCGCCGCCTCGGGGTTATGGTCGAGGCTGATCCGTTTTTCCTCCTCCGTGGGATCTTTTTGTTCTTTCGGCCAGAGGAATGCGCCATCAGACTCGTAGTCCCACATATTGTAGCCGTAATAGGTGTTCACAAAGGAGTTCGGCTGGTGCATGTGACAGACCATGCATTGACTTGAGGGAATCGCCCGGGTGAGACGATGTCGCAGCGGATGACCGGATTCATCTTTCGGAATGGTTGGGTCGTTCGTCACGCTTTTGCCTAAGTGACCGAAACGAGCATATGGTCCGGAGTGCAGCGGATCACGATCGTTGGCGTAGACGACATGACAGGCAGTACAGCCGCTGGAACGATAGTCTCCAGGATGATCATTGGTGCCAAGAAACGACAAATGAGGATCATTGAGCCGCGTCTTATGGATATTGAGGACCGGAATACTGACGCGCAAGCCTGTGCCTGGACCACGGTTACTCAGGCGGATGTCCGGTTTGCCGGATTCATCACCGAGGTTCGGATTGCCAATTTCTGGGAACGCCGACGGCTGTAAGAGACCGCCGTCCTCAAAGGCGCGGAAGTTATCGCCGGGTTGGACGATTTCCCAGCGTGGCAGAGGGACCAGGAATGGAACGACCCCGCGCGCCTTTTGCGCTTCAGTCGGAGGAGTGACCGGCTTAATCATTTGGGCCGCGCCATCGCGTGAGTAGCTCTCGCCAAAGAGACCGTGCTTGGTCGAGACAATGCCGTTGGCATAGGCTGCGGCAACCCAGAAAATCGAAGCGGTTGTCATGGGGCTCTTGTTCACCGCGTTTACTTCGGTTTGGTGACATGGGCCACAGGACTCCTGCGCCACTCGCAGGTCCCCGGGGTTGATAAAGCGAATGAACGCCGGGTCTTCTTTATTGAGTAGAGTGTAGGTGCGCTCGGGATTCGCAGCGCTGTATTGGCCGTTCGCATTCGTCCAGCGTTCCGGCAGCCGTGGCGTGACATGCGCCTGGGCCTTGATCGCCTGATAATCTGCCGCGTCTTTCGTACCGCCGGGGGCGAGTTTTGCCTGGCTATTGCCGCCGTGACAATCGACGCAACCAAGCTTGACGGCTGGAGAGGCGTGCATCGGTTCGATCCCGATGTGACAACTGAGACAGCCGTCGCTTTTCTGATCCACCTGCGCTTGCGATTGTTGCAGGAGGGCAGGCTGGCTCACGGCGACCGAAGTCGTCTGGCGTCCGGGAGCCTGCTCTCCTAACGACGGCGTCCATGGCGTCAAGGTGGCCAGTGAAATGAGTATCGCAGCGACGGCGAGGCCAAGCCCTGATTTCATACACCCCACTGATGACATGCACTCCCCCTCAAGCTCATTCTAGAACGTGAGAATGATGTTGCTAAAGGTATGAAAAATGGTGTTGCCTAACCCATAGATATCGCGAAACCCTTCGCCAGGGAAAAATACCGCCGTCCCAGCAAGGAGAATCACGTTATTATTGAGGAATGGACGGTAACGGATCCCCAGGCTCAAATCCCAGCCAATCTCATCCCGTACGCGGCTCTGAAACAGTAAGAACTTGAGCGGCTTGGTGGTGTCGAAACGGAGATAGTTCACGTTGACCAACCCTTTCAACTTTGGCGTGAGTTCCGCGTCGAAACCGATATTGAAGAGGTGCAGCCCTGGATTGACGAAGTTCGGTTGCCCTTCTTCCTTGCTGCTGCGCAGATTAGGGATCAGACTGCCCCGGTTCACTAAATTGACGCCGGTCCCAGTAAGTTTAATGCCCAACCGGTTCCAAAAACTAAACCCTCCGCCAGCAAAGAGAGGATTGTCAAAAATCGCATCAAAGCCGTGTCCACGACCGTCGATCGGGTCGCCGTCGCCTGAGGTATGGAAATACGAAATTTTCGGTCGGAACCAATCCCGGTCGTAGGAGAGTTCTACCGCCCCCATGTAGGCGGCAATATCGATACTCCGACCGGCAATGGGGTTTTTCGTATCGTGGCCGCGGGTGAAATAAAAGGCGTGATCAACGTTGATCCGCTCGATATGACCGAATCCTGTCCACCCTAGATAGGTTGCCTCTAACGCATGCGGGCGAAACGACCCGACTGGATCAGGCCGCGCCAGGAAGTGGTTTTGATCAAAATGAAAGCTCTTTCCCTCCCAGAGCTGATGGACGCTGAATTGTGTCGTGTAGCCTTTCACCAAAAAATCCTGCCGATAAAAATTGGCGATCAGCACGCGTTGATCACGATTTCTCAGCCGATTGAGTCCGCTATTGGTGTCTTTCTCAAGGCGGTCGAAATACACGAGGTTAAACTGGTCACGGTTCGACTCATAGTTGCCAAAGAAGCGCACGCCCAAGTTCGTATCGGAAAAAATAAACCCTTTGAAGTCGCTGTTAAACGGCTGGATGCCGGCGCGCACGGAGATAAAGTCAAAATTGGGGCTTAAATCCGCCAGCTTGGCTTCGGCAAACGCCTCCTGTAGTGCGGGAATGCCGTCGAGCCGATCTGTTCCTTTTCGCACGTCTGGGTTGACGATGCCCCGTTCCTCAACGTTAAGATAGTTAATGTTGCCGATCAGCGTCGCCTTCAGCCGCCAGTCAAATGGTCTGAACGCCGTATCGCCTTTGAACAAGTCGGCGGACACCACCCAGTTTTGATTGAGAAAGAACTGGCTGTCATTGCCGAGGAATTGCGCGCTGCCAGGACGTTCGCTGCTGACGCCGCTCGGTGTGGGCAGCTTACGGAATTCGACCAGGGTATCCCAGACGCCGGTCAAATTCAGGAATATATCTTGTCCATAGATCGGCAGATCGCCCTTCAAGACGTTTTGATTGTAGGGGTCCCACAGGCTGCCTTTGACATTCACTTCATATGGCGGCGGCACGATACGCCACCGATCGGTCGCCGCCTGGAAGTCGGCGCCTGCCGATTCCTCCAGAGGCGCAGGAGTAAACTGCTCGGGTTCGCCGAGCGGTCGACGCGGCAACCGTTCGCCGCTACTCACTTCCAACCGCTGCACCGCCGTCCCCACCGCGCCGGTTGGGTCCTCAATGCGAACCAGGATGGTATATGCTCCAGGGGCAAGCGGTGTGGGCCACTCGACATTCCAGACCCCGCCGCTCAGCACGGAAGTGGTCACCGTCTGCGCGTTAATTGTGACCTGCACCTGCGAATTCGCTAAAGCGTCCGTCGCGCCGCTAATTGTTGGGGTAGGAGTGTCGGTGCGAAGCGGGATCCCGCGATTGATCACCACCGTTAGGCTTTGCGCCTCAGCACCCCACACCATTGGTTTCCCAATGTCTGCCAGCCCTTGTATGAGAAGTGCGCAGCTGAGCAGGCAAAGCTTCCAAGAACCTCCACGAGTCCGCATGATACCTCCCCCTTCTCCCGCCTTTGTCTACCGGCCGATCGTTCGCGACAACCATCCTTACTTTTCAGGATTCCGTGGAAACTTCAGATAGGCGGAACGGACGCCGCGGACGAAAAATTGATCTGCTCGGATCGTATCCGGCGGCTCAAATCCTTTAGCTCCCCCAGCAGTCACGTAGTCATCCTGCTCGACCCCATCGCCACTGATGCCTAAGCCGCCAACCACTTGTCCTTCCTTGTACAGAGGCAGACTACCGGGGAAGAAGACGATGCCGCTTTGATGCTCTGGATGCTCTTGTTGTGAGCCCTGGGTACAGGCAGACAAAGTGTCGCGCACGTAAAGACTGCGGAAAAACGGTCCTTCAGAGCTGGTGTCAATGCCTGGAGGATACAGTGGCTGACTGCCGAAACTGATGGTTCTATTCGTGACGGCAGTACCGACGGGGAGGCCGGGGAGATCGAATCGGACGTTCGGGTCAAGTCCACTGAAGAAGACGACATTGCGCGCCTTGGTAATCGATACATCGATGCTGAAGACTGTCGCATCCGGCATACGATAGACGGCCAGCAGCGAGCCATCTACATCGCTGACGGCGATCATCATCTTAGTGCGCGACCCGCGTGGAAAACGAATCGCCGCACGCGTTCGATCGGCAAAATCACGCGATTGCTGCACGATCTGCTCGACCTCAGGCTGCGTCAGCCTTTGCCCTGCTCGAGGGCCAATCAGATACCCTTCTGGCGCAGCACGACAGACTCCACCGTTTTCAGTCTCATCGAAACACGCGCCGTCTCGCGCTTCGAGAAGAAACTCGCCCTCCGCCGTTCCAGGCTGGGCGCCCTTCGGGCGCTTTCCTTTGATGACTTCCGGCACCTCGAAGGCGACAAACGGCAGACGGATGCCATCGATGAACACACGTTCACGGACGTCAAAAAATGCAGGAACGGGCAGCACGCCTAACGGTTGTGGGCACCCCGGAGCCGACGGCGGACAAAACGCGCCGACGAATGCGGCAAACTCGGCCAACTCTCCAGAAAACGCGCCGACGACCCCAATGCCTCCGACCACTGTATTGCCTTTGAACAGCGGGATGCCGCCTGGGTTCACCGCCTGCGAATCGCTGTCAAACAGATCAGGTTTCCCCGTCAGCACGCCAAGACCACAGCCACGGCGGTCCCCATTGTTACATGGCAGGTCTTCCGTAGACACCAAGGCGTGAAATGATTTCGCCCGCGGGACCAGCTTGCCCGCATTAAAAGTCGTGTTGAAATCACAGCCGCGATTCGTATTCTCAATGCCATACAGGGCGGCGTTGGGCGTGAAGAGCACCCCTGGGGGGAAATGGATGCCGCTGATGAAGCGAATGGTTCGGGAAGACAGCGGGGCCTGATTGTTACTAAAGAACGCCGCCGTGCGGGCCAGAGACACCGCCACCTCAATAGCGTCTTGTTCCTGTCCCTGGAAGAATACTTTTTCTCGCAAGAAATTGCCGGGCGCCGTCAGCGGCGCATTGGGCTTGCGAAAGACCGCGAGGATATTGCCCACACGATCGGCAACCGCCACGACCATCGGCAGATCGAGCGCTTTGGCGGCGTTCTCAATCACCGTACGAACTTCACTCCGGCATAACCGTCCGGCATTGCGCGGCGCGGTCGGATCGCAGTCTTCCGCCTGCTGCGCCGAGGCAACCTGTATGCTCCCCAGCCACGCCAGCGCTATCCACGTCAGGAAAAATCCTTGGAGACAGCGGCTGCTCTGTAGCATCATAGCGTTTTCCTCCTCCCACATCCTAACCGATGGCTTCTACGGTTGTCCTTCGCGAGGCGTTACGGCTTTCTTTGCAGGAACGCCTTCGGTCAGCACCCGTTGTATGGTAAAGGGACCGTTCCAATCTCTTGGCTCTGTTTTTGGGTGGTACTGATGGCATGCTATACACTCGGTCGCCGCAGTCGGACGCCGTTGCGCCATCTCTTCCGGCGTGGCGCGGTGACACTCCCGACACACGTGAATTGCCGGAATCAACACGTCCTTTGCTGCCCCGCTTTTGGTGACGTTCGGGTGACACGCCGTGCACTCTAGCAGACGGTGGGGTTTATGCGCGAACCGCGCGTGGGGAAACCACACGGTCGGAATTGCAGGAGCGACAATCTCAGGCAACGCACCTCGTTTCTTGTTCATCAGGTGGCATTTATCACAGACAGTGTTGTCCTGGTAGAGATACTTCTCCGCCTCGGCAACCCGCTCGGTTACCCCTGGCGCGGGATTGATCGGGGAAACAGAAGGGACTGGTCTGGTCAGCCTGCCGGCACGTTCCGGCAGGGGAGCCGGCGGCGGAGCTTCTCGACGCTCGCTGAACGTCAAGAATAAAAAAGCCCGTATCTCTCGTGGAGGACTGTGGGGGACAACCCGATTCGACTGCGGCTCGAAGTGGAGTGGGTGGCATTCTTGTTGACAACCCGCGGCATAGGTCACCGGCTTCATGGAAACGCCATCCGCAGCGAGCGCGTGACAATTTTTACACTCCAGCTTGACCAGTCCCTTTGGCCCTTTCAGGCAGGGCTTCCCCGTGTCGGGACACTGGCCAAGGTGTTTGTTGTGGGGAAAGGTGATGGTCGTATGATCCTTCTCTAGCGCCCCTGACGTGTCGAGCCGCACCCGCTCCGGATTCGTTGCTTCTGCGGTGGTAAAAGCAAATTCAGGATGATCCTGTGCAAAGTCCGTCACTTTTTTGGTAAACCTGACGGCGCTATTTTCCTTCGCCGGCAAATCAACATGGCACGTCACACATTGTTCGTTCGCAACCTGGGCAAGGCTGTCTTTCCCTTGATGTTCCTGATGGCAGGAGCGGCAGGGTGGAGTGAACGCCTGCACTTTGTTATGGGCGGGCTCGTCATGACAAGTGAGGCACCGCTTGTCCGGAACCCCTTGATATTTTTCGTGACACAGCTCGCACTGTTGGGCGAACAGCGTGTGAGCCTTTGATACTGACTCGGTTGCGAGCGGCTTGGGTTGCTGAGCGTCAACTCGCGTTGGGTGCACAACAGCGCCGAGCACGAGCAGAAGCGGCGCGACCCACCATGTTTTGGGCGGAGTGCAGAAAACGCTCACGAGAGCCGCCTGCGTCCATTTTTTCAACAAACCTCAACTCCCCCACTTGGATCAAGCTCACGCTTCCCCATCCACGTTGGAACTGCTCCCATTAGCGCATAAACTGCTGGTCTTTGTACAAGAGAGGAGCAGGGAAAATCAAGCGTGCATACAGTTCCTGCTCCCTTATAGCAAGAGTGACGTCAGAGAGCCAAATACACGGCTTGTCCGTTTCCTACTCGTCTTCGGCGACTTCGATAGTAGTCATTTCAATCCCCATCCTCTTGAGCCAATCCTTGGGCGGCTCGGCGCCGATCAAAGCGAAAATTTTGTCATAGGCTAAAGTTCGCGTCTCCTCCTGCACCCGCAAGGTGACGGTATGATCCGTAATGTCGGTCACGACTGAATTGAACAAAACGGTCACGCGACCCTCCTTTTCTTGTGCGGCGATTGCTTCAAGATTCGGCAGTTTGACGCGATTTTGGGCGAATTTCTCTTGTCGG
>DATLYA010000091.1:0-4953 GCA_035575235.1 Candidatus Methylomirabilota bacterium
ATTCTGATCGCGATATTCGGTCACGGTTTCGCTGAAGAGCAGCTTCCCCGATCGGCGTCCTTCTTTTTCCCAGGTCTTCCCTGGCTTTACCGTCGCCGTCAACACGTCGCCTGGTTTGATATGACGATGATATTCAAAGTGCTGTTCGGCATGGAGACCACCACCGCCGCTACCGCCGCCGCCTCCGCCGCCACGCTGCACTCCAGTAGGCTCCTTCCCTGAGCCAAACCATGGTTGTCCGTTCTTTGGGCGCAACGGATAGTCAGGATCAAACTGAGCGCTCGCCACAGCGAACGTCGGCGGAGCGATAATCGACCCCGGCTCCGTAGTTTTCGCGTATTCTTCGTCATAATAAATTTTATTATCGTCGCCGATAGCGCGGGCGAACAACATAATATGACCAGCTTCGATAGGGAATTTTGTCGCGGCCATGCGCGCTCCTCCTTACTCGTACGAAGTAGTAATGCACCAATGCTGGGAACATATACGTCCGCCTGGGAATTGTTGCAAGCCGTCAGGGAACAACAGCTCTCCATGGTGACGATAGTGCACAGGACAGGGTGGTGTTGCAAATTTTTTTTGTGACCCTTACGTGAAAGAGATCCAAGGCGTGTTGGGCTCCACCCGAGCAGCCCAACCGACAAGACGCGACACTATGGAGGAGAATGCATGACCACTTTGCCGGCCTTAGGCCGCACCCTGTTTCTCACCGCTGAGCAAGCGGCTGAAGTCCGGGACCGCTTCGGTACACCTTGCTACGTATACAACCGCGCGATTCTTGAAGCTGCCGCGCGGGCCGCCCTGGCGTTTCCCGCTCCGTACGGATTCACGTTACGATACGCCATGAAAGCAAATCCGAGTCTGGGCGTCCTCTCGGTGTTCCGCGACCTTGGGCTGCATATCGATGCATCCAGTGATTTTGAGGTCGCCCGTGCGTTACGCGCTGGCTTTACCCCTGCTCAGATTCAACTGACCTCACAGATGCCCTCACGTCGTCTTGTCGAGTTTGTCGGCCGTGGCGTGCTCTACAACGCGTGCTCGTTGCACCAGCTTGAGCAATTCGGCAAGGCGGCGCCCGGCGGCGCCGTCTCCGTTCGCATGAACCCTGGCCTCGGCAGCGGCGCCACCAATCGCACCAATACCGGCGGACCGGCGTCGAGTTTTGGCGTCTGGCACGCGTATCTCGATGAAGTCAAAAAGATCGCGGCGCGGCATACCGTGCGCATTACCCGTTTGCATACGCATATCGGTTCAGGCAGTGATCCTGAAGTGTGGAAGCGGGTCACGCGTATGACGCTCGACTTGGCGGCGCAGCTGCCAGACGTCACCGTAGTAAACCTCGGCGGCGGGTTCAAAGTGGGCCGTATGCCGGACGAGCCGTCCACTGATTTGCAAGATGTTGGGCTGCATGTCCGACGTGAATTGGAAGCCTTTCGCGAACGTGAGGGCCGCGCTCTGCACCTAGAGATTGAACCTGGCACGTATCTGGTGGCGCGCGCGGGCGCGATTGTGGCGACTTGTGTTGACGTTGTTGATACAGGAACAAACGGGTATCTGTTTGCTAAGCTCGACACTGGCATGCCCGAGGTGACGCGCCCTTCTCTTTATGGCGCGCAGCATCCCATCGACGTGCTGGCGGATGGACGTAAAGAAGTAGACGTTGTATTCGTCGGACCCTGCTGTGAGTCTGGCGATATTCTCACTCCGGCGCCGGGCAACCCCGAAGCGCTCGCTCCTCGCCGCGCGCCGCACCCGGAAATTGGCGACCTTGTTGTCGTGGGCGGCGCCGGCGCGTACTGCGCCGGCATGGCTACGATCAACTACAATTCATATCCGCAGGCGCCTGAGGTTATGCTGGAGCCCGACGGAACCTTTCGCCTGCTTCGCCGCCGTCAGCTTCAGGAGCAGATGTGGCTGAACGAAGTCTCGAACGGAGGGTGAAAGCGAATCAGCATGCGGAAATTCCGTTTAGGACCAGCTGCAGCAAGTGAACCGCTCGTGTTTGGCGCGCAGGGCCCCGCCTATTCCTCGCTACGGATTCACGAGTGGATTGTCTACATGAAAGAGCAGGGCATCAGACGCGTGTGCTGCCTGCTCCACGGCGACCAGCTCAAAGCGTATAAAGAAGACCTCCTGGCCGCTTACGGCAAAGCATTTGGGCTTGAGAATATCTGTTGGGCCCCGATTCCAGACTACCATCTCTGCGATGTCGGTCTGTTAAAAGAACGCATCCTGCCGTTCCTCAAAGAAGCTGAGGAGAAAAACGAACCGGTAGTGGTGCACTGCCAAGGCGGACGCGGGCGCGCCGGGCACGTGCTTGCAGCGTGGCTGGTCTATGGTCGTGGGTTATCGGTCGACGAGGCGGTCGCTGCAGTCAAAGCCATGGGCCGTAACCCTCACGAAGCGGCCGATTGGGGGAATGCTCAGCCCGAAGACCTCTATGTTCTTCTTGAGGCTTGTCAAGAAGGTCCGATTGTTTAAGTTGCCGTAGAAACGACAGAGAAGGAGCAGGCGCCAATTTTCTGATAACTGCCCACAGGTTACGGGTACGGGACACGGTATGCTGCGCCTCCATCTGTGATAGGCTTTTCCTGCTCTAAGATTTTACTACACGTCTTGCGCTCGTTATAAGTTGACAGCAGACTGCCTTTTTGGCATGCTAGGGCACAGAAATGAGTGAGCGTTCACTTCATTTCTCTGAGACGTTCTATCGCGAAAGGAGGATGCATCATGGCGGAATTCGATACGATTATTAAAGACGGCACTGTGGTTGATGGCACACGCGTGCCGCGCTACAAAGCCGACATTGGCATTAAAAATGGTAAAATCGCTAAGATCGGCCGTCTCAACAGCAGTGACGCCAAGCAGGTCTTAGATGCGCGAGGACTGATCGTCGCCCCGGGCGGCATCGACCTCCACACCCACTATGATGCCCAGATTCACTGGGACCCGTACCTGACCATTTCGAGCTGGCACGGAGTAACGACCATCACTATGGGCAACTGTGGGTTCGGCTTTGCTCCTCTGCACCCGCAAGATGCGGAACGCGCCATGTTGGCGCTCTCCCGTAATGAAGCGATTCCGTTAGAGCCAATGCGCGTCTCCATGGACTTCAATTGGGAAACGTTCCCGCAATATTTGGATCGTTTGGAGCGGCTTCCTCTCGGCATTAACATTTCACATCTGTTTCCCATCTCACCGGCCGTCGCGTATGTTCTAGGGAGTTTTGCCGAGGCGAAAAGCCGCCTTCCTAACGAGAAAGAAACAGAGCAAGTCGCCAAACTGCTGCATGAGGCGATTGATGCCGGCGCTGTTGGCTGGGCCGCGCAACAACTTGTGCCGGGAGGCAGCTCGGCTGTACAGTGCGACTACGACGGCAGCCCTATGATCTCTGATATGTTGCCTGATTCATTTTATGTGAGGATGGCGCAGGCGTTGGGAGAAAAAGGAACCGGCTGCATTCAGTTTACTCGCTCCAGCGTGGGTGTTGATGACCCACGAGCTGGCATGCACAACGATTTTGACTTCAACGCGCTCTTGGCCGAGCAGAGCGGCCGTCCGGTGCTCTTTAACGCCGTGGCCGTCAATGACCATTTCCCCTATGTCTATCGCGCCCAGTTACGGTGGCTCGCCGAAGCCAACAAACAAGGGAAACCGGTGTTCGGTCAGGCCGTGACCGCGCGGGCGGCGAACTACATTACATTCGAGAACTGGAACCTGTATGATAGCAACCCGCACTGGCGGGAGGCGACCACGGGCACGGTGGAAGAGAAAAGGGTCAAGCTCGCTGACCCGCGCATCCGGGCGGCCCTACGCGAAGATTATGACTCCGGCGCCACCAAGTCGCTCGATTTCCTGTTCGGGGAGCTGACGACGTTTATCGTCCATCAGGTGCAGCGCGCGGACCTCAAAAAATATGAGGGTCTGTCCGTCGGCCAGATCGCTGCGCAGGAGCACAAGCACCCGGTCGACGCCATGCTCGATCTCTCCGTCGCGGACGACCTCAAAACCATCTGGCAGGGGCCTATTATCAACAACGACGTGGAGAACTACCGCGAGATCATGTCTTCTCCGTACACCCTGCCGGGCGTATCCGACGGCGGTGCGCACATCAAGTTCATCACGCCGGGCACCTATTCTACCGATATGTTGACGTGGATGGTGCGGGATTCTGGCATCCTTTCGCTCGAAGAAGCGCACTACCGCCTCAGCTACCTGACGGCATGGGCTGCAGGCATTAAAGATCGTGGGTGTCTCCGGGAAGGCATGGCGGCGGACATCATCGTCTACGATCTCAATAACCTCAAGATCCTTCCCTCGGAAATTGTACATGACCTTCCCGCAGGCGAATGGCGCCGCGTGCAACGCTCCGAAGGCTACCGTTGGGTGTTGGTGAACGGCGCCGTCACCTTTGAGGACGGCAAGTGCACTGGCGCTACGGCAGGCAGATTACTCCGTGGTGGACAGGCGGCGTAACTAATGAACTTTGACGAACAAAATCGGTCAGGCGATTGCCGATCACGCCCTGGGAGGACAGGCTTCCAGCCTGTCTCCAACACGGGCTGGAAGCCCGCGCCACCAGAGACTCAATGACCGAACTTGGCCGGCAAGATTCATTAGAGTCTCCTAAGTCTAGAGGGTCTATGGAGTCATTGAGCCTATCACTCTCTCTGGACTCTCTAGACCCTATAATTCTATGGCGTTATTTCCCTGAAAAAAAGGCCGAGACTGATTGTTGTCTCGGCCTTACTTATGTCCGTCGTGCGGAAGCCGTCAAGTAGGTTCATTTGCGTCCCTGATGATACGCCCTAGAGCCCGTAGACCTTGGCCGCGGTATCGTGGACAATCTTGCGGCGCTGCTCCTCCGGCAACGCGCCAAACCGCTTGGCCACAATCTCCTGCGAGCGCGGAAAGGTCGCCGCCGTATGCGGATAGTCCGACGACCACATGATG
>DATLYA010000092.1:0-15168 GCA_035575235.1 Candidatus Methylomirabilota bacterium
GCGGGTCATTCGCAACGTGCGCGCCTTTACCACGACTATGGGATTTAACCTTGTGTATCACTTCTGGTTGCGGGGAAAACGGCAGGGGAACTCAGATTATGCAGGTGACCGCGTGGGTGAACCTCCTCGACGATGCGAAAAGCGCATGGTACGATGGCGAAAAACTTTAAGGTGGAACGTTGTGTCACCGCTTGCCGCTTTATTTCGCCGTGTGCCCAAACCCCGCTGCCCCTCATGTCATAAGTGGAATCGTGTGTATCTGACAGGAGGAGAGTTCCTGTCCACCTGTGTCCACTGTGGCGCACCGCTGGAGTCGCGCCGTCCGCCTGCGTTGTGGGGGGTGTTAGCCGTGATTGGCGTTGGGATGTTGGTGTTGGCGGCGATTCCCTTACTGAGTCGGTAAAGAACCCATGCCGCAAGGAGTACAACTCGCGCAGATTGAGAGGATTTTTGCGATTCTCGACCGTTTGGGCATTTCCCGCGAGGCGGTCCTCATCCCCTTACGACCACAAGGGACTGGCAGTGTCAAACGCCTGACGAATGGCAAACTGGAGATTATCGTTCCCGCTGATCTCCCTTTTGATGAATGGTATGCCTCCCTCGAAGGCGCCATCAAAGACGTCTACCCCGCTTAAAAACTTCCAGATTGTCTTCTTATTGTTGATGGCCCTTGTCTTAATGATTCAAGGGTGGGGCGATCGGCTCGGATTACTGGCGCATCCAGCCCGGGCTCTTTTTGTCGTTGTCTTAGCGCTGAATGTGCTGCTCCTGCTGTTCGTGCCGTTTGAACTGTTTGAGGGCGGAACACGCGAGGTGCGGCGGCAACGATGGCCGACCTATATCGGCTTGGCGGCGGTCGGCGCCAGTCTGTGGTTTTTACCGTACGCCGACCGCAACGGTTTGTGGGTATGGCCTGAAAGTGATTTGCCGCGGTATGCGGGGCTCGCCTGCGTCGTCATTGGCGGGGGCGTGCGCGTGGCGGCGACCACACAGCTTGGCCCCTTGTTTTCTACTTTTGTCGCGATCCAGAAGGATCATCATCTTGTTACGACAGGGCTGTACCGTTGGGTGCGACATCCGATCTATACGGGGTCATTGATCGCCGTCATTGGTGTTTTTCTCGTCTTTCGCAGCAAACTGGTGTGGATAGCAGTTCCTCTCTATCTTGTTGGAACGCTATGGCGGATTCACGATGAGGAAGTATTGATGGGCGAAGCATTTGGAGAGGAATACCGGCGGTATCAGTCGCGCTCGTGGCGGCTGTTGCCGTTCATTTATTGAAAGAAGTAGTCAGTTGCCAGTACTCAGTTGCTGACAATTTTGACTGCCTACAGCGTTCTGCTTACTGATAACTGACAACTGATGATTGGCTACTTTTCGAGCGGCAAATCCTCCCGATTTCCCCATTCAGCCCAGGATGCGTCATAGTTGCGGACCTTATCAAAACCGAGCAGGCGAAGCGTAAAGAGTCCGTGCGCCGCACGGATGCCGCCTTGTCAATACGTGATAATTTCACGCTCTGGCTTGACGCTAAGCTGATCGAACATCGCGCGTAACTCGCTCGCCGGTTTGAACTCTTTCGTCTTACTGTCGACGTAGTTCAACCACTCCAAATGCACAGCGGTCGGGATGCGTCCGCCGCGCTTGGTGCCGCGGGCGTTCTCGCCAGTCCATTCACTATCGGAGCGCACGTCTAATAACACGCGGTCTGGTTTGCCGATGGAATCGCGCACGTACTCCCAGCGGGCGATAAATTCTTCCTTCACTCGTGGAGTAAAGGTCGCTTTTGGGGGGTGCGGTTCGGCCATGGTCACCGGGCGTCCTTCCGCGAGCCACTTATCCCACCCGCCGTTCAAGACTTTTACCTGCGTATGGCCATAATAATTGAGCGCCCACCAGAAACGCGCGGCATAGAGGCTACTAAATCCATCGTAGGCGATCACGAGCGTGTCATCTCCGATCCCCAGTGCGCCCATAGTTTCGGCGAACTGCTCGGGACCCATAATGTGCAGCGCCCCTTCTTTTTCTTTCAAGTAGTGATGACCGCGAAAGGTGACCGCGCCGGGGATATGGGCGCGGCGATACGCATCGCGATTGTCACAATCAACAATGCGGATATTAGGATCCTGTAAATGCGCCGCCAGCCACTCGGTGGCGACGAGCATTTCTGGTCGAGCATAACCTTGGTCTGCCATGGCGGGTCTCCTTGCTAGTAGAGTCGTCACGACTGTAGTGAGATCAACGTTCGTCCGCAAGAGCAGAGGTTGTCTCCTGCTTCTCTTTCTGCGATGCCCGTGCACCCTATCCAGAACCCTCTTGCATGCCAACAGGAGAAGCGCGTAAAGAGCAGGGCAATGGATATTGAGATGACGCCCAACGGGAAGCCGATCAAAGCTGAACGTTTCTTCTATGGTTGGTTTATCGTTGGCATCCTCTTTTTCATCTCTGTCATTGACGGAGGGTTTACCTATATTTTTTCCGCCTTTCTGAAACCCCTCTCACAAGAGTTTGGCTGGACTCGGGCGGAGACTTCCGGGGCCTTTTCGTTGTATTTACTAGCGGCTGGACTGACCTTGCCGTTTTGGGGATGGCTCGCAGATCAACGTGGCGTCAAAGTGGTTTTTTTAGGGAGCGCGGTTATCGATGGCGTTGCACTCTTTCTCTTAAGTTACATGGACAGTCTGGCGTTCTTTTACCTGCTGTATCTGCTGTTGGGAGTAGGGCTAGGCGGGATTGGGCCGACGACTGTAGGGAAGATCATCTCCCAATGGTTCGTCGCCAAACGAGGTCGCGCGATGGGCATCGCGCTAGTCGGCGCGGGCGGTGGGGGACTGGTGTTAGTACCGTTGACCGGATTTTTGATCGAGACCTTCAATTGGCGACTGGCGTACCAGGGCTTAGCTGTTCTGGCGCTCGGAGGCATGCTGCCTCTGGTGTGGCTGTTTCTTACCAATACGCCCGCGGAGCGAGGACTGAAGCCTTTAGGAGCTGATCGTCAGGAAACCGACAACGATACGCGAGAGATGGAAAGTGATGAAGAGTCAGGTGACTGGACCCTGAAAGCCGCGTTAGCCACTTCGACGTTCTGGCTGTTAGGGGTCGCCTTTTGTTTAGGACTGACGGCTGCATTGTCGATCGCCGCCCATCAGGTTGCGCTTTTACAGGACGCCGGCTTGAGCTTAGAGGCGGCGTCGACGATTGCGGGAATTACCCTTGGTATGAGCATGGGCGGACGCTTCATAGTTGGTTGGGCAAGCGAGCACGCACGACACTTACACCCCATCCTGGCCTGCTGCCTTCTCATACAGGCCACAGGTCTTGGAATACTCTGGAGTTTTACGCCTCTTGGTTTCTGGCCGATCACCGGTTTTAGTTTGCTCTTTGGGTTGGGGTATGGAGGATTGGTGGTATTGTGGCCCTTGGCCATCGGGCACGATTTTGGCGTGCGCTCTTTAGGCGCGATCGCAGGAGTGTTAGGTTCGGTGTCAGCCGGCGTGGGCGGTTCCATTGGGCCAGTGCTGATTGGAGCCATGTACGATCAAACAGGAAGTTATCAAGGTGCGCTGCTATTGTGTATCGGTTTGCTTGTGATCGGCGCGGGCGCCGCTGGGCTGACGACTGAACCTCGTGCTGTTCAAGCGACTCCCGCGCCTCGCTCGCTGGTAAGCGGAAAAGAGGGCCCTCCGTTGGCATAGAGGAATGAGTGAGGCGCTCATGGCAAGAACTAAACCAATAAATCCGTAGGAGAGAACAACGATGGCTCGTCCCCTCAATCCCAGCGCTCAATAAGGGACAGGAGTCCCTCAGGGTTCTCGGCTTCTCTTGTCAAGTCATAGAGATGCCGCGGACCATACGTAGCGCTGCCGAGGCAGCCGAAGCCATCGGTTGTCGAGTCGAACAAATCGCCAAATCGCTTATTTTCAAAACCCGACAGACAGGAAAGCCGATCTTGGTCATCGCCAGCGACGTCAATCGTGTCCGAGAGAAAAAGATTGCAGCGTTGGTGGGTGAACGCGTCGAGAAAGCTGACGCGGATTTCGTCCGAGAGTGTACGGGGTTCGCTATCGGCGGCGTGCCGCCGGTCGGGCATACAAGATCACTTGAGGTGTTCATTGATGCGGATCTGCTATTGCATGACGAGATCTGGGCCGCGGCCGGGACGCCGTTCGCCGTGTTTCGCTTAACGCCGGAAGATTTGGTAAAAATGACTGGTGGAGAAGCGCTCAATGTCAAATAAGGGGAAACGCCATAAAGGAGGGAAGCAACATGGCTTACGATTTACTCATTAAAAACGGCGCGATCGTCGATGGGAGCGGCGCGCCCGCCTTCCGCGCAGATTTGGCGGTGAGCGGAGGACGGATCGTCGAGATCGGCGCGATTACAGAGGGAGCCGCGCGCGTAATTGACGCTTCCGATCTAATCGTTGCGCCGGGCTTCATTGATCCGCATACGCACTACGATGCGCAAGTCTGTTGGGACCCGCTTATTACGTGCTCCTCTTGGCACGGCGTGACCACAGTGATCATGGGCAATTGCGGCGTTGGTCTCGCGCCGTGTAAGCCCGCCGAGCGCGATGTCGCAACTTGGAACCTCGTGCATGTTGAAGCGATTCCTTACGATGTCCTCACTCGCGGGCTTCCGTGGGACTGGGAGAGTTTTCCGCAGTATATGAACGCGATCGCCAAGCGTGGGATCGGGATCAATGTCGGCATTCTCGCGGCGTTGTCGCCGTTCCGCCATTTCGTCATGGGCGATGACGCCATGGGGAGGGAAGCGACCAGGGCGGAGACCGAACAGATTAGAACTCTTTTACATGAGTCCATAACAGCAGGCGCGCTGGGTTTCTCGCTCACTGTTATGCCGCAGCATCTTGGCTATAAGGCTCAACCGCTTGCCTGCCGACTCGCCAGTCAAGATGAATTACGTGCGTATGCCGGCGTACTGCGGGAACTTGGTCGCGGAGTAATCGAGATCGCGTTGACCAAACAGCCGAGCGGGGTGTCAGAGCGAGAGTACGCACTGCTCGATTTGCTCTGCTCGGAAAGTGGGAGACCCGTGACATGGCTTAATCTGCGCGACCGCGATGATGCGCCCGAGGTGTGGGTCGAAACGCTGGAGAAAGTCGCTCCGCTACTCGCGCGCGGTTGCCGCCCGCAGGTCGCGGTGCGTCCGTTGATCGTTGAGTTCAACCTACGCAATCCGTTTCTGTTCGCCAGTATGCACTCGATGAAGCCGGTGTTCGAAGATAAGTCGGTTGAGGCGCAGAAACAGGTCTATGCGGGCGCGGAGTTTCGTCGCGCATTCGCGGCGGAACTTGAGCGTCGCACGGTTTTCCATGACATCTGGAATCGCACGCAAGTCAAGGAAGTGACAAGCCCAGCGCTCAAGTCCACGGAATGGAAAAGTCTCGCGCAGATCGCCCGCGAACGTGGTGTGGCGCCGCTGGACGCCTTCTTTGACCTGGCGCTTGAGGACAATTTAGCGGTCGATTTTATGATGCCGCTGCTCGACATCAACGAAGAGCGAGTGGTGAAGAAGTTCAGCGACCCGCGCACGATGATCGGCATCTCCGACGGCGGGGCACACGTTGATATGCTGTGCAACGCGGGCTACCCGAGCTATCTGCTCGGGACCTTTGTGCGTGAGAAACAAGCGATTTCACTTGAGCGGGCGGTGCAGCGCATCACTTCGGAACCGGCGCAATTCTTCGGGCTGCCGGATCGTGGCGCGCTGCGGCCTGGTATGGCGGCGGACATCACCATATTCGACCTCAACTCGATCAGTTCGCCGGAGCGCCCGGAAATCCGCCATGATCTGCCGGGCGGCGGACGGAGATTAGTCACGCAAGCGGAAGGCGTCAGCTATACCATCGTCAACGGTGAGGTGCTGTATGAAGGGCGGCGCCATACCGGCGCGCTGCCCGGGCAGGTGTTGCGCGCTCGGTAATCTACTAGTCCGTCGCGTTCATTTTGATGAATTGGAGTTCGTCACGCCCGCGCAGGCGGGCATCCAGAAAAAATCAGCAATGACTTGCAGCTATCCTCCCTGGCTTCCCGCTTGCGCGGGCATGACGCGGCCACGGTCCTCACATCACCTTTACTGCGGCTGTCTACATCAGAATACGCCCATCCTTTAGGAGACCCAATCATGACAATACAACGAGTGATTTCAGCAGATTCGCATTTGACCGAGCCGGGCGATCTATGGGTCAAGCGGCTCGATCGTAAATATCGCGACAATGCGCCGCGCGTCATCAAGAACGAAAAAGCCAGCGGCGCTCCCTACCAATTTGTTGGACCGGGCATTCATCCGCTGACCGTGGCCGGTGTGTTCGCCGCCGGGCGTCGCGGTGATGCGCTACGTGAACATATGAAACACGGCTATGAGGCGGCGCGGCCGAGCGGCTGGGACCCGGTAGAGCGCTTGAAGGATCAAGACCTCGACGGTGTGGTTGCCGAAGTGTTGTATTCGAGTCTTGGCATTGTGCTGTTCAACATGACCGATGTGGAGCTACAGCAAGCCTGTCTGCGGGTGTACAACGATTGGCTCGCCGAGTTTTGCGCGCACGATCCCAACCGCTTAATTGGTATAGGGCTCTATACGCTCAAAGCGCTGCCCGATGTTTCGGAGATCGAGCGGTGTGCAAAGATGGGGCTCAAAGGGATGCTTATTCTTGCCTCTGACACGATTGATGTTCCGTACAGCGATGAGCGTTTTGATCCGCTGTGGCGCGTGTGTTCCGAAGCGGGCTTGCCGATCTCGCTGCACAAGCCGCTAGTGTCCGGCATGCCGCTTACGGCGTTCATGCCGACCGCTGCAGATTTGCAGATTCATGTCATCCACGTCGTCGAGCAATGCCTCACGCGCATGGTGTACGGCGGCGTGTTCGAACGGTTCCCCACGTTGAAGATTGTGTCGGCGGAAAACGACGTCGGCTGGATCGCCAACTGGGTGCACCGTCTCGACCATGTGCACGCTATGGTCGCCAGCGCCAAGCAGTTGCCGCTCAAGCCGAGTGAGTACGTGCGGCGGAACATCTGGGCGACGTTTCAGGACGATCCGCTGGGCCCGGGAACCTGGCAATTCTTTGGCGCTGACAACTACATGTGGGCGTCGGACTTCCCGCACGCGGACTCGACGTTTCCCAATTCACTAAAAGTGATCGAAGAGAATTTCGCCGGCGTCCCTGCCGAAATCACGCGAAACATCGTCTTCGAGAACGCCAAGCGGTTGTATAGCATCGGCGTTGCGTGAATAAGCGCTGGAGCGTTGCCTACAACGCCCCAGCGTGGACAGTGACTGTTCCTGCCGCTCGACATTCTTTCTGTCGTAAGAGCAGAAAGAGGTAAGGAGCTGCTGCTCACCTGCATGGCGGCTCTAATGGTGTTCCATCATCAGAAAATTTTCAGTCCTGCCTGTTGGCGAAAATTTTACGAACTCCGAATTAATAGAGACTCGCTGCCCGAGGTAGAATTGACCGATAAAATAACTT
Source organism: Candidatus Methylomirabilota bacterium (assembly GCA_035575235.1). Classification (GTDB taxonomy): domain Bacteria; phylum Desulfobacterota; class Binatia; order Bin18; family Bin18; genus SYOC01. The sequence continues at coordinate 7,493 of DATLYA010000092.1, forward strand.
TCCCTGCTGCGGTTTTTCTTAGCGTCCCCTGCGCTACCCCATTCCTCTTTGTTGAAGAGATGTTCTTTATCTTGACCTCCCTTCCTCAATCGAGTGATCGATCTCAAACACCACTCGTCCGGCTGCTTCCTGCGCGGCGATACGAGCAGCAGTACGTGGTGATAAGACGATGTGCCTTTGCTCGGGAAACTTGTCTGTATACAGCGAGGGCCGGAGATAAAACTGCTCAGGGTCTGCGACATTGGCTTGGGTCTTATAGGGGCTGAGAAACCACTCCCGGCGTAAAAACTCGGGAGTGAAATAGATCTGCCGCTGTGCTGCGTTCCAGTCTATCTTTTTGTGATAGTCATGCACAGCCGCCGTCAGCAGATCCACATCAATACGCCAGAAAAGAAAAATCAGCCCCGTGTAGCCGAGCCGCCCGTCTTCGGGGTATTCGTGGCGCTCCAGCCGCTCCCCCACCAGCGCGAGCCTCCCTTCCTGATCATACTGCTCCATGCGCAACGGGCAGAACATCGCGGTATCGATCCAGTAGAGAATCGTGCTGCAATCGTAGGCGGGCAGCCACTCAGGGCGCGGCCGCGCCTCCACCACATAACAGTTCACTCCGCCGTCAGGCCGATAGGCAGGGTAGTCCTCTCCCATCATTTTCAACTGGGCCGTGTCTTGCTCAGAGAACGAGCCGTCTGGACGCGAGAGAGTCATCGTGGGACGTGTTATGGGAAAACGAATGGTGTGGTACAACACATCCGTGCCCAGCACCTTCCAGGAAAACTCCCAGGGATCACGGCCTTGCAGATCATCGAACGTGAAGGCGGTATTCGGCAAGCGGTCCCCGCGTCGCGGCGGGGGTTGGCGGCGAATACGGCGCAAACTGGGGGTATAGCGATAGAGATCTTGTTTTTTGGTAAAGGTCTGATCGGTGCGGTCCTCCAGCCACAGATCCTGTCGCCCCGCCGCTTCTGGCGGGTGGGTAAACTGCTGCACGGCGCGCATGTACGCCTGTCCGGGAGCCAACCGCAGGAGTGCAGGTACATCGGTTGGCAGGTAGAGAATAGCGGTGGCATTCTTGTTCGTACTCAGGATATAGCCATCTGCGGTCATCGTTTGCACGGTGCTGAGCCAGAGGTGCGAGAACCGTGGCCGTGGACTATCGAGCGCAAAGGCGAGGTAGCCCAGTTCTTCGGCGGTGTACGGCGGAGTAAAGGGATACGGTTCGGCAGGCAAATAGGGAATCAATGCATCACGCGGTGTATCGCCCCGGAGGTCGAGTCGCTGCAGGTCTTCGGGGGACAGCTCGTCAAGCGTCTTCCACGTTTTGCTCGCTGGCTGGGCAATAGCCAGCGACGCCCATAGAACTAGCGCAATACGAATGAGAAAGCGCACGCGCTCCGCTACTCTCATGTGCACGTGCCGCACAGTTAAACCGGACGTTTGTACACGAGCGAGGGCACCACATAACTCAACACTAGCTCCCCGTGTTGATTGCACACTTCGGTCTTATGGCTGAGCAGTCCTAACCCGGGCCTGCTCTGGGAGTCGCGCTTAGCCATGACCGTCACCTTGGCGTGCAGCTCATCGCCGACGAAGACCGGCTTGGGAATGCGGATCTCCTCTATCCCCAACCCTGCCGCTGGCACGATCTCAAAGTATCCTGAGTCATGTGTCAGCTTGAAGCTGATGCACAGGGTCAGCAACGCGGGTGCAAACAACTGCCCCACCACCTTTTGGGCTTCAGCTTCATCGAGGTGATAGCGCTGTGGGTCCCATTGTGTCGCGAAGCTTTTGATTTCCTCAGCCGTGACACGGTAGGTATTCTGAGAGACAAACGTATCGCCCTCTGCGGCATCTTCAAAATACTTCATCATGTTCCTCACTCATTGATAGTATTTTTCACGGCGATCTGTGTGTGTTCAGATGCGCCTCGCTGCTCGGTCGAGGCGATCCAGATCCCGACCCCGACTGCCACCATTCCGAGGATGAGACTCAGGCCAATCGCTTCACCAATCAGCAGAGCTGCAATGAGTGAGGCGGTGATCGGGTTCACGGTGATGGTATTGGCCATGCGGGTTGGGGTTGTGCGTTCGAGAGCGTACACCCATAAGTAGAACGCTGCGGCACCCCCAAGCGTGCCAATCAGGAGCACGGCCAGCCACTGCACCAAACTCAGACTGTACGTGGCCGCAAAGCCACCCCTGTACCAGGCAACCAGTGCACTGGCCGTTGAGCCGAGGCCCATACCAGCAGTGAGGAAGCCCAGGCGGCTGGAGCGCAACATGAGAGGTCGGGACCACACGGTGTAGAGCGCCATACAGAGCGTCCCGCCGCTCATGAAGAGATCGCCTCGCCACGCACCTACTGGAGCGGTCGCCAAGCCGGTTCCCAGCGCCAGCGCCACCCCTGTGATTGCAATCAGCACGCCAGTCGTTTTCCGTCCGGTAAGTGCTTCGCGTCCACAGAGCGCTGCGACCAGCATCGTCACGAAGGGGAGTGTCGAGAGGGCCAGAGAACCTCGCGCGGCAGTCGTATAGTGCAGTGCGACGTTGTAGATCACAATGAAAATCCCAAAGAACAGGACTCCCAGTGCTGCGACCCCAAGCCAGTCTCGACCTTGTGGCCACTTGCTCTGCGAGGCAAGGGCAAGCGGCAGCAAGAGCACAAACGCGATGCCAAAGCGGAAGGCCGCCAAGGTGACAGCATCGATTGGCCCGTGTAGATAGCGTGTCATGGCGACGGCCGTACCGCCGAGCGCGCTGGAGACGATGGCCGCGAGAATGCCTGCCCTTTCACTTACGCCTCCAACGCTCTCTGTGGTTGCATCGTCAGTGACAATAGGCCCCTTCTCAGCCTGTGGATTCGCAGTCATACCCATTTCCCTCTCTGCGCTGTGCGTCGACCGTAGGACGTGACACCGCGCGATGCAATTCCTTCAGAGGTAATGTTTTTCTGTGCGAGCACGGGGTACAGTCCTGGCATGCCATCCACACGGAGAGTTGTACGAGCGAAAGAAAAGGGGGCACGGAGCGCCTTCGGACCATTACTCCGACAGTGGCGGATGCGACGGCGCTGGAGTCAGTTAGACCTGGCGTTGGAGGCGGAGATTTCCGCCCGCCACCTCAGTTTTCTCGAAACCGGGCGCGCCCAACCAAGTCGCGAGATGGTCATCCTGCTCACGGACGTGCTGGACGTGCCACTGCGCGAGCGCAATGCACTGCTCATCGCCGCAGGGTACGCACCGCTCTATCACGAGACTGGGTTTGATGCGCCAGCGATGGCCCATCTCCACCGGGCGCTCGACTTTATCCTCCGCCAGCAGGAGCCGTATCCCACCCTGGTGCTCGACCGCCACTGGAATGTCCTCAAGGTGAATGAGGGAAGCGCCTGCATCCAACAGTATTTTCTGGATCCTGTAGCAGTGGCGGCGTTGGGGCCGCCCAACGCCATGCGCCTGATGTTTCACCCCCAGGCGTTTCGTCCGTACATTGTGAATTGGGAGGCGACGGCGGCAGCGCTCGGTCAGTTGCTGCATCGCGAGGCGCGTCATGGATGTGGGGATGCAGAGACAGACGCGCTGTTAGAAGAGTTGCTCTCCTATCCCGACGTGCCCCACCACTGGCGGACCCTTGATCTGCACGCCTCGCCGGTGCCGTTTCTGGCGATTCACTTCCGTAAGGGGGAGATGGATCTGCGGTTTTTCACGACCTTGACCACCTTGGGCACGCCCTACGATATCACGTTGCAGGGCGTGCGGGTCGAGAGTTTCTTCCCTGCGGATGAGGCGACGGACATTGCCCTGCGGCGTCTCGTGGCGGCAGCGGTGGGGAACCGCACGTAGCGGCGAAAGACGCCCACTATTAAAACACATACAGCGCGACGGTCATCCAGATTAGAATCACCACCCACACCCGCCCGGTGAAGATACTGTACTCATATAGCAGCCTGCTCCATGGGTGTCCCATCACGTAGTGAAAGAACGAGAGCTCAAACGCGATGGTCAAGCCGAGCCACAGCAGACCGATAGCGAGCGCTTGGTTTGAGGACGCAGGCGGCCAGATATGTAATAACAGCCAGATGTATACTCCGAATAACGGCACACCGGATACCGTAGACAACTGATGTGCATGCAATTCACTGCTGTCTGCCGGACCAGGCTTCGCGCACTGATCCATATGACGAGGTCCTGAACCCGCCACCGGTGCGTGTACACGAATTGTCGCTGTGTTGCATGCGCCATCAGCTCATCTAGCAAGGCGCGCCTTCCTTCTCCGGCATTCCGAGAATGCGTCCGGCGTGTGACGCGATAGAGAGCGACTTGCGCCCGGTTTCTGGAATAGTGCGCACGATGACTTGCGGCATGGGCGGCAAGTTCGTCTGTTCAGCTTAAATCATAAAAGCCAGTCTTTGCTCGTGAATAGGCAAGCGCAAAAAGCCAGAGCAAATGAGAATGCCTCTTGCCGCGCTTGACGGGGATATTCAGCCCCTTATGAGAAGAGGGCAGTTTAATCGAAGGGAGCATGAGGCTATGGCACGACTGACAAAACTGAGTCGTTCTATTGCAGGAAAAGTCGCGCTTGTGACCGGCGCCGCTAGCGGTATGGGCCTGGCGACGGCGCATCTCTTTGCTGATGAAGGGGCAAAAGTTGCTATCCTTGATCGCAACGGTGAAGGGGTGACGACAGTGGTAAGGGAGATTAACGAAGCGGGGGGAATCGCCAAGGGCTGGACATTGGATCTCACCCAAAGTGAGAAAATTGTGCCGACCGTGGCTGAGATTGCCGAGCACTTCGGTGGCTTAGACATTTTAATCAATAACGCCGGCGTCGACGCCGGCGTGCGCATTCAAAGCAGCCGGTATGAGGAAGTGTGGGAGCGTTGTTTGACTATCAATCTCGCAGCTCATCACCGGCTCATTCGCGCCGCCTTACCCTATCTGACGAAAAACGGCGCCGGGCGCATCGTCAATATTGCATCGACTGAAGGAGTCGGCGGGAGCGCCTTCGCCAGTCCCTACACGGCGGCCAAGCACGGTGTGGTTGGGCTGACCCGCGCGCTCGCGGTTGAACTGGGAGCGCAGGGCGTGACGGTGAACTGTATTTGTCCCGGCGCGATTCACACTGCCTTAACCGCTTCGATTCCTGATAAAGCAAAAGAAACGTTTGCGCGTCGGCGCGTGCCGCTGAAGCGCTATGGTGACCCTGAAGAGGTTGCGCACGCGACGCTCAGCCTTGTCCTTCCCGCCGCCTCATACATCAACGGCGCCACAGTGGTTGTTGATGGAGGATTTACTATTCAAAATAACGGCGGAGCACTGAGCTAGCCCTGCGTCCACAAGAAGTTGAAGGGTTGTCGTTCTGAGCCGAAACGCGGTAGAGGCGAAGAATCTCATAGTGTTCCTGCCAGCTTGAGATTCCTCGGAATCACCCGTGCGGACGATTAGCGACGTGGAGATCTCTGCGCTCGTTCGTTAATGGCCCAATTTGCTCAAACCATCCGTGCGAGGAGGGACAGGCTCCTGCGCCTGCCCAATTTCTTACCGCCGATCGTAGAGCGGATGACCCTTCCGCCCAAGATGCACTTTCGCGATATGATCCGCTTCGAGATGGGCAATGTAGAGGTCATCAAACTGCGGACCGCCAAAAGCGCAGTTGGTTGGCCCCTGGGTTTTCTTGCCCTCTGGGTCATCGAGTAAGATTGACAACTTGCCTTGGGGATCAAGAACAACCAAGCGGTTATTCATGGGTAGTGTCACAATGAGATATCCTTCTGCGTCGAACGCCATGCCGTCCGGCAGTCCGCCTAAGTTTTCACCGTACTGTTCTGGGGCGCCGTGGGTTCCATCTTTGCGCATCGCCACACGCACGCAGTTATTTTGCGTGGATTGCAACACGTAGACTGCCTCCTCCTTCGGATCAATGGCCGTGCCGTTGGCGAAATATAATCCAGTGGCGACTACCTCACCACGCCCATCCGGACGTAAACGCACGAGCGTCCCTTTGGGTACAGGATTGCGAATCTCGGCCATTACCTCCTCGATGCTAGAGAGCACGTGGTCAGTCGAATTTGATACATAGAGATTTCCCTCAGCGTCAAAGACGGGAAAATTCGGTAAGGTGAGTCTTACATTCCCTACTTGATCAGCGAACACACTCATCGTTCCGCTAGGAGTGATCTTCAATACCGCAGCTTTGCCAACATCACAGACAAAGAGATTGCCCTGGCGATCAAGCGCCATGCCCGCAGGCCGACCTCCCGTGCGTGCGAATTCGGTGACCTTCCCGTCCGGAGAGAGTTTACGAATGACTCCATCTGTACCGCCCCCATATACGTTGCCCTCGCGATCGACGGTGACTCCTTCAGGGCCCTTGAATCCCGTGGCCGCCACCGTTACCTGATCAAGCCGTAACTGTTGATATGCCATTGTGTCCTCCTTATTCTTGCTCTGTTACGAAACCTGATGCGATTTTGGTAAAGAAGGCTTTTGTAGCAGGAGAACGATCTTTTTCGACAGCTTGAGTAAGGGTATAGACGAGAAGAACTGAGGTATCGATATAGAGCACCTATCTCGTTCCTGTTCATTTCTGTGCTGGTTTTTTTCGAGATGCTTCTAAGGTCTCCTCATGGGCGAGAATTCGTTTGAGGCTCTCTTTTCTGGCGCGATGTAAAAGCTGAGACAAGGATTTATCCTGGATGTACTTGCTAAACTCTTTCAGGTCTATCTGCATGTTCGCCTCACTATTGTTTGTTCCGCGGAGAAGCACGGATAGCTTACCTCATATGATGAGCTTGAGCGATGGAGCCTTATTTCTTTCCCGGTTTTGCCTGGAATCTCGGGGTTAGGCCAACTCTTGCAACGCCTTGGCCTCTTGCAAGTCTTTGGCGCCGAAGCCTTCAGCGCCTTTGGGGTCGTAGTATGACGTAATTAAGTAAGCTAGGCTGTTCTTCTAGAAAACTTTCTCGTACAACTGTTGTTATGCCGGCTCCTGACACTTATCATGACGTCGTCAAGCGTGCTCTCATCAAGGACGGGTGGACTATCACTCACGATCCGTACACGCTCACTTTTGGACAGAGAAACGTGTTTGTAGACTTGGGGGCAGAACGAGTGTTGGCAGCCGAAAAAGGCCAGGAGAAAATCGCAGTCGAAATTAAAAGCTTTCAAGGTCCCTCGGACGTGCGTGAGTTGGAAATGGCGGTTGGACAATACGCGCTCTACCGAGCGCTGCTGAGCCGTTTTGAGCCTGAGCGAAAGCTCTTCCTTGCTGTTCCCTACAGCGTCTTTGTCAGTACTTTGGAGGAACCGATTGCCCGGCCGGTGATGGAAGATCTGACTATTGCGTGCCTTGCGTTCGACCCGCAGCAGGAGGCTATTGTCAAATGGAAACCGTAAAGCAGTACCGCGAGATTATCCAGCGCTTGATCCGCCAATACGCGCAGTACCGCTCCGCGCGCGGCGAGGTACAGGTTGAGGTGATCTTTGATGAAGCCAACGATCATTATGAGCTGAGCTACGCGGGATGGAATGGACCGTATCGTATTCACGGCAGCGTCATCCACATTGATATCCGCCAAGAGAAGATTTGGATTCAACACGATGGGACGGAAGGCAGTATTGCGGAAGAACTTGTCGCGGCGGGAGTGCCACGCGACCGCATCGTGCTGGCGTTCAAGCCGCCAGA
>DATLYA010000093.1:0-4942 GCA_035575235.1 Candidatus Methylomirabilota bacterium
TCCAGAACGGCCGTCGTTTTACCTACTCAATGTTGGAGAAACGCACTATCCATATGCGTTGCCGGACGAGCCAGAAAATACCTGGCCAAAAATCCACGGCGTTCATGGCGTCTTCAAACACATGGACGATTTGGTCGTAGGTGGAAAACTCGTTGAAGACCAAGGGCAAGGGGTAAAATTCTTCGATCAAGAAAAACTCGATCAACTCCGCGCTCGCCAAATTGAGGCGGTGCGGTACCTCGATGGAATTTTTGCGCGCCTGTTCGACCTCGCGCCGCCAAACACGTACATTACCGTGACTGCGGATCACGGCGAACTGTTCGGTGAGGATGGGTATTTTGGCCACGGACCCATCAACCATGAAAAAGTATTCGAAGTGCCGTTTATTGAAGGAAAAATTCGATGACTTGGGAAGTGACGCGACCAATAAGCGGGGTTTGGGTAGAGAACGCAGGGATAGGGCGTGGTCTGGGGGTGGGAGAGTGAAAGGGCTAAAAGATCCCAAGGCGCTCATCGGGATTGTCGTTAGTGCCATCTGTATAGGTATTGTCATTCACGGAATTGAGTGGTCTGCCGTTGGCGACGCTTTACGCCGGACGAATCTTTTTCTCCTCCTGCCTGCGATTGGTTTTTTGGTTCTGCTCTTCTATTTGCGCGCCTGCCGCTGGCGGCGGCTCGTGCAACCAATCGCAACGCTGCCGTTGCGGCCGTTCTGGTCTGCTTCGTTGATTGGCTTCATGGCCAATGATGTTCTTCCTCTGCGCGTGGGAGAACTGGTGCGCGCCTATGCGCTGGCGCATTTGACGCCAGTGCGCCTTAGCGCGGCGCTGGCCACGGCTGTACTGGAGCGCGTATGGGACGCCGTTGCCGTTGGCGTGCTGACGATCCTCACCCTCTCGCAGTTTTCTTTGCCGAAATGGGTGGCGCGGACGAATTGGACTATTCTTGCGGCGTGTGTAGTGGTGCTCATGGCCGGGGCGTGGTTGGCTCGCCAGAGAGGACGCGGAATGATGTGGTTGCCTGAGCGTTTCGCTGCAACGGCTGAACGATTTGTCAGTGGTCTGCAATCCCTGCACAGCCCTTCTGCATTGATCTGGGTGCTCCTGCTGTCGTTCGCCGTATGGTTTGCGCTCGTAGGATACTATTGGGTCTTGTTGCGCGCGTGTGGATTCTCGCTGCCGTTCGAAGCTGCGCTGCTCGTGACAATCTTTACTGTGTTTGCCGCCGCTCTCCCTGCTGCGCCTGGATTTGTCGGTACTTTTCAGTACGCGACAGTGCTGGCGTTATCGTTCTTCTCCGTTCCGAAAGCGGAAGCGTTAGGATTTTCTATTATTGCTCACCTCGCCCAGCTGGCGCCGGTCACCCTTGCCGGTCTTATCGCCCTCGTCCGAGCGCGCCTGCCGCTCTGGCCGTCTTCTTTTGAGCCAATCGAGAAAGCGCCGATCGAGGAAGTACAAGGTCCAAAGTTGAAGGCTCAAGGGTGAACTAGCCGAGTTCCTCCAGCAACGCCTTCGCCTCTCGTAAGTCAACAGCATCAAACCCCTCTGTGAACCATTGGTACAGCGGCGTGAGCAGTTGTCGGGCGTGCGCTGCTTTGCCTTGCCGCCGCCACAACCGACTCAAACTGACGCCTGCCCGCAGCTCCAGTAGTTTGGCGCCCTGCCGGCGCGCAGTCTCTAGCGCCTTGAGGAAATACCTTTCCGCTTCGGCTTCGACTTGGGCAGGGGGGATCAGGGGTCGGGGATCGGTAACTTTGACCCCTGAATTTTGCACCTTGAACTGTTGGAGCGTGAGCACGCCCTGCAGTCGATAGATTTCTGCGAGGTAGAAATAACCGGCATTTGCTCCCGCCAGGTCTTGAGCCTCGCGCAGCAAAGCAAGCCCTTCCGCCGCTGCGCCGTCCGCGCCGCATAGCTCGGCAAGCAGGGCGAGAGAATAGGGGCGGTTCAGCGCCGTGCCAACTTCCCGAGACATGGTGAGTCCCTGGCGAACCATCTGCATGCCTGCATGCAGTTCGCCTTGGTTGGCCAGCGCCCATCCTTTCAGCACCTCCATAGAAGAGAGCCAGTACGGAATACCATGTTCCGGTGAAAGAGCGACCGTCGCTTCTAGGATCGCCTGCATACGCGCAATGTTGCGTATCCCATGATACATCACTGCCGCCTGATACTGCGCTAGCGCCAGACTATAGGAGTGGGCAATTTCTTGCGCTAAGGCGATTGCTGCATGGGCTTGCTGGATCGCCTGCTCGGGATACCCCATAAGACACAGGGTCCTGGCGTTCTGGGCAAGGCACACGACGCCAGGATCCTGTCCATACAGAAAAATGTGGAGGGCATAGTCCTGAGAATTGTAACGCGTGAAGCTGCGCTCTAAATACCGACGCGCTTCAGGCAGATTTCCTAAAAAATAGCATGTCTGACCGAGCATGCGCTCGGCTTCTATCAGTGAGGCGTCAGGTTGCTCGTGTTGGGCAAGGTGCAAGAGTTGTTCAGCCAGTCCCTGGGCGGTAGATAATTCTGCCCGTGCAAGATGATAGATCCAAAGATTGTGGATGACTGAAGCAAGGTGCGGTGACGTCGTGACTGTCTGTCGGCAAAGCGTATGCACTCGCGCATACGTCTGTTCCACGGCGGGCGCGGTATACCCCTGGGTTGCGAGGTGTGCCGCGCCTAAGGCGCTTTGGAATGCGAGTTCTTGTTGAGTTCGTTCCGGAGTAGAAGGAGACGTGGACAATAATTCCAGGCCTCTCAGCAGATGGGAGATCGCTTCCTGATACCCGAACCGACGAGCGGCGTTGTCCGCCGCGTCGTAGCGGTAGCGAATCGCGCGTTGCAGGTCGCGTCCGCGCTCAAAATGCACGGCGAGTTCCGCGGCGATCTGGCGCACCTGCTCGCCATACGCGCGCTCGCTGCATTCGCCGATGCGCTGATGCAGTCGCACGCGCCGCCCGGCAGTTACGCGTTCATACCACGCCTGTTGATAGAGCGAGTGCATAAACTCATAACGCGCCGCGACCGTACCGTCAGGCCATTCATCTACGCCTTGAGCACGTAAGAACTGGCCGCGCCGCGCCAATTCTTCACAGCACGCCTCTATGTGCTCAAGGTCGGTTTCCAACGCTGCAGCCACCGCCGCGGCGGAAAAATCCATGCCGGCAACGCTTGCGACTTCAAGCACGCGCCGCTCTTGCGGGGTCAGCCGATCGATTTGCGCCTCGATGATATGTTGAATGCTGGCAGGCGTTTCGGTGTGGAGGTCGTCCACTGTGCAGGTGAGGCGCCATTGCGACCCGCCGTTGAGGATAAGGCCGCGCGCCAAAAAGTGTTCAATCATGTTGACCAAGAACAAGGGATTGCCGCCGGTGCGTTTATGGAGTAACGAGATCAGCGCAGCTGGAAAGGCGTGATTGGAAAAGCTCTTGCGCAAGTAAAGGTCGATGGCGTCTGGTGAAAGCGGCGGCACGAGCATTTCTTGACATTGGCGATGCGTTTGTAAATCCTGCTTGATTTTCTTGAGCGGATGCCCTGATTGTGGCAACTCCTCCGGGCGGTACACGCCGAGGATGAGGAAACGCGCCGGTTCACTGCGCCGTGCGAGAAAGGAGAGGAGATCCAGCGTCGCGTGATCGCTCCAGTGCAAGTCCTCCAGCACCAACACAAGCGTTATGGTTTCTGTGAGCGTCTCCACGGCCTCGGCCATTTCTCGCAGCATGCGTTCGCGTGAAGCGCCTTGCGTTTCGCGGCGCAACTGTCGGCGTTCGCCCGCGCTCAGCAACGGGGGCAGTTGCGCCAGCCACAGGGGGGCGTGGCGGCGCAAGCCGGCCACTAACCGCTCGCCTCCAGCCGTGCGACAGAGGCGGTGAAGCGCTTCCAAGACAGGGAGATAAGACTCGCCAGCACCGTAATGTTCAATGCACTGACCCCAGGCGGTTACGACGTGAGGGAGCTTGGCCACATCGGCAAGAAACGCCTCCACAATCGCAGTCTTGCCAATGCCCGCCGCGCCGGTGAGAAAGACGGTTTGCCGCTCGCGGTTGCGCGCTTTTTCTAATACATTGTGCAGTTGCGCGAGCTCTTCGTCTCGCCCGGGCAGCAAAGGTGTCGGAGAAAGAAAGTGCTGAGAGCTGAGTGCTAAGTGCTGAGGAAAGGTGCGGGCCTCAGGCTGAAGCCCAGAGGGAGGAGAGGGGGGCGAGCCTAAAGCCTGCAGCCGCAGGTCTTCAGCCTGGCCAATATTTTCGCCTTTTGCATTGTGATTGTTCTCATGCGGACTACTGGCTACTGAATGCTGGCTATCACCTCCTTCTTCCTGACTTTGACCTTTGGCCCTTGAACTTTGAACTGGCGAAGCTGTGGTCGGGATAGGGACCAGCAATCGATATCCGCGCCAATGGACAGTTTCGATGTACTTCGGAGGATGAGACAGGTCACCGAGGGCTTGACGAAGGCGGCGGATACACACCTTCAGCGCGGCGTCGCTGACATAGGTCCCTGGCCAGGCGGCATTGAGAAGTTCTTCCTTAGTGACCAATTGGCCCGGGCGCTCTAACAAGTAGCGCAACACCGCGAACGCTTTTGGCGTCAAAGGAATTGACTGGCCATTGCGTCGGAGCCGTTGATTAACGGCGTCCAACAGGACAGAGGGAACGGAAAAAGGCTCAGTGCCCATGGCCCACCGTTACCAAAATGTTACAAAATTTTAACCTCTTTGTTATGACTTTCCGCTGCGACTCCAGCTATTGCCCTTCACACCAGAGGCGCAGTCCCCACGAAGACAGGCTGCCTTATAGCACAGCAAGGGACAGGAAGTGAAGTAGCAACCTGAGAAAAAAGAAATTTTGCTACAAACTCTGCCTACCGGGACAACGGCTGGGTGGGGGAGGAGGGAATATTATGAGGGGACATCAACTGGCGACCTTGAGGGGTAAGGCGCTAGGAGCGGC
>DATLYA010000094.1:0-13140 GCA_035575235.1 Candidatus Methylomirabilota bacterium
GGGTCTGTATGCGTGTTGCGTTCGATATTGGCGGCACGTTCACCGATGTGATTGTCCTCGGGGACGATGGTCGCCTGACCACCGCCAAAGTCCTGTCACTGCTTGATCGGGTTGGCGAGGATATTGCCGCTTGTGTACAGCAAGCCTCTGCCGCGCCAGGAGTGGAAAACTTCGTCCACGGCACCACCATCGCCGCCAATGCGGTGATCGAGAACACAATCGCGGTGACGGGTCTCCTCACGACTGAGGGGTTTCGCGACGAGTTGGAGATGCGTGGTCAACGTCGCCCCAACATCTACGACGCGGAGTGGGATCGCCTGCCGCCGTTGGTCCCGCGTGAGCTCCGCCTGGAAGTGGGCGAGCGCATCTTGGGGAACGGCGCTGTGGAACGCGCCCTTGATCCCGAGGAGGGCCGAGCAGCGATTCAAAAACTGCTGGCGCAAGACGTGAAAGCAATAGCAGTGTGCTTTATCAACTCGTACTTAAATCCTGCGCACGAGCAGCAGATGGGGAAGCTGATTGCCGAGATCGCGCCACAGGTGGTCGTGTGTCTCTCCTCTGACATCCATCCGGAGATTCGCGAATATGAACGCATGAGCACCACCGTGATCAACGCCGCCCTGATTCCGGTCGTGAATAATTACCTGGACCGGTTAGAGCGTTATCTTTCTGCCTACAGCGACCGCGTACTCATTATGCAATCGAACGGCGGCATCATGACGGCGCAGAGCGCGCGTCGCCGTCCGATCTACATGATCGAGTCTGGGCCCGCGGCGGGAGCGCTCGCCGCCGCGCGTCTCGCCGTGGAGGCGGGAGCGGCGCAAGCGCTGTCCTTTGATATGGGCGGCACGACGGCGAAGGCGTGTCTGATTGAACACGGGACGCCTTTGGAAAAGCCAGGGGGCGAAATCGGCGGTGGGACCACCGTGGCGACCCGGCTCTTTGGCGGCGGCGGCCATGCCTTACGCGCGCCGTCGCTTGACATCGTTGAAGTGGGGGCCGGTGGCGGCAGTATCGCCTGGATCGATAGCGGCGGCGCGTTACGAGTCGGGCCGCACAGCGCCGGCGCCGAGCCTGGACCGGTCTGCTATGGCCGTGGCGGGCAGGAGCCGACAGTCACCGATGCAAACGTGGTGCTGGGTTATATGAACCCGGACAGCATCGCTGACTCGACGCTGCGCATTCACCGCGACGCAGCCTGGAAGGCAATTCAAGAGAAACTTGCCGCGCCGTTGCGCCTCGACCCGCTCCAGGCGGCCTACGGCATTACCCAAGTCGCCAATGCCGCTATGATGCGGGCGCTGCGCGCGGTTTCAACCGAACGCGGGCGCGATCCACGCCAATTTGCGCTCATTGCTTTTGGCGGCGCCGGACCGATCCATGCCGCCGAATTAGCAGGAAGTCTGGGAATGAAGCAGGTCTATGTGCCGATCTTTCCTGGACTGTTTAGCGCTCTGGGGTTGTTGTTAGCCGACTTCCGTCATGACTATCTTCGCAGCGTGGCGTTACCGTTGTCCAAAGTTGATGCGGCGGCGATTCTTCGGATCTACAACGAAATGGAGGAGGGAGCGCGAGCCGAGTTACGCCACGAGGGCATACCTGACACGGTGGTGCAGTTTGAGCGTTCGGCAGATTTGAAATACGGCTATCAGATTTCCGAACTGACCTTGCCCTTCCCGATGGACACCGCGACGGAATTGCGCTCCGCGCTCACCCGTTTGTTTACCGAGGCGCATCACCGCGAGTTTGGGTATAGCCGAGAGGACCCGATTGAGTTGGTCAGCCTGCGCTTGCGGGCGACGGCGACCGCCACACGTCTGCGCTTTGCCGATTTGACGCGCTCCCCTGCGGGGAATGGGCATGGCGGCCCTTTGACCTCGACGCGGCAAGCCTATTTCGGCCCGCGACATGGGTTGTTGACGACGCCGATTCGCAGACGCGAAGATATTGACAAACCGATCAATGGGCCACTGATTGTGGAGGAACCAGACACCACGGTCGTGGTTCCGCCGGGGTGGCGCATCCAGCGGGACGGGCTGGGAAACCTCATCCTGACCGTGTTGTAAGTAGATGAGGCGCTCAATACCCGACGCCACACCCACCAGACATAGAATGCAGAACAAAGGAGAACCTATGGAGCGCGCATTCGATCCGATTTTAGTCGAAGTCATGAAGAATGAACTGGCGGCGATTGCCGAGGAGATGGCGATCGCGGTGTGTAAAACTGGGCGTTCAGCTATGGTGCGGATTGGCGATTTCGCCGCCGCCATCAGCGACGGTCAAGGGCGCTTACTCGGCCCCGGGTATGCCGCGCCGTTTCAAATCGGCAACTTCATTGAACTCATGCCGTACGTGCTGAAGAAATACGGCGGGACCTTCAAACCCGGTGACGTAGTTGTCGTCAACGATCCCTACGCTGGGATGGGACATATGCCTGACACGGCAGTCGTAGTCCCGGTATTCTGGCGAGAGAAATTAGTGGCGTTCAACCTGTCCTATTCGCATCATACCGACGTGGGCGGTCGGTTCCCCGGCGGTTTCAGCAGTCAATGCAGCGAGAGTTTTGAAGAGGGACTGCGGTTACCGATTGTCAAAATCTACCATGAAGGCAACCGCAATGAGGATTTGCTGGAGACCGTGCTGGCCAACGTCCGGTCTCCGGAAGAATGGATCGGGGATCTGGAGGCGAAAGTCGCGGGCTGTTGGCGCGGCGGACAAGAACTGGGGACGCTGCTGGACAAATACGGCGTGGAGACCTTTGCCGCATGCTGTGATTATATGATTGACTTCGCGGAACGCGAGGTGCGGACGGCGATTCGCGCGATTCCGGATGGCGAGTATGTCCATGAAGACGTCTTTGAAGATGACGGCTTCGGCAATGAGGCGGCGCTGCCGCTGCGATTGGCGATCTCAGTGAAAGGAGATGCGCTGATCGCCGATTTCACCGGCACAGCGCCACAGCAGAAGAGCGCGCTCAACAACCCGCTCAGTCTGACCAAAGCGATGGTGTACGGCGCACTCAAAGTGATCACCAGCCCAGAGGTCCCTGTCAACAATGGCTTCGTGCGCCCCATTCAGGTGATTGCTCCGCATGGCTGTTTGTTGAATCCAAAATTTCCAGCCGCAGTAGGCGGACGAGGGCCGGTAGTGATTCGCCTTTTCGACGTCGTGTTTCGCACGCTAGCCAAAGCGCTGCCGGACCGAGTGCCGATCGCAGGGGAAGCAGGTGACGTGCTTCATTTCACTGGGAAGACAGAAGACGGGCGTCCCTTTGCGGTCATGGACTTAGTCTTTGGTGGATGGGGCGGCAGACCGCGCAAGGACGGCATCGATGGCGTGGCGCCGATGGGCTTTGGCTCCTATGGCGCAGTGCCGGCGGAAGTGCTGGAGCGTGAATACCCGCTGGTGGTCGACCGTTTTGGCTACTTACCGGACAGCGGCGGACCCGGTCAATATCGCGGCTCACTCTCCGTGGTGCGACAGTGGCGGTTCTTGCAACCGGGCCATGCGATGGTGCGCACCTGCCGTCTGAACCAATCCGAAGGGTTAGCCGGTGGACAACCGGGCGGTTTGTCGAGCAACATCTTGAACCCGGGGCGGGAGGGGAAAGTCTTGCCACGCCAGACCCATATGCATCTCGACGTGCAGCCCGGGGACACCATCTATCATGTGATCAGCGGCTCGGGCGGGCATGGCGATCCCTGGACGCGTGCGCCAGAAATGGTGCTGGCGGACGTGAGAGGAGAAAAGGTCACGATTGCCGGCGCCCGCGAGCAGTACGGCGTGGTCATTGACCCGCAGACTCTCACGATTGACTGGGTGCAAACGGCGCAATTACGCCAGAGTCGTCAGCCGGTGCGCGGCTAATTTAGAGCAGGAAGGAGCCTCGCAGCGAGGCTCTATGAACCGGATAATCTGACGCCGTGTCAGAGCAGGAGAAGAATAGGAGGGTTGCACGTCCTCCCACAGCAACTCAGCGCAGCCCAGGATAGCATGTATCGGATTTTTAATATCGTGTGTCAGTATCGCCAAAAAGTCCGCCCGTTGCCGCTCAAGCTCCTTTTTCAGCGAGATGTCGCGGAGGACGCTTACTAACCCCACATAGCGGTCGCCTTCGATCAGAAAGCTGGTGGACGCCTTCAGTGGAATACGCCGTCAGTTCTTATGCACTCCCTTCTCCGGATTTTGACGCAAGCTGGAGTTCAAACAATGGAGGAGCTTCTCCTTGCAGAATGCGTCGCCAGAGGTTAACGGCAGTAGGAAGGTCGTCAGGAGGGCGGCAGCAGCTCTACTACGCCAGTTTCAATCCACACCACGCGACGCCCACCCAAGAAGCGCAACGGCTGGACAAGCTCATACATCCGTACCGTGCGTTCATTATTGCAATAGCGACAACGCACGACACGAGGGGGAAGAGGCGGAAGATACACGGTAAATTCTCGTCCACGGCTTTGCGTCAGCAGTTGCGCTACTCGCTCGCAGCAAGGGTGTTCTTTTCCTGTCAATCGCACCGTCGCCGTCGCACGCATAGGCGGAGCCTTTCGCTCTTCTTCGCCGGTCACACCGTCATACCAGTTCTTCCTCCCTCCCCTGTACAAAACGCTAGCACGATCAGCTTGTTTAGGGAACGAGCGGTTGCGCTATTTCTTCTCCTGGCCTATCTCTACAATTTTTCGCGAAACGGCATCCCCTTCAGGAGATGGCGCCGCTGGACAAATGTGGGGATAACAGAGTAAAAAAGAGAAAAATGTCCCAATTTCAACTGCCCTTTAATTCTGCGTCTCGCAGCGACAAGGTGTTGGGCTGTTGTGCGAGGCGTTCGCGTCGAGGTGGCTGATGCGGTGGCGCTCAACCGTCGGATGGGGAGTTCCTTTTTTATTAGCGGGGTTTTTTGCCTGGCTGGGTTTCGATGCGCCGTGGGTCGACCTGGTCACCCGCTGGACTCTTGTAGGGGTGATTGCTTATCTCGGACAACAATTCCTGTCGTCTCCTCTTGCAACTCCAAAATCGACGTCTACCGCTGCAGAAGAGAAAGATCAGCGAGACGGCCGTCTGTTGACGGCGCAGCAATCGCTTTCTAGCCTCCATCTTCCCGTGCTGCTTCAACAGCTCGTCGACGCCGTGTTGAAACTGATTCCGTGTCGTGGCGCCGTGCTTATTCTCCTCGACCGGAATCAGGAAAAACCTGAGTATGTCATTGCGAGTGGACAGGCGCCGCCTTCCCTTGGATATGATCTCGCAGCCTTGCTCCCTACGGATCTCTTTTTTGAAGTGCTTGAGCGCAAAACAGTTCTTCTCAATACCCCCCAAGAGCTTCATCGCCGCCTTAGGGGGCTGCACACGCGTGAGTTCGCCCGACAAAGTCTTTTTGTCGGCAGCATCCGTCATCAGCAGCACCTGGCGTTTCTCCTGCTCGCTGATCGAGTTGGCCGCAACGGCTTTCTTGCTCGTGACGAGCAGGTCTTTGCGGCAATCAGGGAAGCAGCAAGGACTGCTATTGCTAACGCCCGCCGATTTGAAGAGGTGCAGGAGGCCGAAAAAAGACATCGCGAGCTCCTTCACGGCTTGATACAGGCGCAAGAGCAAGAGAGTAAACTTGTCGCGCAAGAGTGGCATGACCGCATCAGCAAGAAGCTTTTTGAGGTCCTGCAAGGATTACGTAGTTTCCAGACGGTCATTGCGCGGAGCGCTCCGGACAATAGCGCGCAGTTTCAACAGCTGACTGCGGAAATTGACAACATTGCTGCACTCGTACGCGGTTTGGCGAACGAGCTGCATCCCTCCGTGCTGGAAGATTTCGGTGTAGCCGCCGCCATACGCGAGTATGTCTCGGATACCGTAGCTGGCGTCGAAGAGGAACCACTGCAGGTGACCGTTCAGACCGATGATGTTGACCAACAGTTGCCACATGAGGCGAAGTTAATTCTCTATCGCATTACCCAGGAGGCGCTCCGTAACGTCAAAAAACATGCTGGGGCCAAGAACGTGCAAATTGCCTTCGTGCAAGAACATGCGGGTGTCTCCCTCATGATCAAAGACGACGGTAAAGGGTTCAATCCTGAGCAGCCATACCCTGGCCATTTTGGGTTGCAGTACATGCGCGAACGGGCTGAAGCCTATGGAGGGACGTTCCAAGTGGTCAGTGCCCAGGGGCGAGGCACCGAGGTGTGCGTTAGATTTCCCACGCCGCCCCCTGCTCCCTAACCACTTCTCTCTTCTTCCTCCTTAACGCTTTAACGCTTTTCTCTCCACACGCTATCCTTGCTTGACAGCCTCTCAAGGTCTTATGACAATGAGTGGGCTGGACGCTTAGTGATGATTATGAGGCGGCGTCGCCTTCCTCTCCATTCCATCTGGGCCGTCCTATTTGTCTCGGCCTGTAACCTGGTCAACGTCTTGGCGTCAGCAGAGCAGGACAGGCGGGTTCTGGTGGATCTTTCCGTGGCGCTCCTAGAACCTCACTCCTCACCGGACGATAATCTCTCAGAAAAAGTTTCTTCGGTCTCTCAAGAATTCAGTCTCTCCTGCGCTCGGCAAAACAAAAAAATCGCCAAGCCAATTCTCCTGCCGTTCTTTGCTGCAACGGGAGAGCAGAGTCCGCGTCTTCTTGTCGCTCGCAGAGGACTACCTCTTTTCCCGCGCATCTTTCATCCTCGCAAAGTCTCACCTCCTTCTGCTCAGGAGAGCGATCCCTTCTGTAAGGTAGAGTCTTTCTTCTCGCTGCCTTCTTGATTCTGCCTTTCAACTCTTTTTCGGGAGGGAGTACTATGGATCTTGATCCAACTATGTGGGTGATTATTATTCTTGCCGCGACGGCAATCAGCGGGGGCATCATGCTTTGGAGCAGCAGCGCCCGCAAAAAGAAATAGAACCCTTGCGCCTCCCCCTGCTGTGCGCAGTTTTAACCGGCAGGGGGAAGTTGACCATACCCTGCCTGTCCTTTATTCTGCTCTCCCGGGTCGCAGGTTGAAGAGGGAGTTAACCCCGCGGCATCCCAACCGGGCAGGATCAGCGTAGGGACAGCCTACAGCTGCACTCATCGTATTCAGCCGCTAACTCTTGAAGGAGGTCTGTCAATGTTCATGTTGAGCCCTAGGACCAACGTCCTGGGATATATCTTTACTATTGTGAAGCGATTCTCTCGTCTTCTTTCTCACTTTCTCTCTTTTCGGCCTCTTCGTTTCAAGCTCGCCGTCATTCTCGCCCCTCTCTGCACCGCACTCGCCGCCTCTTCAGCTCTTGCCAGTGAGAAAGATCTCGTGTTGCCCGATCTTTCGTCCGTACAGTTTCTCGGCCTGCCAGGGTCACAGTTGCTGATGGCAGGCTTAGGGGTGTGTGTCCTGGGCTTGGTCTTCGGGCTGGTGATTTTCCAGCAGCTTAAACATCTCCCTGTCCATCAGTCAATGCGGGAGATTTCGGAACTGATCTATGAGACGTGCAAGACCTATCTCATTACCCAGGGCAAATTTATTCTCTTGCTGGAGGCGCTCATCGGCGTCATTATGATCGTGTATTTTGGCTTCCTGGAACAGAACCCTGTGAACCAAGTCATCATCATCTTGCTGTTTAGTCTGGTCGGCATCGCGGGCAGCTATGGCGTCGCCTGGTTTGGGATTCGGGTCAACACCTTTGCGAACTCGCGTACGGCCTTTGCGGCGCTCGAAGGCAAGCCGTACCCTTGCTACGCCATCCCGCTGAAAGCGGGCATGAGCATCGGCATGTTGTTGATCAGCGTAGAACTCTTCATCATGCTCTGCATTCTCCTCTTTGTCCCGAGCGGCTACGCGGGTTCCTGCTTCATCGGGTTTGCCATTGGCGAGTCGTTGGGCGCTTCCGCGTTGCGCATTGCGGGCGGCATTTTCACCAAGATTGCCGATATTGGGGCCGACCTCATGAAGATCGTCTTCCGTATCAAGGAAGACGATGCACGCAACCCCGGCGTGATCGCTGACTGTACAGGGGATAATGCCGGTGACTCGGTGGGGCCAAGTGCTGACGGCTTTGAAACCTACGGCGTCACAGGAGTCGCGCTGATCGCGTTCATTCTCCTGGCGGTGGAGCCCGCCGCCCAGGTGCCGCTGCTGGTGTGGATTTTCATGATGCGCATCATGATGGTGATTGCCTCAGCGCTTTCGTACCTGCTCAACGAGAGTATCGTGAGGGGACGGTATGCTAATGCCGTCCACATGAACTTCGAGGCGCCCCTCACTCAGCTGGTGTGGGTGACCTCCATTGTCTCGGTAGGGTTGACGTACCTCGTCTCTAAGCTCCTCATTGGCAACCTTGGCGACGGGTCACTGTGGTGGAAACTCTCTACCATTATCACCTGCGGCACGCTGGCAGGCGCCATCATTCCAGAAGTGATCAAGGTTTTTACCTCCACGGAGTCCGGCCACGTGCGCGAAGTGGTCACCTCTTCGCGCGAAGGCGGCGCCTCCCTCAATGTGCTCTCCGGCTTTACGGCGGGCAACTTTAGCGCTTATTGGATGGGCCTCGTGATTATCACCCTCATGGGGATTGCCTTTCTCGTCAGCGGCGAAGGACTCGGGGCGCTGATGAAATCCTCTTTTGCCATTACTCCAGCGCCCGTGTTCGCCTTTGGCTTGGTTGCGTTTGGTTTTCTCGGCATGGGGCCGGTCACGATCGCGGTGGACTCCTACGGACCGGTGACGGATAACGCCCAGTCAGTGTATGAGTTGTCGCTCATTGAAAACATCCCCAACATCAAGCAGGCCATTCAACGAGAGTTTGGCTTCGAGCCGCACTTTGACAAAGCGAAAACGCATCTCGAAGAGAATGACGGCGCCGGCAATACCTTTAAGGCGACGGCCAAACCGGTGCTGATTGGCACGGCCGTGGTGGGCGCCACGACGATGATCTTCTCCATCATCGTGCTGCTGACCGGCCTGCAAGCCGAGAAAATGGCGTCCCTCTCGCTCTTGCATGCGCCGTTCTTGCTGGGCCTGATCACGGGCGGTGCGGTCATCTTCTGGTTCACCGGCGCCTCTATCCAAGCGGTGGTCACTGGCGCCTATCGCGCGGTGGAATTCATCAAAGCCAATATCAGACTGGAGGGGACGGAAAAGGCGTCGACCAAGGATAGCAAGCGGGTGGTAGAAATTTGTACGTTGTATGCTCAACGCGGCATGATTAACATCTTTCTTACCATTTTTTTCAGCACGCTGGCTTTTGCCTGTCTAGAGCCGTATTTCTTTATTGGCTATCTCGTATCGATTGCGCTCTTTGGCTTGTACCAGGCCATTTTCATGGCCAACGCGGGTGGAGCCTGGGATAATGCGAAAAAGGTGGTGGAAGTTGAACTAAAAGAAAAAGGGTCAGAGCTGCACGCCGCCACGGTGGTGGGCGATACCGTGGGGGATCCGTTCAAAGACACCTCCTCAGTCTCGATGAATCCGGTCATCAAATTTACCACGCTCTTTGGATTGCTGGCAGTGGAGTTGGCGATCACGTTAGCGCCTGGCACCGCGCGGCTGCTAGCAGCAGTGTTCTTTGCCGTCTCGCTCGTGTTCGTGTGGCGTTCCTTCTACGGCATGCGCATTACGACCAAGGAGGCTTCGGCCCTGGCGAAGAGCCGAGCCGCGACAGCGGCATAGTGAGCCGCCACTTACCCTCGCTGTGCACCTGAAAGCGAAGAATCTCGTATTGTTCCTGCCTCTTTGAGATTCTTCGCTGAATTTTATCCTGAGCGGAGCCGAAGGGCTCAGCATGACACTCCCGAAAGGTTCTCTCCTTAATTGCGCCTCACTCACGAAGGCGCGCGCCGCTGGCTTAACCGGTAGATAAACGAGAGAATCTCAGCCACGGCGCGATAGACTTCAGGCGGGATCTCCTGCTCCAACTCCAGGCGCGAGAGAATCTGGACGAGATTTTTATCTTCCCGGACGGGAACCTTGTGGGCTCGCGCCATCTCTATAATTTTTTCTGCTAGATAGCCTTTCCCTTTGGCAGCGACTTTTGGCGCATGGTCTTCGCCCGGTTTATAGCGAAGAGCAACAGCACGTTTTGCTTGGGGTGAAGTCCGCGCCATATCACACCTTGACATCGAGCAAGCGCACAGAGGGCGGTACGCCAACCGTGAGCGTCTCGAATTGCTGCCGCTTCTCAGGCGACAGCTGCTCCAGGGGCTTCGCAACAAGCAACACCTCCTCATAACCAAGCGACTGCAGTATCTCACGAAATGCCGGCAGCTCCTGTTGCAGTAAGGCGACAGAAGCGCCTTGGTCAACATAAAACGCCGCCCACAGCGATTTTTTCCCAATACGCGCCTCGATTCGTGTCTGCCCAAAGTCTTCTAATTCAAGAAAGAACAGTATCGTGTACCCCTTCTCCTGCGCTCCCGCGTTCCCGTTCTCCCACTCTCCTTGGCCGTCGTTATCAGATTCAATAGCAAGAAACGCGGTCGTCAACCCCTGAGCGGTGTAAAACGGGATCTGCACTCGATACGGCTCGCCTCGCGCCTGCGCAAGCAAATTGACGGCCTGTTGGCTCTCGATATATTCAAGATGATGGACCAGAGTTGTATCAGTCTGTTGCGGCGAAGCCGACTCCAGATCGTGCAAGGCCTGTAAGAGCAACCCTTTCAGGTCCTCCTCGACAGCTCGGGACAACGCCTGCGGGTTGCTTTCCATAAGGCGCGCGAGTTTCGCCTCGTAGTGTAACCCGCCGTCACGGATAAACGCCGCCAGCCGCTCGGCAGTAGGCGGCTCATGGTCGGGGAGAAGTGTTTTAATGAATTCTTGTAGCCTTGTCAGGCTCGGCGGCATGTTCTCCTGGAGAGAACGCTCCATAAGCGCAGTCAACTCTTGTGTCAATTCTATCAATCTTTCCGCCGAGGTCGTATGATGAGCAATACGGGCACGTAACAAGCGAGCGGCTTCAGTTTGTATATGTTGAACTGAATCAGCGCGGTTTTCCTCTTCTGTCCCAGGGAGGAGACGCAAAATGAGCTGTGGATGTATTTGTTCAACCCAAGCTGAGAAGGTGTTTCCCAGCGGCAGCGCATCCGGAGCTTCGGCTTCAAGCAACGCGCCTTGCAGGTCAATGAGCACAACGCCATTCGGCAATTGCTCAACAACGGCAGCGCTGACTTCTTGTCCGACAGCGAGAGGCGGCAGCGCAGGAGACGAATTGGCCTGCCCTGGCGCTATCTCCAGCAACAACTTCGGGGCAACTTGAGCGACCGTCATAAACAATTCACTGCCTACCTTGAGGCCGGGTAAAGCAGTCACCAGAGTGGTCTGCACCCCCTGCAAATCAATCAGCGCTTGCTGGCCATGGAATGCGAGCACCGTTGCCGTCAGCCGCTGACCTGGGAACAAGTCAGGCGTCTCGCCGCTCACAGGCAGGGCTTCAACCGCTATTCCAGTCGGGAAGGATGGCGCGCGAAGCGGCTCGACCCGCAGGCCTTCGGTCTTCATGGTCTCATTGTACACTATTTTACCCGGCAGGTTCTCTATAGGAGAAGTCTGGGTCTTCATAGCAGCGGAGCGCGCGACTGTCACTGATCCGTGCAGCGTGGAGCAACCGGGAGCCCCGGCTTACGCTCCCAGCAGAAAATCGAGGGGCGCGTTGAGGGTCTCTCAATTGCTGAAAAACACTATCGGAGGCAAGGAGATCACCTACCCGACGCCAATGAGAGGAGAGAGAAGAGGAGTCAGTTTCAGCGGCGGCTCCCTAGCCGTCTCCCTCTCTCACAAGGAGAGAGGGACCTGAAACCGCCAGGGGAATAAAGATTGGGTTAGCCGAGGAACTTTGTCACCGCCGCCACAAATGCTGCAGGCTGTTCGTAGGGCGGCATATGTCCAGCATTGTCGAGCATCACAAGCTGCGCCTGCGGAATCGATTTCTTCCAATACTCCGCGTACACAGGCGGAATCAACCTGTCGCTTTTGCCCCAGACGAGCAGCGTCGGCGCGGTTAAGCGATACAGCCGTTTCGACAAGCGACGGTTCGGCACAGGGAAAAGAATCTTTCCCGCCATACTGAGTCGCTTCGAGTTGGCGATGTAAAACTCCGCGAGCGCGTCTTGATTCTTCAGATCAAGGCCGCCGGTAAGCAGCGCCTCGCCCTGTGCCCGGTCATGGAACAGGTACTGCGCGAATTCGTGGGGCAGGAAGGCAAAAATGTCGGGAATCGGATGCTCATTGATCCAGAGACCAGCCGGCGCTACGAGCACAAGCCTGGCGAGGTCATTGGGCGCGAGACACGCCATCTCAGCCGCGATCATGCCGCCCATGGAATGTCCCATGAGATGGGGCTTTGATAAGCCCAGCGCCGTCACCACGTCCCAACCGTGCAAGGCGAAATCCAGCATATCCTCAAGCAGTTCCTCGCCGGTCGATTCGCCAAAAGCGGGCAGCTCAGGGGCAAACACATGGTAGCGTTCTGCAAGCTGATCAAGGAAGGGATTCTCAGCAAAGAATCCACCGGCGCCATGAAAGAACACCAGAGGCGCGCCGCTGCCGCCTTCAAAGACGCGGATGTTCGCGCCGCGCTTAGTCTCGAGTTTTCTCACGATCATAACGGGATCCTCCCGTCCTGTCGCGCTTGCTCAATAGTCTTTTCCGGCTCTAAGCGGTTCTCCATCGGCTTACACCACCAGCGATTGTCGTCTTTCCACTCCGGCCACATGTTGCGCAGATGCGGCATGACTTTTTCCGCAAAGAGTTTAGTCGAGTAACGAGTTTTCCAGTCCGGCATGTTGCCGACATGAATGAGGCAGAACACGTGCCCTATATGCAGTCCCTTAATCAGCTCTTCCATACGCTGGCGCACCGTCTCCGGGCTGCCGGCAATCACATATCCTTCGTCAAGTAATTGCTTCCAGGTGAGCGTCGGGAACAGCTTTTGGACGTCTTCACTAAGGGCGGTCAACACGTTCGCCTGCAGCGTCTTGATCGTGCGATAGCCCGGCGCATCGGCAAACCCGCCGTAAATATGCAGGCAACGATTGTAGAAGTAGCTGACATGCTCAGCGTAGAGCTTTTCGGCTTCCGCGTCGGTCTCCGCCACACAAATAGTCTGCGCGAAGGCGCCGCGGTACGGGGATTCATCTTTTCCGCTCTTCGCCACGCGATCCCAGTACCCGTCAAGCAATTTTTTGCCGCGCAGATAACCGGT